>JBFIHF010000085.1:0-19402 GCA_041601915.1 Bradymonadaceae bacterium
ACCCTCACGCTGGAGCCCGTCCGGCCACAGGCGCAGGTCACGCCGCCGATCGAACGACCACGGATTCCGCGCGCCCAGGACCCCAACACGATGGTCTACTTCAGCGGGACGGTGGCGCCAGCGCCGGACGTCTGGGGGACCGGCGCAACGGTTGCCGCACAGATGGTGGTCGGAGGGATCGCTGGCCTGGCCGGCGGCACTCTCGGTGGCGTGATGGGGTACACGATGTTGGAGCCGGCATTCGATTGGCCGACGGGGCGACCGCTACCCGGCGCGCCCACGGTCGTGCCGCTGGTGATCGGATACGTGGCGCTGTCCAGCATCACGGTCTGGGCGCTGGGCCAGGCGTCGGGCCGCCGCAGCCCTTTCTGGGCGACGCTGCTGGGTAGTGTCTCCGGCACGTTGCTCTCCGTGGTCGCGCCCCCGGCAGCGGTCGTGTTCGTGCCGGCCGGCGCCACCGCGGGCTACCATCTCGCGACCCGTCGATAGCCCATCGGCCGATTCGGTGGTATTTGCAAACGCATGTCGCAGACCGTTCTAGTCATTGGAAGCGGAGTCGGCGGACTCGCCGCCGCGATTCGGGCGCGGGCCAAAGGTTGGGCGGTCACGGTCGTCGAAGCCCTGCCGGACGCTGGCGGCCGCGCGCGCGTTTTCGAGCGGGACGGCTTCTCGTTCGACGCGGGGCCGACCGTGATCACGGCGCCGTACCTGTTCGACGAGTTGTTCGACCTCGTGGGGCGCGACCGCCGCGACTACTACGATCTCGTGCCGGTCGACCCGTTCTACCGCATCCTCTACGACGACGGTTCGGTGTTCGACTACGTCGGCGATGAGGAGCGCCTCATCGAGCAGATTCGGCAGTTCAACGCGAAGGACGTCGACGGCTATCGCAAGCTCGCGGCGCACGCCAAGCGCATCTTCGACGTCGGCTACACCGAGCTCGCCGACGTGCCGTTCGATCGCGTGAGCGACATGCTCAAGGTGCTGCCGCGGATGCTGAAGCTGGGGAACTACCGCACCGTGTACGGCCAGGTCGCCCAGTACATCGAGGACGAGCGGTTGCGGCAGGCCTTCACGTTCCAGCCGCTGCTGATCGGCGGCAATCCGTTTGACGCGACCTCGATCTACCTGCTGATCCACTGGCTGGAGCGAAAGTGGGGCGTGCACTACGCGCTGGGCGGTACCGCATCGATCGTGCGCAGCCTCGTGCAGCTCGGCGAGGAGCTCGGCATCGAGTTTCTGTACGACACGCCCGTGGAGCGCATCGAGGTGAAAGACGGCCGCGCGTGCGCGGTGGTCACCGCGGACGGCAAGCGCATCGAGGCCGCCCACGTGATCGCGAACGCGGACCCCTCGGTCGTCTACGGATCCATGATCGACGCGAGCGCGCGGACGAAGCACTCCGATCGACGTATCGACCGCGTGAAGAACTCGATGGGGCTGTTCGTGGGCTACTTCGGGACGAAGAAGCTATACGAGGCTCAGGCCCATCATACGATCGTGCTCGGCCCACGCTACAAGGGCCTGCTCGATGACGTCTTCCACCGTCGGCACCTCGCCGACGACTTCTCGCTGTATCTGCACGCGCCGACGCGGTCGGACCCCTCGGTGGCGCCGGCCGGACACGAGAACATGTACGTGCTGTCGCCGGTGCCGAACCTGAAGTCCGGGGTCGACTGGGACGACATCGGCGAGGCGTACTTCGACAAGATTCTGCGCCACCTCGAGGAGCGCATGCTCCCCGGGCTGCGCGACAACATCGTGACGAAGTTTCACATCACCCCGAACTACTTCCGCGACGAGCTTCGCAGCGCCGATGGCGCGGCGTTCGGGCCGGAACCGACGCTGACGCAGTCGGCCTGGTTCCGGTACCACAACCGGTCCGAGGACGTGCGCCACCTGTGGTTCGTGGGCGCCGGCACCCACCCGGGCGCGGGGCTGCCCGGGGTGCTGTGCTCGGCGAAAGTTCTCGATCGCACCTTACCGGCGCCGGATGCATCCGTACGTTTGGCCATTCCGGCCGTTCGTGCGAAGAGGCGTAACGCGTGACCCCGAACAGCGACATCCTGAAGTACAGCCGTGGCGTGCTCTCCAAGCACGCGCGATCATTTCGTTGGGCGTCGCGGTTCCTGCCCGCGGACAACCGCGACGACGCCGCGATCGTGTACGCGTTCTGCCGTCTCGTCGATGACCTCGCCGACGATGCGACGGACGTCGAGCGAGCGCACGCGGACCTCAACCAGGTGGAGTGCGAGCTGCGCGGCGAAGAGGCCATGCGCCCGCTGGTCGCGGCATTCCTCGAAGTCGCAGCTCGCCGTGGCATGGATGTGCGCAGCGCCCACGAGCTGATCGCGGGCGTGCGGTCGGACCTCGATGCCGTGCAGGTCGCGAGCGACGCGCAGCTGTTGCGCTACTGCTACCGAGTGGCCGGGACTGTCGGCCTCATGATGTGCAGCATCCTGGGCGTCGACGACGCGAAGGGGCACCCGCACGCGATCGATCTCGGGGTCGCGATGCAGCTCACCAACATCTGTCGGGACGTGCTCGAGGACGCCGGCCGCGGCCGCACCTACCTGCCCGCTGACCGCCTGCGCGCCGTCGGTGTCGAACCACGAGACCTCCTCGCGGGAACCGCGGATCGGGCGGCCATGGCGACGGTCGTCCGCGACCTGTTGCAGGTGGCCGAGGAGTACTACCGGAGCGCGGACATCGGGATGCGGTACATCCCACCGCGCTCGCGCCTCGCCATCGTGGTGGCGAGCCGGCTGTATCGGGGCATCGGCGTGAAGCTGTCCCGTCGATACAACGGCGACGCGCTGCGTGGGCGCACCTGGGTGACCGCCCCCGGCAAGCTGCTGCTCGTGGCGTCTTCGCTGGTCCACTACGTGCGACCGCGGGTTCTCGGGTTGAATCCCACCCGGCACGATCGCGCCCTTCACGCCCCGCTGCGCGGTCTGCCGGGCGCCAGCCACTAACGGAAAACGCCCTCGCACGAGGTGCGAAGGCGTCGGGCCAGCGGTCCGGCGGTGGCTAGGCGTCGGTGCACATGATCGTCGTGTTGCACTCGGTGACGATGAAGCAGGACGCGTCCTGCGGGCAGTCGTCGGTCTCGTAGGTGCCTTCGGGACACACCGGGATGGCGCGGCAATTGACGGGCTCGTCCTTGAAGCAGGCGATCGTGTAGCCACAGATCGACTCTTCGTAGCAGTCGGTGTCCGTCGGGCAGCTGTCACCGTTCTCGGTGTAGCCTTCGCCGCAGGCCGGGTACGCCTGACAGGTCGCCGTGATCGGTTCGCAGTAAATCGTGGTCCCGCACACGGTCTCGGTGCTGCAGTCGATGTCGATCACGGGGCATTGTGGATTCTCGACGGTCCCCGCAGGACACACCGGAATCGCGTCGCAATTCACCTCGGCGAGCTGGCAGGTGATCGTGGCGCCGCAGATCGACTCCTCGTAGCAGGACTCGTTCGGCGCGCATTCCTCGACCTCTTCGTACCCGGGCTGGCAGGACGGGTACGCGAGGCAGGTCACGACGTCGAACGCACAGTAGATCGTCGTGCCGCACATCGAGAGCTCTTCGCACCGCATCCAATCCTCGCACGATTCGACCTCGATCTGATCCGGCCCGCAGGACGGAATCGCCAGACACTGGACCTCGCAGTCCGGATCGGGGGACTTGCAGAACTCGTCGCACGTCCCGTCGCCGTACCAGTCGTAGATGTCGCAGTAGTCGACGTCCCCCTTGTCGACGCGCTTTCGGATGTCGGATTTGCTGTTGTCCTGGCCCTCAAAGAGACAGCCGCTGCCCACCATCACCATCAAACAAAGAATCAAACCATTCGTCAGTGCTTTCATCGTGTCCTCCGATCTCGATGGCTGGTCCTAGATCAAGTCTCGTACCACCGGACGCGACAAACGTGAAAATGCATGCAAACCAGCGCGTTGCGCGGCATGAGTCCGCGCCTGTCGCCTCAGCTTTTCATCGGAAGGGGGAGGTCGCACTCAAAATTCTACGGTGACGCGTTACTCGGCGCCGAGTGCTTTGAGTGCTTCGGTCCGGTAGTGCGCCTGCAAGGGCTCCACGACCCCGCCCAACTCGCCCTCGATCACCTGATCGAGGTTGTAGAGCGTCAGGTTGATGCGGTGCTCGGACACGCGGTTTTGCGGGAAGTTGTAGGTGCGGATGCGCTCCGAACGGTCGCCGCTGCCCACCTGCTCGCGGCGTTCGGCCGCGATCGACGCCTGCTGTTGCTCGTGCTGCATGTCGAACAGCCGCGATTTGAGGAGCTTCATCGCGCGAGCCTTGTTCTTGTGCTGCGACTTCTCGTCCTGGCACGACACGACGAGCCCGGACGGGATGTGCGTGATGCGGATCGCGGACTCCGTCTTGTTGACGTGCTGGCCACCGGCGCCTGATGCGCGGAACGTGTCGATCCGAAGGTCTTCGGTCTTGATGTCGATCTCGACGTCGTCGACCTCCGGCAGCACCGCGACGGTCACTGCGGAGGTGTGGATACGGCCCTGCGATTCCGTGGTCGGGACGCGCTGCACGCGGTGCGTGCCTTTCTCGTACTTGAGGTGGCTGTACACGTCGGCGCCGATGATCTGCGCGACGACCTCGCGGTAGCCGCCGTGGTCGGTCTCATTGGTGCTGGTGATCTCGACGCGCCAGCCCTTGCGTTCGGCGTATCGGGCGTACATCCGGAACAGGTCCGCGGCGAACAGTGCGGCCTCGTCGCCGCCCGTGCCGGCACGGATCTCGATGAAGATGTTCTTTTCGTCCAGCGGATCGGGCGGGATCAACAACGTGCGAATGCGAACCGCAAGGGTCTCCCGCTCTTCGCGCAGCCGCTCGAGCTCGTCGCGAACCATCTTTCGCAGGTCCGGGTCATCGTCGTAGGCGAGCAGTTCGTTTTCTTCGAGTTCGGCTTCGACGGTCTGGAAGCGCTCGTAGGCCTGGACTAGCGCCTGCAACCGACCGTGCTCCTTCGCGATCTTCTGATACTCGCGTGGATTGGCCGCGATGCCCGGATCGCCTAACTGGCTGCCGAGCTCGTCGTACTTCGCTTTGATACCGTCGAGTTTCTCAAACATAGCGCGAAGACCTTACAGCCTCGCCGCGTGGCGCGCTATAGCGCGACCTCAGCTTCGGCCCCTCGCCGTTTGACCGCGTTTCAACGCGTTTGTATTGAGCGGCGGCCTGAACTCGGCTGAAGTGCGGTCCTCAGAAGGAGGCATCCATGTCGACCCCGGTGCGATTCATTGTGTTGTTGCTGTTGTCGCTGCCGATTGTGGCCAGAGCGCAGACGATCACCTCGACCACCGAGTCGACCCCGCACGCCGGGATTCGCATCGTGCAGGGGCGCACTACGGGGCCCGCGACCAACTTTCATGCCGCCTACGTGTCGCTGTGTTCGGACTCCGTCCACATCGACGCGTCGAGCTACGGATCCACGGGCAGCGCGTCGTCGTGGGGGCGGTCCGTCGGCGCACAGCTCGCGGTCAATGGCGACTTCTACACCACCACCCCTCGCACCCACGTCTACGGCGATGCGGTGGCGGGCGGAACCCGGTGGCCGATGAACCGCACGGGCCTCGACTCCGACTATGCCAGCGATTGGTACTACAACGACTTCGGATGGATCGCGTTCGGCGATGGTTGGGTGGACTTCAGCAACACCAAGCACGTGAAGAATCGCGGCCTGTCGACGAGCGGCTACAAGCCAGATGACGTCGCGCCCGATCCGCCCGCGGGGACCAAAGCATTGGTCAGCGGCTTCCCGCAGCTCGTGATCGATGGCGCCCCGGTCACGTGCGCATCCCCCACGGCCAGTGATTGTTTCGTGGACCGCACCGACATGCGCGCGCGCCACCCGCGCACGGCGATGGGGCTTTCACGCGACCGGCAGACCTTCATCCTCGTGGTCGTGGACGGTCGCAGCACGGCCTCCGTGGGCATGTACGGCGCGGAGCTCGCCAAGCTGATGGCCGACCTGGGCGCATACACGGCGTTCAACCTCGACGGCGGCGGGTCGAGTCAGATGTGGGTCGCGGGCGACGGGACGATCAACCAGCCGTCGGACGGCACGCCGCGCTCGGTGGTGAATCACTGGGGAGTCTTCGCCTCGGCGGCCAATGGGCTGCCCGTCGTGCCCGGCAGCTGCGACAACAGCTGGGACGGCCTGCTCCACGTGTTGCAGGGGCAACTGCAGCGCACGACCGATCTCGACGGCGATGGCCTCGGCGACGCGTGCATCCGGACGCCGGCTGGGGTCGAGTGCAGCCTGTCGGACGGCGCGCAGTTCGGCCCGCCGATCGCGGGTCCGGCACTGACCGACGCCGCGGGCTGGGCGGACCCGTCGAACTACGCGACGATGCGCTGGGGCGACATCAACGGGGACGGCAAGGCGGACCTGTGCGCACGGGCCGACGCGGGCATCCGGTGCTGGACCTTCGATGGTACCTCGTTCAGCGAGCCGATCGTGGGCCCCGCGCTCAGCGACGAGTCCGGATTCGACCACGTGTCGCTGTACTCCACGCTTCGGTTCGCCGACATCACCGGCGACGGGATGGACGACCTCTGCGTGCGCTGGACCGACGGAATGCGCTGTTATCCCTCCAACGGCACGGGGTTCGAGGCCGAGGTGGCCGGACCTGAGCTGTCCGACGCGGTCGGGTGGGGTGACCCCTCGAACTACGGTACGATCCGCACCGGCGACGTGGATGGTGACGGCAAAGACGACGTCTGTGCGCGCGCCAATGCCGGCATGCGCTGCTGGCTCACCGACGGTGCGCGCATTGATGGTCCCGCCTGGTCGAACGCCGCGGGCTGGGCGAAGTTTCGGCACTGGTCGACGATCCGGCTCGTGGACCTCGACAACGATGGACGCGCGGACCTGTGCGCGCGGGGCGCCGACGGCCTCCAATGCGCACTGTCTACGGGCGATGGCTTCGGCGCCCTCATCACCGGTCCCGCGCTCTCCGACGCCGCGGGCTGGGACGACTACTCGAACTTCGCGACGTTGCGATTCGCCGATGTGACGGGCGATGGAGTGCTCGATGCGTGCGCGCGCTCCAACGACGGTGTCCGGTGCTGGCCCTTCGACGGCGCCTCGTTTGGTGCTCCCATCTCGGGGCCCCTTGTCGACGCCAGCGGGTGGACGGGAGATCGGTTCCACCGCACGATCGACTTCGTCGACATCGACGCGGACGGGCGGGCGGACCTGTGTGCGCGGGCGTCTCAGGGGCTGGTGTGCTGGCGTTCGCTCGGGGATGCCTTCGCCGAAGAGCTCACCGCTGGGCCCCAGTGGTCCGACGCCGCCGGCTTCGATGCCAAGAAGTTGTACTCGACGATGGCGCTGCTGGGCGCCGTGCGTCCGGCGCCGATCGATGCCGTCATCGACCCCGATCCAGACGTCGACCCCGAACCATCCACGAACAACGGGACGGCCCCTGATCCAACGCCGGTCGACGCGATGGACGACGAAGGCGCCCAGACGGCGGACCGCGTCGTCGACGGCGGGGCGGGAGGCTGTGCGACGGCGGGTTCGGCGGCGGACGCTGCCTGGCTGGTGTTGGTCGTGGGTGTGCTGGTCGTGCTGCGGCGGCGACGGTAGCCGCTACGCGTCCCGCAGCTCGCGGATCCGGCGTCGCGCTTCGGTCGTCGCGAGTTGAATCGCTTCGATTTCATCGTCGGACGCGGTGCGGGTCAGCGAGATCGAGATCTCGAAATCGGGGGAGACCACGACCTCGTCGAGCAGGTCGTCGGCCACGTATTCCGCGACGACGGCGCGCACGAGGCCTGATAGCGCAACCGGCATGCCGATATGACAGTTGCACGCCTCACCGTCCCGGGCGAACTGCACGTGCGCGTCTGCGGTCAGCCGATCGGGGTGGCTGGGCGGCAGGCCCTCGATGCACGAATTCAGGCGGGCCACGGCCTCGTCATAGCGGCCGTGATGGTGCAGAAAGATGCCGTAGGCGCCCGAGACGCGGGCGTAGAGCTCGCCTTCGGCACCCGCCAGCGCGGCGTTGAAGAGCTCTTCGGCGCGATCGGCGTCGCCGTGCTGGGCGAGGTAGAGCGCGAAGTTGCGCTGAACCTGGACGCGCTGACCATCCGCGATCTCCAGCGCTCGTTCATAGGCCGCCAGCGCGTCGTCGAGCCGCTCGGCCTGTTCGTTCGCCAACGCGAGCCCTTGCAGCGCGAACGCCGCATCATCCGGGGAGATCTCGGCGGCGAGGTCCACGTAGAGCTCCAGCGCGCGCAGGCGATCGTCGTGGCGGTCGAGCGCCTCGCTCTGATTGGCGATCGTGGCCAGGCACGCCATCTTCTGGGTGCGGTCTTCCAGCAGCGCGAGGACCTCCCAGCGCAGGTCGATCGTGGCGTCGATGAACAGGTACGCCGGCGCGCTGGCGAGCGCGTTCACGAGCCGCTCGCGGTCCGAATCGCTCAGGACGCCTAGCACCGGTTCGGTGGGGTGCTGCGCCTTTTCGGCCAACATCCACAGGCTCAGCGTCGCATTGAGTTTGTGCGGCTCCCCAGACCGGAATGCTTCCACACCGGCTCGAGCGAGCTCGGACGCCTCGGCGAACCGCCCCTTGCGCAGGAGCACCGTGCCGAGGCTCTCTGCACCGTATCCAAAGCCCGGGTGATCGGCGCCGTAGAACTCCCGTCGCTGCTCCAGCGCCCGGCGGTGCACCGCCTCGGCTTCATCGAGTTCGCCGAGCTCGGAGAGGATGTCGCCGAGATTCATCTCGTTCGTCAGACGTAGCTTGATCGTCTCGTCGTCGTCGCCGTGCACGTCGCTGGCCGCGCGCATGTGCTCTAACGCTTTCGGATAGTCGCCGAGCATCAGGGCCGTGCGGGCTTCCAGAAAGTGCGCCTCCGCCCACAGCGGCGTGTGCGCCCCGTTGTTCGCCTCCGTCGCCTTACGAAGCGCCGCCGCGGCTTGAGCGGCACTGACGTACTCGCCCTGCGCGGTGCGCCGCTCCACGTCCTTGGCCGCTTCGGCGAAGTCGTCGCGGGTCAGGGGCTTCTTCTTGCCGAATCCAAACATCGTCAGCCCTTCGTCGGTACGTACAAATTGGTGGTGCGCGACACGTTGAGCAGCTTGCCGGTCTCCTCGTGCACGATCTTCACTTCGTGCACGACCACGGTGCGTCCGCGGCGCAGCACGCGACCCGTCGCAATCACGTGGCCGTCACGCGCCCCGCCCACGTGGGAGCCGCTGATCTCGATCCCCACCGGGTTCACCGCGGTCAGGTCGGTGCCCCAGCATGCGTGCATGCTGCCGGCTGATTCGGCGAGCACCATGCTCACGCCCCCGTGCAGCAAGCCGAACGGCTGGCGCGTCTTGTCCGTGATCGCCATGCGCAGCACGATCTGGTCCTCGTCGATCGAGACGAGTTCGATGTCGAACGCGCCAGCGCACGTCCGCGACTTGCTCCCGTCCCAGAAGGTTTTCCACAGGGCTTCGTTTTTGGTCGATGCTACGTCCACGAGTGCTCCACGGCGGTGGTCACGAGCTCCACAAAGCGTTGTGCGGTGCGGCCCAGCACGCGGCTCGATCGCACGACGAGTCGCGGCACAAACGAGTACCGCGAACCACCCACAAAGTCGACTTCGACAAGGCGCCTCGCGCGCAGCGCCTCCTCGGCGAGGTAGACCGGCATCCACCCGAATCCCAGTCCGAGTTGAAGCGCCTGCCGCTTCGCCCCGAAGTCGGACAGAAAGAAGACGCGAGAGCCCCCAAACGACGTCGGATCGTGGGCGTCCGGGGCGTCGGAGGAGTCGTGCACGGACAGCTCCACGTGATCGTGCAGCGTCGACGACGTCACGCCGCGCTGACCGGCCAACGCATGCTCAGGCGCGCACACCAGCACGGACTCGATGTCCGGTAGCGTCGTCGCGACGAACGCCGGCCCGCCCTCGAAATCCTTCACGATCATGATGTCGGCATCCTCACGCTCAAACCGATACTGCACGCCGCCGAGAAACTCGACCTTGACCTGGATCTGCGTGGAGTTGTGCTCGTCGGCCAGCACCTTCAGCGCGCGCATGATCGGCTCTTGCGGCACGATGCCGTCGATCACGAGTTGCAGTCGGGGTTCGAAGCCCTCGCCGATACGACTGGCGAGCTCCTCGAGGCGGTTCGCGGCCTCCAGCAGCTTTCGCGCCTCCAACAGCAGCGCGCTCCCGGCACTGGTCAGCTCGGCCCGATGTCCGCTGCGATCGAAGAGCTCGACCCCCAGCTGCGCCTCGAGCTGCTGTATGCCGTAGCTCACGGCCGATTGCGCTTTGTGCAGCTCGCGGCCTGCCGCCGAGAAGCTCCCGGTGCGCACGACGGTCTCGAAGGTTCGGATATGTTCAAGCATGTGCGCATCTATATCAGAAAAATTGATGAGAGTAAGCGAACTCTTATTCTTTATTTCGATGCATCAGTCGCTACGCTTAGATCTGATTCAGACCCCCGGAGGCCGTCATGGCAGAGAACTATTGTGGATTGAAAGGTATCGCGTTTCTCGAGTTTTCGAGCGACACCGATATGGACCTCGGCGAGATGTTCGAGACCTTCGGCTTCAGTCGGATGGGTCGGCATCAGAACGAGTCGATCGACCTGTGGAAGCAAAACGACATCGTGTTCCTCTGGAACACCGGCACCGGGTTCGCCGAGAACTTCCGCGCCACCCACGGCCCCTCGATCTGCGGCATGGGTGTCTTCGTCGAGGACGCCGGTCAGGCGTTCGAGACCGCCGTGGCGCGGGGCGCGCGTGCGTTCGATACCAAGTCCGGCAAGGCGCCGTTCGATCTCCCGGCCGTGTTCGGGATCGGCGACAGCCTGATCTACTTCGTCGACGAGAAGACGGCGTTCTTCGAGCGTGAGTGGGCCCAACATCCGGAGCCGAAGCTCGTGCCGGACAAGGGCTTCCAGGTCATCGATCACCTCACGAACAACGTGCACCAGGGGACGCTGGAGCAGTGGGCGTCGTTCTACAAGGACATCTTCGGGTTCGAAGAGGTCCGCCACTTCGACATCCGCGGCGAGAAGACCGGCCTGTTCAGCTACGCGCTGCGCTCGCCGGACGGCTCGTTCTGTATCCCGATCAACGAGGGGACCGAGGAGAAGTCGCAGATTGAGGAGTACCTTCGTGAGTACGACGGGCCCGGCATCCAGCATGTCGCGTTCGCGTCGAGCGACCTCGTGAAGTCGATGGACAAGATGGCGAAGACGAACATCGAGTTCCTCGACATCGACAACGAGTACTACGAAGGCGTGTTCGACCGCGTCCCCAACGTCACCGAAGACCACCAGAAGCTTCAGGAGCACATGATCCTCGTCGACGGCGACGAGACGGGCTACATCCTGCAGATCTTTACCAAAAACGTGGTCGGTCCGATCTTCATCGAGCTCATCCAGCGCAAGAATCACCAGTCGTTCGGCGAAGGCAACTTCGGTGCGCTGTTCCGCTCCATCGAGCGCGACCAAGAGAAGCGCGGGGTCCTGTAGCGGGCACCGCCCGCGTAACTTTCAAAAATCATTGAAAGTTGTGAAGGGGTAAGTATAGGTTGTTCGCAACACGGAGTGATCGATGCTCGCGCGCGAAACAACCAACGACGTGTTCGACCAGATTCGATCGGCCATTCGTGCCGGTCGTCCGTGGTCGTACTGGAGTCCACCCGGGGAGCCCGGGCGGCTCGTCGAACAGCTGATCGCGATCCCGTTTCCAGATACCGATCCGAACGCCAACGCACCGCGTAGCTACGCGACACGCGTGGAGCTCGCGCTGACTGCGATCGCGTCCGGTCAGGTCGAGAAGGTCGTGGTGGCGCGCGAGGAAGTGTTGCCGCCCGCGGAGCCCGTCGCGACCCTCGAGGAGCTCCAGCGCAGGTTTCCGAACTGCTGGGTGTTCGCGATCTCCGATGGCTCCGAAACGTTTCTGGGGGCCTCACCGGAGCTGCTGGCGCGGGTCCAGGGGCGGACGCTGGAGACCTGCGCGCTCGCCGGCACCGCAGCCCCGGGCGACGACGCGTTGCTGACGAACCCCAAAGACCTGCACGAACACCAGCTCGTCATCGACGCGATTCGGCTCGCGCTGCGGCCATGGTGTGACGAGATCGATGTGGATTCGGTGCCGGGATTGATGGTCCTGCCGAACGTGCAGCACCTGCATACGGCGATCCACGCCACGCTGCGGACCGGCGTGACCGCGTTGGACATCGTCGGTGCGTTGCACCCGACGCCCGCGGTGTGCGGGACGCCGCGCGACGGCGCGCGACGCATGATCGGGGCGTTGGAGCCGTTCGAGCGAGGGCTCTACGCCGGTGTCGTGGGCTACGATAACGGGACCGCCGAGTTCGCCGTCGCGATTCGCAGCGCTCGACTGTGCCAGGACGCCACCTACGTTTACGCCGGCGCCGGGATCGTTGCAGGCTCGGATCCGGTCGCCGAAGACCACGAGACGCGTGAGAAGCTTCGCGCGGTGACCGAGGCGCTGAGGTTCCGATGAGACCCATGAGAGCTGGAGAACAGAACGTATCGGTGATCTGGGCGAACGCCGTGATCGACGCGATGATCGAAGCGGGGCTTCGCGACGTGATCGTGAGTCCGGGGGCCCGCTCGACGCCTCTGGTCGCGGCGGTCGTCGACGATCCTCGCATCCGCGACCACAGCGTGATCGACGAGCGCTCGGCTGCGTTTTGCGCCCTGGGCCTCGCGCAATCGACGGAACGACCGGTCGCGCTGATCTGCACGTCGGGCACCGCGGGGGCGAACTACTTCCCGGCGATCTGTGAGGCGAACGTGGCGCGGCTGCCGATCATCGTGATGACCGCCGATCGACCGCCACGTCTGCGTGAAAGCGGCGCATCACAGGCGATGCGACAGGTCGACCTGTACGGCAAGCATGTGCGCTGGAGTCATGACGTTGCGATGCCGTCGCTGGAGCCCGACGAGCTGCGCTACGCACGTGCGATCGCTCGGCGCGCGTATGCCGTGGCTCGGGACGAAGCGGGCCCCGTGCACCTGAACTTCCCGTTCGACAAGCCGCTGGAGCCGACCGGCGGACGGCCGTCGATGGCCAGCGGTCCACTGGTGTTCGATAGCCAGCGCGGGGGCGTGTACCAGCCGGTCGTCCGGTCCCCCGAACCGCATGCGATGACGGAAGTCGTGCGGCTGCTCGAATCGGCGAATCGGCCCCTGATCGTCGTGGGCTCCTCGCGCACGGCCCAGCGGTGGGCGCGCGTTCTCGACGAGGTGGCTCGGCGGATCGGTGCACCGATCCTCGCCGAAGCGACGAGTCAGCTGAGATTTGGACCGGCCGCGGCCTCGGTGGTCCCGGGGGACGTGATCATGTCGAACCGGGAGTTCGCCGGGACGTTGCGTCCAGACCTCGTGCTGCGGCTCGGGCAGCCCGCGATCGACTGGCCCGTGATCCGCTGGCTGGACTCCCTGGACGCGCGGCGCGTGATCGTCGCCGGGCACCGGGACTGCGACCCCGACGCGACGGCGGACATGATCTTCGTCGGCGATGAGGGGGCGGTCCTCGACGCGCTGCGTCGCCGTCTGCCGGACTCAGACGTGCCGTCGGAGTGGCGCCGTCAGTTCAGCGAACTCGGCGACTCCGCCGACGCGTACATCACGCGACGGTTTGCCGACGTCCCGCTGGTCGACGCGACGGTGGCCTATGAGCTTGCGCAAAACGCGAGGTCCGGTGCGGCGATCGTGCTGTCGGCATCGATGCCGCTGCGCGACTTCGAGGCGTTCGCCGTGCGTCGCGAGCAGCCGCTTACGATCTTCTGCAATCGGGGGCTGAACGGCATCGATGGCGTGGTGTCGACGGCCCACGGTATCGCCGCCGGCCACGACGGCCCGACGACGTTGTTGATCGGTGACGTCGCGCTCGCCCACGACATCGGGGCGCTGCAGCTGAGCGGCCGTCTGGGCACTGCGCTGACGGTCGTCGTCGTCGACAACGGCGGCGGCGCGATCTTCGATCACCTGCCGGTGGCGGGCATGGAACCGATGTTCGCCCGTCACTTCACCACCGCGACCGACCTGCACTGGGAAGGTGCGGCGGCGCTGTTCGGGGTGTCGGTGACCACGGTGACGAGTCAGCAAGAGCTGCGGGAGGCGCTGCAGGTAGCGCCCGACGGAGGCACGCACCTCATCGTCGCGCGCACCGATCGCGCGGCATCGAAGGCGTTTCGCGAGGATGTGCTCGACAACTTCGGACCGGGCTGATGGCGGCCGTGTCGATTTCACCCGCGCAAGCCTGGGTACTCGCGGCGCGCCCCAAGACGTTGCCGGCCGCGGTGGTGCCGGTCCTGGTCGGCGCCGCAGTGGCCGCATCGGCGGGTGTGTTCGCCCCGTTGCCCGCGCTCGCGGCGATGCTGGGGGCGATCCTCATTCAGATCGGCACGAACTTCGCGAACGACTACTACGACTTCAAATCGGGGGCCGACGACGAAGGTCGCCTCGGGCCGATTCGCGTGACGCAGGCGGGCCTGATCGACGAGAAGGCTGTCCGCAACGCAATGATCGGCACATTCGCGCTCGCCGCGTTGGTCGGCGCCTATCTGGTCGCCGTCGGCGGCTGGCCGATCCTCGTGCTCGGCGTGCTGTCGATCGCCTCCGGAGTCGCCTACACCGGGGGGCCATATCCGCTGGGGTACCACGGCCTCGGGGACGTCTTCGTGTTTCTGTTTTTTGGTCTCGCTGCGGTCTGCGGGACCTACTGGGTGCAAGCGGTGGCGTGGTCCTGGATCGCGTTTACGGCAGCGCTCCCGATCGGGTTGCTGAGCGTCGCGATTCTCGTCGTGAACAACGTGCGGGACATCGAGGGTGACCGTCGAGTCGGCAAGAACACCCTCGCGGTGCGGCTCGGTGAACGTGGCGGACGGCTGCAGTGGTACGTCTGTGTGACGGCGGCGTTCGC
The DNA here is from genome assembly GCA_041601915.1 of Bradymonadaceae bacterium. Lineage (GTDB taxonomy): Bacteria > Myxococcota_A > Bradymonadia > Bradymonadales > Bradymonadaceae > JBFIHF01. Next base: position 14,935 of record JBFIHF010000085.1, read on the forward strand.
CGTCCCGATCGTCCAAGTCCTCGCCGGCGCCTCGCCGTGGCTGCTCCTGAGCCTCGGCGCGGTCCCGCTGGCCGTGGTTGTGGGGCGCAAGTTCGCGGCCTCGACCGGCGCGGCACTGAACCCCGTGCTTGGGGCGACGGCGAAGATCCTGATGTTGTTCGGCCTCCTCTACTCCATCGCGTACATGCTGTAGCGCCCCGAAGTGCCCATCAGATAGACCCGTCTTCCGCAGGGTCCGGGTCTGAAACGTCGGACCAAGCGACGGGCGTCATCCGGCAACCGGCCGGACACCGGACACCGGTATCAGATTCCTGTCAGGTAACTCGGACGATCCCGGAAGATGTCGGGCACGGCGACCGCGTCCGCCATGGCGGCGCGCCAGGCGCAACGGCGCCAACGGCGCCGTGCGCCGCAGCGCGAGCGGGAGCCGGCGGGGCCGGGGTCCCGCGGAGCGAATCAGGAGGCCACGAGACGCGGCCCCTGGCCGCGTTTCGTCGCCGAGTAATGAGCGGAGCGGGTCCCGGCCCCGCCGAGCGACCGCGTCCGCCCGCCTGTGAGGCATCCGGCATACCGGAAGCCGGAAGCCTCGTCCGAGTTACCTGACAGGAATCGGATCCGGACTCCCAGCCACGGGACGCACGGCGCCGATGGTCGGCCCGTCGTCGGGTGCGGGCGACGGGCGAGGCCATCGAGCGAGTCCGGGCGTGGGGACCGCAACGCTTTGGTCAGCGGCCGGGCGTGGGGCCGCATCGCCTCGGTCCTGCGTCGAACGACCCGGGTGTCGCATCGCTTCGGTCGGACCCCGCCGTCGCGGTTGCTCTGACATCGGGTCGGTGGAATACTCGACCGATGCGCTACTACGCCTTGCTCATCGTCGCATTCGCCCTGCCATTGACCGCATGCGGCGAAAAGAAGCCGGGCGTGTTGCAGCCTCCCAAGACCAACAACGACAGCGGTTGTCGCGCGTCGGACTGCACCGGCGGAACGCGCTGTGATGACGAGACGGGGGAGTGCGTGCCGCGGGCGACGAACAACACGGTGACGAACAACGGCACGACGCCGAACAACACCACGACCGCAACCAACAACACGATTGGTCCCACGAACAACGGGACGAACAACACGGTGGGTCCCGTGCCGTGCGAGGATTTGGGCGATCCGGCGCGCTTTGTCGACTGGCCGGGAAACGGGATCGATGTCGCGATTTCGCGGTACCAGGACGAGCCGGCGTCCTACATCGTCACGAGCGGCGTCGCGATGGTCGATTTCGACGGCGACGGCGACCTCGACGTGATGATCACCAACAACGGCGGCGCGCTCGCGTACTTCACGAACGATGGCGCCGGGGCGTTCACGGATGCGACCACGGCAGCCGGCGTCGCCGGTCTGACGCAGACGTCGAGCCTGTCCGCGGCGGACTTCGATGGCGATGGCGATACCGACGTCGTCGTCGGGCGGCTCTCTGGGGCGTACGTGCTGGAGAACCAGGGGGATGGCACGTTCGTGAATGCGTCGGCGGTATGGGGGATCGGTCAGGCCACGGACGTCGTCTCGGGTGGCGCGTTCGGCGACTTCGATGGCGACGGGGACCTCGACTTTTACCTGGCGAGCTACACGATGGAAGCGGGGAACTACCCGACCACGCTGCCCAATCGACTGTATCGCAACGACGGCACGACGTTTCGCGAACTGACGACGTCCCCAGGCGGTCCTGGATCGGAGGGCGGAACGCTGGGTATCGCGTGGTGGGACTTCGACGGTGACGGTCGGCAGGATCTCTGGGTCGCGAACGACTTCGGGATGACGGCGCGTCCGAACCAGCTGTGGCGCAACATGGGTCGCGATCCGCTCGACGCCGACAACTGGTTGTTCGAAGAGGTCGCCAGCGCCGCGAACCTCGACATCGCCGTGTTCAGCATGAGCGCGACGCTGGGCGACTTCGACAACGACGGCGACCGCGATGCCTACGTCGCGAATGCGGCGAACAACGTCTTGCATGTCGTCAACGGCACCACGACGACGAACGAGGCGGTCGCGCGCGGCGTGGCGAGCGGAACGATCCTCGACCCGATGCCGCGTCCCGTGATTCCGCCGATTTACATGGCGCTGATTCCGGAGATGCAGGCGTTCATCGACGACTACACGGACCCCAACTCGGGGCTGTACACCCTGAGCTCGTGGTCCTCGATGTTCTTCGACGCCGACCAGGATGGGTGGCAGGACCTGTGGGTGTCGAACGGCCAGATTCCGTCGTTCCTGACGCCGGAGGCGTCCTTCCAGCCCAACTTCTTGTTCGTGAACAACGCGGGCACGTTCCGCCAGAGTGAATGTTGGGAGACGCCCTCGATTCGGGCCTCGACGCGCGGCGCAGCGGTCGGTGACCTCGATGGCGATGGCGACGTCGACGTCATCTGGGTCGACAACGGCATCAACGGGGCGCCGGTCGCCCATGTTGCGCGGAACGAGATGGCGTCGGGCAACTGGTTGACGGTGCAGCTGCGCGGCGCGTCGCCGAACACCGACGCGATCGGGGCGAAGGTGACACTGGTCGCCGGAGGCATCACGCAAACGCGCTGGATCGACGGCGGGCAGTCGTTCATGTCCGTGAGTGAGCGCGTCGCTCACTTCGGTCTCGGGGCCGCGACGAGTGTCGACTCGCTGGTCGTGACGTGGCCGGACGGCAGCGTCGAAAGCCGCATCGTGGACGCGATCAATCAACGCCTGCTGGTCGAGAATTAGCCGTGACGACGCTCCGCACCCTCGTGTTCGCCGCGACAGTCCTCGCGTTGCAGGCTCCTCAGCTCGCCGCCGCCGGCCAGGTGACGGTGCCGTTCGATGTCGGAGTCGGTCCCGCGGCAAACATGATGTTTGGCCCGATGTTTCGCGACAAGCCGATCCACACCGGTTTGCGGCTTTCGACGTACTTCGTCATCGACCGAAAGACGCGCCAAAAGTACCGGAATCGCATCCCGGCAAAGTACCGAAAGCTGGCGGACGGACAGGGCGATATCAAGTTCAACCCCCTGTCCTGTTGCATCCCGAGCTCCATCTACATCTCCCCGCCGATCAAGGGCACCCCGTTCGCGGACACGGGGGTCTACGGGCTCACGATGAAGCCGCTCGGGCTTGGCTTGAACCTCTTCGGCGACAGCACGGTGAGCTTCAACGTGAGCGTCGGCGCGCTGCTGACATACTTCTTCATGCATTCGAGCACTCTCGAGTCACCGATGCATTTCCTGCGTCCGGGCCTCGAAGCGAAGGCCGAGTTCGAGGTCAACTTCGGCGACGGCGGGTTTAGCCTCGGTTGGGCGTCGATGGCGCATATCCCGCAGCCCGTCGGCGGCTCGATCCTGAAGATCGGACCCCTCGACGAGTCGGTGTGGCACATCGGACAGGCGTTCTTTCTGGTGCACATCCGAAAGCCGACCGCCGTGAATCTTTAGGGCTACCCTGCGCGCAGCTCGGCCCGCAGTTCCACGAGCAGCGCTCCGAGGCGATTCTTGCCGGTGCCGTTCTTTCCGCACCCCCAGTAGTAGTCGCCCGGCGCGTTCTCCACGATCGCTTCGTCGCCAGTCCCCAGCAGGACCTCGCGTAGGTCGGCGTGTGCCGTGAACTTTGCCCGCAGCGCGCGTCGCATCACGTCGTCCTTCACGGATTCCCAGTCTGCGCGCAGCGGGCGCTTTCGATCGCGCCCGATGCGCGCCGCATCGTTCGGCTTGGCGGCTGCGCGCACGGCTTCGGCGTGCGGCGTCCCCTTGAACTTCGCGGCCTGGAAGTAGTGCTCGGACGTCTTCCAGTACTTCCCGTCGAGCTCAAACCCATGCGGCGAAAAGTTTGAGAAGCACCCGTACTCGCAGTTTGTGGTGTAGAATTCGATCATACTGCCTCCGTTCGTGTCAAACGTACACAAAGCGCAGAGCCTTGTCCAGGCCGCGTGTGCTGAGTAGGCTCCGGCCATGTCATTTGTCCTTGCGCCCGATGCGGTCATTGCCGGCCGATACCGCCTCGGTCGCCAGCTCGGCGAGGGCGGATTCGGGACCGTGTGGCAGGCCAACGAACTGGAGACCGGGCGAACGGTCGCGGTGAAGGTGCTCCGGACGACCGACGAGCAGGCCCTCCGCCGCTTTTCGAACGAAGCACAGGCCCTGGGCCACCTCGCGCACGTGAACGTGGTCGCGCTGCTGGACTACGGGCAGCTGGCGGACGGCAAACCGTACATCGTCACGGAGTATGTGCGCGGCACGACGCTGACGGAGTGGAGTCGAGTCACACATAGCGTCGACAAGCTGCTCGAGGTCGCGCGACAGATCGGCGCAGCGATCGAGCACGCCCACGTCCATCAGATCAGCCATCGAGACCTCAAGCCCGACAACGTGATGCTCGTGGAGGGGGCATCGTTGAGCGTCAAAGTGCTCGATTTCGGGCTCGCCAAGCTGACCGCGGCGCGACAGACCGACGTGACGAAGAC
>JBFIHF010000086.1:0-19335 GCA_041601915.1 Bradymonadaceae bacterium
GAGCAACGGGCCGCTGACGTCGACGACCTTCGAGATCAGCGATGTGCGGGTCCCCGTGATCAACTGGAACACCCTCGACAACGGCGACGTCAGCGAGAGCTTCGGCACGCCGCTGACCCAGAACCCGGCCTGGCTGCGCTAACCCGCAGGTCGAGTTCATGCGAATCTCGGGGCGCCTCAGGCGCCCCGACCCATTTCTTGTCCAATCAGCTCCGCCACCGCTTCGGCCGCAGTCTCCTCACGCGAGGCCCAACTCCCGCTGAGGGTGACGTATCGCCGATCATTCGCCTCGAGTACGACGCGGCATTTCTCCATAAACGCCGCGCGCTCGACCGTCTCCGGGAAGTGCCTCTGGGCGTCGGCCACGAACGGCACGTCCACATCGCAGAGCAGCGTCAGGTCGTAGCGCTCCGCTTCGGCCGCGCGCTGAACGAACTCGGGCGTCCGCCCGAACAACGTCTCACTCCACAACATGGTCGTCAGTGCGTCGGTATCGACGAACAAGACCCGATTCGCTTGTCGGGCCAGCGCGGCCTGCGCCGCGGCGTGCCCACGCGCGATGCGCTCGATGTCCTCGTACGTGCAGACGCCACGGGCCCGCTCTAACAGCGGACGCGCGTACTCATGCACCCATACGGTCTCGAACCGCGCGGCGAGCGCGCGAGCAAGCGTGGTCTTGCCCGTGCACTCCGGGCCGAAGATACACACCCGTTTGACGAAGTACGGGCGCACAGGCTCCGGAATGTAGGCCCAGTGGGTCATCGGATCTTCGCGAATCGCCGTCGCCGAGACCGGCACGAGCTCGCGGGCCACGTCCACCGGCACAAAATCCGCGCCCAACTCCTGGGCGAGCCGCGCCCCGTAGTCCTCTGACGCGAACACAAAGTCCGGCCCGCTCGGCATCCGCGCTCGAATCGCGGCGCGCCACTGGTCCCAAAAGTCGACCGCGTCCGCCGGCTCTTGGGGCAGCTCGTCTGTGACGTGCACGACCTCACAGCCCGGAAACAGCTGGCGCATCCACGACGCGCGCAATTCCCCGGGGATCGGCTCGCTCGAGATCGAACACACCAGCACCGTCAGTCGGTCGCAGTAGGCGCGCGCGAAGTCGACCAGGTACTGATGCCCTTTGTGCGGGGGCATGAACTTGCCCAGCAACATCCCCGTCGTCTCAGCCATGCTGGGCCCGCCGGAACGAGGCTCGCCACGCGAAGTAGCCCGCCGTTGCGAGGACCAAGAACACCGCGTACAGCGCCGTCGTGGGGTACAGCTCCTTCGTGTAGTAGATGCCGACCGCCAGCACATCCACGACGATCCAGAACAGCCAGCTCGCGAGCTTCTTCTGCGCCATCAGCCACTGTGCGACGAGGCTGAGCACCGTCGTCGTCGCATCCCAGAACGGCAACGCCGCGTCCGTGCGAGTGGACATGACACCGCCCAGCAGCACGACGCCCACGATGCTCGCCGCGATCCACGCGCCCCACTCCGCCCGTCGCAACAGCGTCACCGGGAGCTCGTCCTGACCAGGTCGCGGATGTAGCCAGCGCCACCAGCCGTAGATCTGCATGAAGACGTACACGACCTGCAGCCCCATGTCGGAGTACAGCTTCGCGTCGTAGAAGATGACGATGTAGAGCGTCACCATCACGAGGCCCGTCGGCCAGCACCAGATGTTCTGCCGCACCGTGAGCGCGACGCAGATCAGCCCGAATACGGTCGCCCAGATCTCGATATCCGTCAGCCACGCCATCACAACTCGATCTCGCTCGCGTACGCCGGGATCTTCGACTCGGTGCCCAGCGACTCATCGACCGCGATCTCCAGCGGCTGTAAGCCAAGCAGCTCCGACAACGCACTTCGGACCGCGCGCTCGTCGATCGGCAGCCCCGGAACCGGGCGCAATGTCACGGTGCAGGAGCCGTCGGCCCGCTGCGCAAACGCGTGCTGAGCGAACGTGCTCACCAGCCGCATCGCGCGGCCGATGTCGACCGAACTCACGGGGTTGCCGTCCGCGCTGCGAAAGAAGACCGGCGCGCGACCATCGAGGTCCCGCAGGCGCGGCACCGCTCCGCGTTCGATGCTCGCGTAGTCGCCGGTGCGATACCGAACCAGCGGCATCATCGGGTTCCGCAGCGTCGTCACGCAGATCTCGCCGACAACACCCTCGGGTACCGGCAGGCCCACCTCATCGATCACCTCGACGAACACGTCGTGTGGCACGATCTCCCAGCCGTCGCCGTCTGGCGCCGAGCACGCGATGGGCCCCGTCTCCGTGAGCGAGTACCAATCGATGACCGGACACCCAAAGTGCGCGGCGAATCGCGTGCGGAGCTGCGCCGACAACCCCACCGCGGTCGAAATGATCGCGCGCGGCCGCAGCTCGACATCCCAGCGCATCGCCTCGGACAGCGAGATCGGGTCCGACGTCACGAGGCCCGCACCGAGCCCCCCCAGGTATCGACGCGCCGCCGCCCGCCCGCCGGCCCAGTCCCGTTCATGCAGGTTCGCCTTCACGAACCCTGCACCGTTCCACACGTTGAAGATCGAGGCGAATACGTAGGTGTGCGACTGCGCGCACAGGTTCAGACACGCCACTTCGTCGCTGCCGAAGGTCGGACTCGCCCCATGTCGCCGCATCGCGCGCTCCGCCAGCGCCTGCGACTTGGCCAGGACCAACGGGTCATGCGGCACATGGACGGCATGTCCGCTGGTCCCCGACGTGTCGTAGACCAACAGACGCGAAAAGTCCTCGATGTCGTGCGGCACGACTTGCGCGATCCGCGATGCCAGATCGTCCCGCGACATCGTGGGCAGGTGCACCCAATCACGGCGGAGGTCGAACCCCACCGGAACCTGCCGTTCCACGAACCAGGACCGCGCTCGCAGGGCCATCACCGCATCGCAGAGCCAGCCCGGCACGTCGTCCGTCGCGCTCGCGACGTCGTCACGTCGGGTCAATGCAGCACGAAACGTGTCCACCTGCGCGAGATCGCCATCGAGGAGCCGGTCCCCGGTCTCGAAGTTCCAGCGCGGCGCGTCCGCTTGCTGACGAATGCGCTGCAGCAGTGCCCATCCCGTCGTCGTGAGCAACGGGCTGCGTTCATGCCACTCCGCGGGGATCTGTTCGCCGTCACTCATTCGCGGGAGTACCTCGCTGCTGCCTCGCGCGCTCTCTGGGCCTCCATCTCCTTGCGTAGCTGTTCGGCTCGTTCCCGCTGGGCGCGCGTCTCGGCTAGGATCCGCGCCCGCTCGACACTATCGACCGTCGACAGCCGATCCGACGCCTGTTTCGCCGACTCACCGGCGGGCGTCAGATTGGTGGCGTCCAGCAGGATGCGCGACATCTCTTCACGCCGATCCGCGTCCGCCACAAACTGCTCGGCATCGACCAATAGCGCCAGCTTGCGCAGCCGCTCCAGAAACCATCTCAGAACTTTCGGTCCCGCGCCGATTCCGCAAAAGGCGTCATCGTGAACCAACCATGCGCCAATCAGCACCATGCGCAGCCAGTTCCGCTCCGCTGGTTTGCGGTCGCGAAACTCCCGCAACTCGCCGTCCGACATTCGGTGACCCAGGTCAGCGAGCACATCGAACACGACCGCATCGACCGTCACCGCGCCATTTCCAGCGATACGGGGTTCGGCGAGGAACTCGGCCGGTGTCTCGGCGAGGCGACGCAGCAACGCCTCGATCGCGGGTCCTTCAGCCATTACGCGCTCCTCGCCTGGTAGTGCTTGCGCGCGAAGTGCCGCGCGAACACCACCAACTCTTCCTGATCGGTCACGTGGTGGATGTCCCAACCGCAGCTCGAGATACGGTCCAATGCGTCCTGGTAGTGCGCCCGGTCGCTGCGATCCAGCACGAGCGTCGCGCCGCCACCTGTGACTTCCACGGCGCGTGCGAAGATCCCCCAGCCGTCCTGCGTGTCCTCGAGCATGCGGAAGATGTCGGAGTCCGTCACGATCAGCAGATGAATCGGCCGCACAAACGCGTCGCTGCACGCCAAGATCGACGCGTCCAAGCGTCGAATACCATAGGCATAGCCCGTCCCAAGGTACCCCGTCAGGATCGCCAGCGCATCTCGCTCCTTGCGGACGAAGCCGTCCGTGGCGCTGAACTCCCCGGGATCGCCGCTGAGCTCGACCATCACGTGGGCCCCGGCACGAAGCGCCGACAGCGTGATCACGGCCCCCGCGATCACGGGGAACGAGGTCCCGCGAGCCGGGTTCGTCATCGACCCCGAACAATCGACACCGAGGTACAGGTCCACCGGAACGCGGTCCGGCGTGGTCCCCTGCGTCGCGCCGTAGACGCGCTCCACGGTCGTAAACCCCGGAATGATCAGCGGGCTCCGAACCACCGTTTCCGTCCAATCGATGGAACTCAGCGGCGCGCCGAGGTCCCACACATCCAGGCCTTCGGGCAGCGGGTCGGTTGCTTCACGCGATTCGCGGGCCGGAAACGGTACGATGTGCGGCAACGCGCGCTCCCGATAGTAGCGAATCACCAGGTCTCGCTCGTCGACTTGAACGCCCAGACTGCGCATCAGCTCCACGTACTCCGCCGGGCTTCGATACCGGTTCTTGATTCCTCCAATGTCTTCGCGACCCCCACCCTTGTAGTTCGGATCGAGGCTGTCGCTGTAGTCCGACCGCAACCCGTTGATGCGCGGATCGTCGGCGGGATGGATCGCGCCGTCGATCTCGTCATCCTCGATTTCGGCCAGTCCATCCGGCGCATCACCTCCAGCACCGGCCGATAGCGCATCCATCCATGGCGCCACCGTCGTCGGGCCTTCGGGCATCTGCAACAGATACGGCAGCAGCAGCACCGCGAACCGCCCCGCCCCGTCGATCCAGTTGCGTGCGTAGACGCGAATCAGCCGCGCCGCGAGTGACGCATCCGCGGCGATCTCCGCCGTCACCGCCGTCGCGTCGACGAGTGTATCGAACGGCAGCGCCCATAGCGTCTCATAGGCGCGCATGTACAACGCCCACAGCGGATCGGCGTTGTCCTGACGAATCGCGGCGTACACGCCAGCGATGTCGAGCCCCATGCTGCGCTGCAGCCGGTCGTTGATCAGCAGGTCGGTGTACAGGTTCGAGACCATCGGCGCGTAGGACTCGCGGCTCGGAAGTCCGCGCCGAATGCGGGCGAGCACGCGAGCGTTGTCCACGAGATCTCCGGGCGCGTAGACGTGATGGCCGACCTCGTGGGCGAGCACCTCCAACGCAAACTGCTCGATCCCGAGCTCGACGACCTCGTCGATCCCGATGACGACCGCGTGATCTTGAAGGCGAATCATCGCGAACGACCCCGTGAGGTGCTCGGCCTCGTGGTCCTTCGCGTCCATGCACCACCGCGGCGCCGGCAGCTTCGTGAACCGGCTCCACACCGCGAGCGCCTGCGGCCATGCCGCGATCCAGCGCTCGCGCACGGCGTCCAGATCGCCTTTGCTTCCCCCTGTCATGAACTGCACAGCGCAACGATCGTGATTCGATGGCTGTGTCGAGCGGTCAACACCGCCATGTCGTCGGTGCACGCCCAACTGCGCGGCGCAAACGGCGTGACATACCGCGCGGCGCTCGTCGCACAGCGTACTTCACCGTCTTGAACGGTAAACTGGGCTGGCCGCACGTCGCCCTCGGGCAAGCTTCGACCGTAACGTTTCAGTGTCGCGCCATACCGGTCGGCGTGAATCGTCCAGCAGCCCTGGTTGTCGTAGGCAAACAAGTGGCCGTCGGCCTGGAGGACTTCCGGCGGCGAATCGAACACCCCGCCCAAACCAAGGAAGTCGCCGACGTGCGCGACCGCCTGCAGCGACGGCTCGTCACCCAGTGGCCATCGCTCCGCGGGTACGTGGGCTCCGAGGAGCTCCGTCACCACGTCGTTCGAAAGTCCGTCGAGTACGCGCAACGCGCTGAGGCGAAAGTGCGCCATCCCTTGACGCCAGGCCACGACCTGACCGAAAGCCAGCAGTTGTTCCAACGACTCTGCGGGCGCGAGGTCCAGCATCGCGTCGAGCCACGCCTGCGCCGAGATGCCCGGCTCCATGCTCAGGTTCACGACGGCGTTGCTCAGGGCCGCGACGGCGTCCCGCGGATGCCCCTCAAAGTGCAGAACCGCGGCCGGCAGCAGCTCCGCCCACATTCTGCTCAGGACGGGGTAGCGGGCGCCCGGTCCGGCGAGGTCGCCGCCGACGAGCTCCAGCGCGACGTCGTACAGCGCGGTGACCAGCTGATCCGCGTCGAACTCCGAGCCGCCCGATCGCACGAACGCCGCGACGGTGGGCTCCACACAGACGCGCAGATACTCGGTGAACGCCGCCCCATCGAGGGCACGATTTGCGCGCCGTGCCTGGCTGAAGCGCGCGTTCAGTGCATCGCGATTGCGCCGAAGCACGTCCGCAAACTCGACCCCGACTACTCCTCCCACTCGAGCCACCGCAGATAGTTGGTGTAGCGCTGGTGAAAGTACTTCAGCTTCAGCACGTCATCGTACATGTGCCCATGGAACTTGCGGCCGCTCGCCCACTCCCCCAGCGTCCGTTCGATGTCCACCAGGCGCGTGCGCACCGCGCTCGCCGGGAGCCCTTCGAGTCCGCGCTCGAACACCTCCTCCACGGCGGTGACCGCGTCGCTGTTGTCGAGGTCGAGTCGGTCGTACTCGCGGCACGATTGGTCGAACAGGTTCCGAATCCAACTCACGTGGTCCGCGCGAAGAGCGTCGTTGCCCGTCTTCTCGAAGAACGGCGCATCGCGTTCCTGCACCAGCTTGTCGTGCAGCACGAACGGGATGATCTGGCGCACATCGTCGAACGATACATCAGTCGCTCCGCGGAAGTACGCCATCGCTTTCACGTAGATCAGCGCCGTCATCAGCGCGCGCACGGACAGGCCGTTGCGCGTCTGGGTGCCCAGGTCGGACAACACATCCTTGCCGCCGGTACTCGCGAACGCGTTCAGCTCCAAGCCGGAGATCTTGACCGTATCCTTGGTCATGTACTCTACCTGCCGAGCCCCAGCCTCGAAGAACTCGAAGTGGCTCGCGAAGAACTCCAGCCGGCGGCGAAGTTCCGGCGAAAGTCGCACGCGCCGAATCTCGGCCTGCATCTGCTCGAGCTCGCTCTCGGTGAAGATGATCGCCTCGGGGACGATCTCCTCGGGCTTGAACCCCTCTTCGATTCGAACCAGCAACTCCTCGAGGAACCGCGTGTTGAAGTGCAGCGCCTTCACGACGACATCGATCCGGTCCCGCAGCGCCTCGATCACCTGGTAGGTCCCCCCACCGGCGTCGTCATTCGCCGTCAGGTACCACGCCGCTTCCGGACACTCGTAGATCTGGTCGTAGATCTCGGCATAGTTGTCGGCCATCACCGTCAGCAACGCGGACTGCGTGCGCGTCGGAATCCGGTTGTACTCGTCGATGATCTTGACCCGCATCCCCAGCCAGCGGCGCCACGAAATCACCACGTCATCCATCGACTCCGCGCTCACCAGCGACGATGGCAGCGGATTGCCCAGGAGGTCCGCGATCGTCATCTGCGGCTGGCCGTGCTGGATGCCGCGCTTCACTTCGCGCAGCGGGTAGCCCGACATCACCGCCATCAAGATCGCGATCGCGGTCTTACCGCGCCCAGGGCCTCCGACGATCAAACACCGCCGCCGCACGGCGAGGTTCAGCAGCGGCAGCAACACGTAGCTCGAGTAGCTCTGCCCGGTCGGCAGCGTCACGGACACTTTGCGGTCCCCGAACGTGAACGACTGCGGCGGGTCCTCGTTGTACTCGATGTCGTAGAACGGCGAGATAATGCCGTGGTTGACCGTCCAGAAGTACGCCTGGCGCAACTTCTCATCCAGCGCCTGGACGGCACCGCCTCGCTCGTCGTCCCGCGCGACGGGGCCGCGATACAGCTCCGCGACGTCGAACTCGACGCGCTGGGTCCCCTCCGATGGTCGGGTGGGCGCCTCCGAAACTTGCTGAAAGCGCTCCAGAGTCATCGGTCGCTCAGATGTACTCGACTTCGATGATCTCGACGTTCTTGTTGCCGCCCGGCGTACGGATCACGACCTCGTCGCCCTCGAACTTGCCGATCAGCGCCTTCGCGATCGGGCTCGCGTAGGAGATCTTGCTCTCCTTGAGGTCCGACTCATCGTCCCCGACGAGCTTGTACTTGCTCTCCTCGTCGGTGTCGGTGTCCAAGATCGTCACCGTGCACCCGAAGATCACGCGGTCACCCGACATCAAGCTGATGTCTATGATCTCGGCGAGGGCGAGCTTCGCCTCCACATCGCGGATGCGGGCCTCCACGAACCCCTGCTTGTCCTTCGCGGCGTGGTACTCGGCGTTCTCCTTCAGATCACCGTGGGCACGCGCCGCCTCGATCTCGGCCACGATCTTGTGGCGCTCGACCTTGCGCAACTGGTCGAGCTCCAACTTGAGCGCCACATGCCCCTCTGGCGTCATCGGTACTTTATCCGTCATGCGTTATCCGTAGGAGCTGACCTGAGGCGCATCTTCGCCGAGACATCCCCGTTGATCAACCCCCCAACGCCAACCAGTTCAGAACTGGGGAACTTCGGGGATCGCCGAGGGTGGTGGTGTCGCATTCGCCTCCGGCCTCTTGCCGCTGAGCGCTTTGAACGCGTCCTTGAGATTGCCGCGCGTCATCGACCCCTCGACGTCGATCGCGATCGCCATCTCACGATTCTTGCGTCGATTCTTCGAAGCCTGCGCAACAATTCGGGCCGCGTCCGCGACGGCCTGGCTCACCAGCGCCACGCGTGTCGCGTCGCACAGCGCGCGCGCGGGCTCGACCTTCTTCTTCGCGACGCGGGCCATCGCGATGTCGCACACCTCGTTCCACACCTCCCGGCTTCGAGGCACGCGACTCTCGTCGATCGCGCACTCCCCGAGCGATGCCGCGAAGTGCTTCGACAATCCGGTCGCGCCGTTCTGCAATGCCTCGCACGCAAACGACAGCGCGAGCGTTCGCCCCGGCACGTCGTTGAAGTTCGCGGCCTTCACGAACTCACGCTGCGAGGTCGTGACCCCCATCTGGTGGAAAGCCAGCGTCATCAGCCCTTCCGCGGTCTTCTCGTCCGGAATGTACTCGTTGTTCCGCTGCACCGTGGCGACCCAGTTCGCGTCCGCCGAAGCGACATGCTTGACCAGCGCGACGCCGCAGCACGACTCGACGGCGACCGTCGGACCGGCGAGCACGCAGGTCAACAGACGCGTCTCCAGTTCCCCCGCCGGACGTGGCAACATCACGAGCGAGTTGGCCAGGTCACACGCGTGATCGCCGTCCACGCCACCTCCGACGAGCTCACCGTGCCAGCGGTCGGCCAGAATCGAACTCAGATTGTCGGCGCCGGCGCTATCGAGCGCCCGTAGGCAAGCCAGGCTCAGGTCCGTTCGCCCCGCCAACCCTTCCACGAGCGTGTTTCGATAGGCGCGCGAATCGAGTTTGGACGTCAGCCGCACGCATTCCGCCACGGCGACGTTCAGCGAGTCGTCCGCCAGCACCAGCGCGGACATCTCCGGCGCCGACGAGGCGAGCGGTCGCAACGCTTCGCGAACGACCCCCAGCTGCCATCCGAGTCCGACAATCAGGTTCAGCGCAACACTGATGCCCATCGGTAAGAACGCGCGACGAATGCCGCTCAGACGAACTTCGTTTTGCGGTAAGACCACGCCAGCCGTCACCGCCGCGCACACCACCATCGCGAGCAGCGTCAGCGCCATCACCGCCCCGGGCGTGCTCCAGCGCCCCAGCGCCAGCGCCAGCATTCCAAGCCCCGTCGCCAACCCCAACCCGAGCGCCACGAGCAGCCCCAACGCGTCCCGGTTGTCCGCCTCGGAGCGGAACTCGCCGATCACGGTTGCGTCCACGGTGCCGCCAGCGCTGTTCGCTTCGGGCAGCGAGTAGAACCCCGAGTTCGCCCGCACGTGGTTCGCGTTGGGCCGTTTACGGCGGCTCAGCCCCAGTCGGCGGAGCTGATCCGCATTTCCGCTTCCGGTGTCGACCTGGGGTGCGGCTGAGCGTTCGACACGCGGCTCCGCCTGCGCATACTGCGACCGCGCCGGCGCGGGCGGCTCTTGGGGAGTTGGCGCAGGCGCGACAGGCATCACCCGCGGGGCATTGGGCCGCGGGACCTTCGGCTGGAGCTGAGATGGATTGCGGGGGCGCGGCCGGACTGGCTTCGGGACCAGCGGTTCTTCGGGAACCAGCGTCGCATCGACGTCGCCGCCCGGAAATGGGTAGTTGGCGAGGTCCTCACTGCTGAGGCCCGCACGCTCTACAGTCTTCTCATCGGCTTCGTACGCGGCAGCAAAACGCTCCCGAACCGCGGCCGGCGCGACCGCCTGTAGTGGGTTCGTCGCGGCGTCGTCCAGAGGCGAGACGGCTTTGGGGAGTCGACTGATCGCGAGCTCGGTCGCGTCGTCTGTGTAGTCGTCGTCGTTCACGCCAGCGCGCCTCGAAAGATCTCAAGGCACAGATTAGGCGCGCGGTAAGCCGTTATCAACTAGTGACTCTCGACGATCACCACCGACGTCTCGTTGAGTCGCGTGTCGTCGAACACGGCCACCAACGACTCGACACCGGCGTCGTTGACGTACTGCAGGATCGCGCCGTCCGGCACTTCCTCACCCATGTAGTGGCGAGCGACGTCCACGGCCTTCTGCGAATCGCCAGGACGGAACCCATTCCGCGGCATCGCGTGCGTGTAGAAGTCGATGAGATCCTCACGGCTTCGCTGCGAGTAGAAGTGGCCGATGCGGAACGGCTCGCTGCGGTCCAGACTCTTCATCTGCATCCCCACGTCGCACCCCATGCACACCGGGGCCCGCAACACCGGCGGCCCCGCGTTCTTCTTCGGGTTCGCCATCTTCTCCGAGTCGAAGCCGCTATCCGCCCACACGCTCGTGATGCGAGATCCTGTCTGACCGGGAAACTGCCGCGCGTCGATGAATCGGAAGCCGTTCATCTGCTTATGGATGTCCCTCGTCTCGTCCGAGGCCTGCCAATCCTTGACCATCTCTTCGAGGTTCTCGTGCTCGCCCTTGGGGACAATGCCTCCCATCGCGATGTAGCCGGGCTGCTCCGTAATCGGAACCACGCCCCCCATCAGCAACGCCTCGTTGTACGCGAGGTCGTCCTCGCTCAGCTGTTTCTTCGGGTCCTTCAACATGTCGCCCAGCGACCGGTCGAACTTGCTGTCCGGGACTTTGAGGAACTTCCGCTTGTTGATGCCCGCCGCGACGAACTGTTCCTGATAGTGCTCCAGCACCTGACGCGGATCGGAATCCACGCGCCCGACGCCGAAGAACACCTGGTTGCCGTTCATCTCATAGGCGCGAGGCTTCATCCCCAGCGACTCCATGGTCTTGCCGTAGTTTCCGCCCAACAGTGTCTTGGTGGAGACCCAGGTTCCAATGTCCGCCTCGGCCTTCTGCACGCCGTCCACCGGGTCGCCGACCGAGATCGACCATGCGATCGCCACGAGGGTCGCGCCGGCGAAACCAAGCTTGCCAGCGCTAAAGAGGAGCGACTTCATTCTGCTTTTCATGGCCAGTCCGAGGATTGATCCAGTGTACCAGTGGTGGGACTGGTGGGCACGCTGCTGCTGCCGAAGAAGCTGGTCGCGTTGCTGACGATGTTCGTGAAGAACGTCAGCGGATTGGCGCCACCCATCATGTTGTCGCCCGTACCGCACGGGTCGCCGCCTCCGATCGCGCCCAGCGTATCGCTGATCGCGCCCGGGTCCGAGGCGCTCAAGGAGCCGATTTGATCCATGCAATCCTGCGCCGCCACCGCGTTCGGATCGCTGGCATTCACCGTCATCTCAAACGCGAGCATGCTCTTGTTGTAGGCCTGGTCATCCGCGAGACGCATCCGAACCAGAGCCAGCGAAATCCACTTCGATGTCGGCCGCGGCGGAGCCGCAAAGTGCGTGTCTTCCTGCACGGTGTAGCTGCGGCGCATGAACGAGTGGGTCGACTCGTGCTCGCCCTCCACCACGCCGTACCGCATCCCGGCGCCGAGCGCTGGCCGTACACCACCGACGTTGAGCACCTGATTCATGAAGCTCATCCAGCCCGCGGTTCCACCGTTGCCCGGACCACCCACCATGTCGTCGAGGAGATCCAGAGCGAACACGGACGGCGCAGCGTACTGGTCGCCCATCCGCGTCTCCTGTTGGTGGAAGTCGTGCGGGGTGTCCGACCACGTCGAGTTCAACAGCCCGTTCATCGACGCGAACGCCAGCGGCTGCTTCAGTCCGACCGTGTCCGCGGCCCAGTCCGGAGGACCGGAGACCGCGATCCGCGACCACGACTCCGTCATGTGGCCCAGGCCCACCGGGACGGGGTCCAGAATGAGATCGGCGGCGCGATCACGGGCATGCGACGCCGAGACTCGATTGTGCCAGATGCCGGCACGCGCGCCGCCGGTCACCGGGGTCACGGACCAGTCGAACGGAAAGTAGCTCGTCTGCATCTGCCGATGGTCCTCGAGCGCACCGGCGTACGCGGCCGCTTTCGCGCCCACCGAGAGATCTTCGATCTTGTACAACTGAAGGATGCCGATGAACGAGATGATGAACACGGGCAGCGTAATCACGAACTCCGTGATCGCGGTGCCGCGTTCGCTGCGATGAAAGCGTGAGAATCGACTGACGGTTGTCATGGCTATTTCTCCCATCCGCTCTGCTGCTTGCCAATCACGTAGCCGTCGGATGCCATCTCCATGAACAGCACGTCGCGCGCGAAGTTCTGCAGGAACGACAGGCCCCCGCTAATCGCGCCATCGAGGTTCGTCATCTGCTGAATCGTCGGGAACGACCCACCCTCGCCGTACGCCAGCGCCAGCGGCGTCGTGAGCGCCATGAACGGCAGCGAGTCGTGGAACATCTTGTCCATGTCTTTGTGCGCGTCCTCCTGCGGCAGCGCCAGCGGCCGAGACCGTGACGTCCAACGCGGCGCCCACATCGTCGGCTGGTTGAACCAGTCGTTGACGATCCCCATCGCTCGGTTCAACAGCGAGCCAAACGGGCCGGGTACATTGGCATTGATCGTATTGGCCGCGCCGGCGCCGATGTCACCGAGGAATCCGGTGTCGTACATCAGCTCCGCCTTGGAGACCGACCAGTAGCCGTCGTTGCGGAAGAACGCTCCGCCGCCCGAGATCGTGTAATCCGGAGACATGAAGTTCAACTTGCTGCGGCGCGCGTCGTCGTCGAAGCGGCCCTGACCGCGCTTGTAGCCGAACGCGACGTTTGAGGTCGCCTCCAGCCACTCGTTCTTGGTGTTGCCACCCCCAGACCACGGTGCGCCAGCCACGGACGACTTGATGTTGTACGGGAGCACTTCATGCCCCAACGTCAGCGACGCGACGACACAGCCCACGGGCAGTTGCAGCAGCTCCAGTGTTGTGACCAGCGTTCGCGGATTCTTTCGCGTACCCAGCAGGGTGCTGTTGTTGTCCCACAACCCTTCGCTGGGCTCCCAGTGATCCAGGTAGTACTGCATCAGCCAAAATTCGGGGCTCAACAA
Source organism: Bradymonadaceae bacterium (assembly GCA_041601915.1). Lineage (GTDB taxonomy): Bacteria > Myxococcota_A > Bradymonadia > Bradymonadales > Bradymonadaceae > JBFIHF01. The sequence continues at coordinate 13,555 of JBFIHF010000086.1, forward strand.
CATTCCGCCGCACAACTTGGCGTGCGCGGCGAGCCGCGGCACACCGATTCCGCTGAAGAACGGACCGAGCGCGATCAATTCCGGGATCTGCTCAATCGGCAGTTCATCCTTCTTGCTCGTGGTGCCGATCACGGAGTCCGCACTCGGCAACGACGAGAACACCGAGTTGAGGGCGTTCATCGCGAAACGAATCTTGTTCCGCAGCTTCGCCACCTCGCCGTTCGGAATCGGCCAGGTGCCCACGAGGGTCGCGCCGTTACGCATCCCGCGTGTCACCGCCTCGCCCCACGCCCACCACGGACTCATCTTGCCGATGTACTCCTGGTAGTAATCCAGCGCAGTGACCTCCACGATCGAACGCCCAAGGTCCCCGGCGCCGATGCCGAACAGTCGTGATGACGTCACTCCCGCCAACTCGATGACCTCGAGCACCAACTGGATGACCCCCTCAATCCCCGCCAGCGCGTTCGACAGGGCTTTGCCCGCGAACGCGATCGGGACCGCACAACCGATCACCGTCACGCACAAGGGTATCGTATCGATGGCGTAGTTCGCGTTCTTGGCCGCCTCGTACAGGAAGTAGCTCGTCGCCTCGATCAGCGCGAGGAACGCCGCGATGTAGATGGTGTTGTAGCCGTACAGCAGGCGCTTCGTGATGTTGCTGTACGCGATCATGTTCATGCTGCGAGCCTTGACCGACGCGTGGGAAAGGGCCGCAGTGTCCGACCCCATCTGCACGTCCATCTTGTCACGCGCGGCTTCGCCGGCGTCGTACATCATCATTGCCGTCATGAAGATGATCAGCAGGCCCGCCATGCACAGCATCGCGACAGCGCCGTCTTGGTTGCGATGAAAGCTCGCGATCAGCGCCTGGATTCGTTCCTGGATACCCATCAGTTGATCCCTGAGAATGGGTTGAAGTTCAGAATCGAGAAGAAGCTGGTCGGGTGCGCGGGATTCGGTGAGATCTGCTGCGGGATGTTGTACGTGCGCACGACGTTGTTGTAGCGCCCGCTGGTCTTGATGACCGACCCGAAGATGCGGCCCACCAGCGGCATCGCTTGCTTGTGGCTGAACGTGACGGTCACCGCGTGCATCCCGTTCGTGGTCCGAACTTCCGCCGCGGTATGACAGTAGGCGATGAGCAGTTTGATGGGCGCGCGAACCGCGAACTTGTCCGAATCGAACGCCTTGGTGACGGTGAGGTTGTTTCGCGTCGACATCTCGCGACCCATCGCCAGCGCTCGCACCGTCCCGGCAGACGCCGAACCCAGCGAGCCTGCGGCGCCCAGCGTCACCGACATCATCGCTTCGAGCTTGTTGTTGAACAGCGAGGACGTGCTGCAGCTGCCGTCCAAGTACTGCGACGGGGCCACCGGGGCCAGGACGCTCGCCGCTGCGACGCGCGCCCGCTCCTGGATGTTGTCCGACGATACGCCACCGTTGCGCGCCCAACTGCTGCCGCTGTTTTCCGGGGCCCACAGATGCACGGTGCGACCGGACTGGAATGCGGCGAGGCTCGTGAAGATGGCCGCGGTGTTGTTCAGTGTGAGCTGAATCAATCCCAGCGTGAGCAACAGGAACACCGGCAGCACAATCAACGACTCCGTGAGCACCGTCCCGCGCGCCTTCAGCGCAATCCGGGTCGGCTTGAGCTTCTCAGCCCGCGCGTCGCGATGCGCGATCGCCACCAGCTTGAACACGATGACCGCCAACGCCCACAGACAGGCCGACAGACCGACCTGCAGCAGATACTCGTTCGCGTTGTTGAAGAGCAGCCCCCATTCCCACGCCGTCGCGGCGGCTTCTCCGGCCGCCTCGCTTCCGTGGGTCCAAATCGTGGCGGTGAAAATCACGCCGACCCCGATCGTATGTACGACCAGGGTGGCGAGGTTTGAGACCATTTGTCGTCGATTCATGGGCGGCTCTCACGTGTCGCAGATGTACAACGCAAGAAGCTTGCCAATGCGGTGGGCCCCGGTTCACGCGGGTGTAGCACGCTTAGCGGGCATTGCCGCGTGCCACGTTGTCACATGTGGGTACAGCCCACCGTGACAATCGCGCCACAGACGCCCGATTCAGCTCGGTGGTCCGCCGGCCGGGGTCTCATCGGTCTTGGGCGAATCGTCAGGGGTCGGGGTCGGCAACGCCGCCTCGAGCACCAAGATCGGAAGGTCGCGCACATGCTCGACAAAGAAGAACTCGAGCTCTTTCTGGATGTCCGGTGAGACGTCCACGAGGTCCTTCTTGTTCCGCTCCGGAAGCACGACGCGGCGGATGCCCGACCGATGCGCGGCGAGCACCTTCTCTTTGATGCCGCCGACCGGCAGGACGTTACCGCGCAGCGTGATCTCACCTGTCATCGCCACGTCGGGTCGCACTTTGACCGAGGTCAGCAAGCTGAGCAGCGCGATGAACATCGTGATACCCGCGGACGGGCCGTCCTTCGGAATCGCACCGGCGGGCACGTGGAGGTGGATGTCCGACGTCCGGAACACCTCGGACTCGATGTTGAACTCTTCGACGCGCGAGCGGATGTAACTCAGTGCGGCACGCACGGACTCCTTCATCACGTCGCCCAGCTGACCGGTGAGCAGCAGCTCGCCTTTGCCGTGCATGCGCGTCGCTTCGATAAACAGAATGTCGCCGCCCGCGGCCGTCCACGCCAGGCCGGTGGCCACACCGGGCTGCGAGACGCGCTGGGCGACCTCGAACTGGTACTTCTCTGGCCCGAGGTAGTTGTCGAGATTGTCCGGCGTGATCGTGATCGCGACCTCGTCGGGCGTCTCGCCGTCATCCCGCTGCGACATCGCTTCGGCCACACGGACCGCCACACCGCGACAGACGTCGGCAATTCGACGCTCGAGGTTACGAACGCCTGCTTCCCGCGTGTAGTTGCCGATGATCGAGTCGAGCGCGTCGGCGTCGACCTTCATGTGTTCGGTCGTGATTCCGTGTCCATCGAGCTGCTTCGGAATCAAGAACTCGCGCGCGATGTGGCGCTTGTCGTGAATCGTGTACCCCGGGATCTCGATGACATCCATCCGGTCCCGCAGCGGCGCCGAAATTGGATCGAGCATGTTCGCGGTCGCGATGAACAGCACGTTGGATAGATCGGCGGGGATCTCGAGGTAGTGGTCCGAGAACGTGTGGTTCTGCTCGGGGTCGAGCACCTCCAGCAACGCCGCGGACGGGTCACCACGGAAGTCGCGACCGACCTTGTCGATCTCGTCGAGCATGAAGACGGGGTTGTTCGTCCCGGCCTTGCGCAGGCCCTGAACGATCCGTCCGGGCAGCGCGCCGACGTACGTGCGGCGGTGTCCGCGAATCTCGGACTCGTCGTGCACACCGCCGAGGCTGATGCGCACGAACTTGCGACCCAGCGCGCGGGCGACGCTCTTCCCGAGGCTCGTCTTCCCCACACCGGGCGGGCCCACCAGGCACAAGATCGGCCCTTTCATGTCGTCTTTGAGCTTCCGCACCGCGAGGTACTCGATGATCCGGTTCTTCACCTTGTCGAGGTCGTAGTGATCCTCGTCGAGGATCGCACGCGCCCCCTTGATGTTGAGCTTGTCGGCGGTCTCGACTCGCCACGGGATGTCGAGCAGCGTCTCGAGGTACGTGCGCGTGACGCCGTACTCGCTGGACGCCGGCTGCATCATGCGCAGCCGATTCAGCTGCTTCCGGCACGTCTCTTCGACTTCTTCGGGCAGATCCGATTCCTCGATCGCGGTCGCGATCTCTTCGAGATCACCGCCCTCCCCGTCCAACTCACCGAGCTGCTCCTTGATCGCCTTGAGTTGCTGGCGCAGGTAGTACTCGCGCTGGTTCTTGTCGATCTCTTCTTTGATCTGGCTCTGAATCTTGTCGCTGACGCGCAAGACCTCCAGTTGCCGGGCCAACAGCGTCACGACCGTCTTGAGCCGATCTTGCAGATTCACCGTCTCCAGAATCGACTGCTTCTCTTCCGTCGAGATGTCCATGTTCGCGGCGACGAAGTCGCACAGCTGGCCGGGATCGTTGACCCCGTCCACCATCTGGCTCGCCTCTTTGGGCATCTCGGGGATGAATTTGACGACCTGCTTGGCGGTGCTCTTCAAGTTCATGAAGAGCGCCTCGATCTCGACGTCGTCCAGATCCGCGCTCTCCTGCTCGTCGAGAACCTCGAACTCGCCCATGAAGAACGGATCTTCGTGCTTCAGTTCGTTCAGCCGAATCCGTGATTGTCCCTGGATGATCACGCTGTAGTTATCGCTCGCGATCTTCACGACCTTGAGGATCCGCGCCACGGTCCCCACCCGGTACATATCGTCGAGGGTCGGCTCGTCGGTCTCCGGATTGCGCTGGGTCAGGATCGCGATCGGCTTCTCGCTCTGAACCGCATCCTCGATCAGCTTGACGCTCTTGGGTCGACCCACGGCGAGTGGCACGACCACCTGCGGGAACAGAACCGTGTTGCGCAGCGGCAGGATGGAGAGTTCTTGAATGTTCGGCGACGGATCGTTTTTCTCGGTCATCACGGGCCCTGTTACCACGGGAAGATGCTGGGTCGGGGAGCAGCAGGATACGTTCTATTATGGACGTCGAAGACAATGCAACGGTGTTGTCGTTGCGCGGGTTCGCTGCCCAGCCATGTGTCGCAAACGCATGGGAATGCGTTATGCATTCCGCAACTCGGTGTGTGCGAGCAACTTCACCATCACAGCAGGCCTCTCCATGGCACGACAGCTCGACCGAATCCTCGTGATCGATATCGAATCGACGTGTTGGCCGGGCGAGCCGCCCGCTGGTCAGCAGTCCGAAATCATCGAGATTGGCGTGTGCTTGCTCGATCCCGTGACCGGCGACCGCGACGGAAAGCGCAGCATCCTGGTGCGCCCCGAGTTGTCCGAGGTCAGCGCATTCTGTTCGGCACTCACGACATTGACGGCCGCCGACGTCGCCGGGGGAATGTCGTTTGCCGCGGCGTGCAGCGTGCTTCGACGGGAGTACCGCTCCCGTGACCGGGTCTTCGCCAGTTACGGAGACTACGATCGGAAGCAGTTCGAGCGACAATGCTCGCCGAGCGTGGCCCCGTATCCCTTCGGGCCGACTCATCTGAATGTGAAGTCCCTGGCCGCGCTCGGTTTCGGCTGGCCACGGGAGGCCGGAATGCCGCTCGTGCTCGAGCAGCTCGATCGACCGCTCGAGGGCACCCACCATCGGGGTCATGACGATGCATGGAACATCGCCGGCATCCTCGGAACATTGCTGCTGAGTACACGTTTCGGTCTGAGCGAAAGATCGATTTGAATTTCACGACGGCGGTCGGGTCTCTGCACTTGTCAGATCACATCATTGAGACCGAAGGACCACGCGATGAAAACTCAACTCCTCCTCCTTTTTGCCCTGGCCACTGCTTCGACGGCATGTGTGACCGGAACCCACGGACACCACACCGACACGGTGATCCACGAAACCCACTACGAGCCCGAGCGTACCGTGTACGTGGAGGAGCATGAGACGGTGGTGGTTCACGAGCATCATGAGCGGCCACGGACGGTCGTCGTGCACGACCACGGTCATCCGCGAACCGTGATCGTTCATGAGACCGAGCGCCCGGTGCACACCGGCACGACGGTGCACCATCCGCCGCGTGGAAAGGGGCACGACGTGAAGAACAAGCGCCCCAAGCGTCACCCCCGCACGACGAAGGCCCCGCGGGGCAACACCCACGCACCCAAGGGTCGCCCGACGTCGAACCGACCGACGTCGAACCGACCGACCCCGCCGGCACGCGCC
>JBFIHF010000087.1:0-19010 GCA_041601915.1 Bradymonadaceae bacterium
CCCGCGCGCCTTCCCTGTCCGGGCCAGACGGGCCCGCCCTCGACTTCGCACAGCGTGAACGCCGGCTCGCAGTTGTAGGAGTGGCAGACACCGTCCTTCTTGCGGAGCGTGACGCGCGGCTCGCCGTCACACGCGTTGCGCTGGCGGAAGCTCTCAATGACCGCGGTCAGCGGGAGCCGCTCGATGCCCTGGCAGTCGATACCTCCCGCCTTGGGGACCAGCGGTGCGCGGGTGGGCTGAAACCACAGCGTCGGGGACGGCGTGGAGCAGCTGAGCAGGCTCTGCGCGGCTTTGGGTATGCCGAGGGACGCGATGACGGTCGCCCGCACCCACGGCTCGCAAGACAGCGGCAGCGCCGCGAACCCGCCCTCGCGGTTGCCGATCAGGAACACGCGGTCGCGGTCGACGCATGCCCGTTGGTCGACGAGCCGGATGGACTCTTGGACAACGGCGCGGGAGTTCTCGAGGTTTCGCCAGGGTGCTGCACCGTCAAACGGGGACACGAAGATGAACCCTTGGGCGTCGGCGACGGCATCGAAGTGGGCTTCGTGCACGAAGTCCCCGGAGCCATCGAGGTCGCCATGCAGGCCGATGACCACCGGGTACGGGGTCGCGGGTTTGTACCCCTTGGGGATCCAGGTCCGCAGCTTGCCGACGTCCAAGACCCCGCCGTGGCCGAGCGGCTCTCCACATCCGCTTTCGCCCCACACCATCGGCGGAATCTGCGGTGCGAGTACAGCCGTGTCCGGCGAGTCGGACATGTCCGGTGCGCCCGTGTTCGGGGACGGCGCGACTGCGTCGGGTGGCGGAGAGTCCTGGGAGCGCACGATGTTTCCGAGTTGCCGGCGCGCGGTGTCGCGCGGGACCCGAGGCGCGGGTTCGGCCTGTAGAAAAGCGAAGCCGACTCCGGCTGCGACCACGGCGAGCGCCAGGGCAGCACCGGCCCAGATGGCGGTGGGCGCGACCGCGGCCACCGGTAGCGCAGCGTGTTCCGGTTCCCCGCGCAGGACCGACAGGATGCCGGCCGCGCTTCGGTAGCGTCGCTCGACTTGTCTCGTGGTCATTCTGTGCATCACGTCGAGCAGCGCCCCGTCGACGTCGGCGAGTTGCGCGCTGTCGAAGACGTGGCCCGGCGCCATGCGCTCGATCTGCGCGCCCCAGCTGCCGTCCGGGAGCGCGTCGCGACCGGCGAGCATCTCGAACACGACCACCCCGAGGCTGTAGATGTCCGATGCGGGCGTGAGCGGCTTCGCCGTGAGCTGTTCCGGCGACATGTACCGCGGCGTCCCGATCAGCTCGCCGGTTCGGGTGATCGAAGGGTGGCCGCTGTCCGTCGCGCGAGCGATGCCGAAGTCCAGCAGCGTCGCGCGCAACATGCCGGGCCGCTTCGGGTCGGGGGCGACGCGAATGTTCTCCGGTTTGACGTCCCGATGCACGAGACCGGCGCGGTGCGCCTCGTCGAGCGCCTCCAGCATCTGACACAGCAGGTCGCGCGCCACGTCGGGCGCGAGGCGCGGTTGCCGCCCAAGCAGCGTCGAGAGGTCCTCTCCCTGGACGACCTCAAAGGCGGTGAACATCTGGCCGGTCGCGTCCTCGCCGAAGTCGTACATGCGCGGGACGTGCGACGAGCGCAGCCTGCCGGCCAGACGCGCCTCGCGCTCGAAGCGCGCGCGGTCCGTGCGAGCGGACGGACCGTCGGACGTCTTCAGGAGCTTGAGCGCGACGCGCCGGCCCGTGGCGGTCTCGACGGCCAGATACACGACCGCGAACCCGCCCTCTCCGAGGATCGACTCGATGCGATAGCGTTCGTGGAAGAACGCGCCCGTCTGTAGAAGTGTCACACCAGATCCGTTGGCAGTTCGACCATACTACACCGCGACGAACGAGCGGCCATCCGCCGTCGAGTGGCGTCGAGATCTCGATCAAGGCGCTTGGACCCGACGGACGCGAACGACACCCCGGCGAGGCGGCTTCATGTCCGACATGGCCTTGAGCCCTGAGGTCCGCAGACTTAGCATCGGCGGGCATCGTGATCTTGTCAGGATCGGTTACACTCGTAAGACTTTCGCTCGTTGGAGAATCATGAGGATCTGGAGTTGGGTCGTGGTCGTGTGTTTGCTGGTCGGGTGCGGCTCGAAGGACCCCAAAAAACAGGACCCCGACGTCGGCCCCGACGCCGGGGTTGCGGACGCGGACCCGGCATCGAACAACATCAAACCCCAGACGATCCCGTGGAAGGACTGCGGGCGCTTCGCGTTCACCTACAGCGGAACATGCGACGGTGGGTGCGTCGCATTCGCCTGCGAATGCGACCCGCTTCCGACCTCGTTGACCGGTTGCCATCCCGATCTCGGCTGCGCGACGGGTGGCGACTGCGCCGCGATCTGCGAGGCCGAGCTGTCCGACTCGGTCTCATGCATCGACGACGACGAGACCTGCGCGACCGACGATGACTGTGCCGGATTCTGCGTGACGGACGGTACGCACGCGGAGTGCTTCAGTGGCCAACAAGATGCGCCGTGCCTCGAGGACAACGACTGCACGGCGGGCACCTGCCTGGGCAATCGCTGTCACGACGGCTGCACCACCGATGCGGAGTGCGGCGCGGGCCGCTGCGTGATTCGCGACGGACGCGGCGATTGTTCCGACGGCGTGTCGGACTGCGTGAACGATGGCGACTGCCTGGCCGGCGCGTGCCTGACCCAGGGGTACTGCGCCGAAGAGGCGCGAACGTGCGTGGAAGGCGACGGCTGCTCGTTTTGCAACGTCGGGTCGAGCCCGGTATGCGCGACCGGCGCGATTGGGTCGGCGTGTCTGGCGAACTCGAATTGCACGGTAGGGACCTGCCTGCGCGGGAATGAGTTCGCGAGATACGGGGCGTGCAGTGACGGGTCCGCGGGCTCCGCCTGTGTCAGCGACAACGATTGCGACGGCTACTGTAGCGTCGAACTCTGCTACGACGGCTCGGTGGGCGATCGCTGCGAGACCAACGCGCAGTGCCTCAACAACCGCTGCTCCGGCGAGCGCTCCTACTCCATTTGCGTGAGCGGCAACCGGGGTGAGGACTGCGACGAACCCGCCGACTGCAACTCCGGATTCTGCGTGCAGACCGCGGGAGCGACCATGCGCTGCGAGGACGGTGGGATCGGCGATCCGTGCACCGAGGATGCCCAGTGTGCGTCTGGCGAGTGCGCGATCGTCGCCGCCTCGACCGACTGGGGGTTCTGCACGACGGGCGCGCTCGGCGAACCCTGTAGTTCCGACGCCCAGTGCGACTCGGGTCACTGCCCGGAGACCGATCGCGACGAGGGGTCCTGTTCCGCCGGAACGCCGGGAAGCACATGCTACGGCCTCGCAGACTGCGCCGGCGGATACTGTCCGCGGGGTCCGAACTCCGGCTCGAGGGGCACCTGCAGCGACGGTTCCGAAGGGTCGACGTGCTACGGCGTCGAGGATTGCGCGTCGCAGCGGTGTGTCGGCGACGGGACGAATCCCGGTGAATGCACGTCCGGGGTCGAGGGTTCGGAGTGCCGGGACGTCACGGACTGCCTCGCGACCGACTGTAAGTTCGGTCGGTGCACCGACGGAGCGGATGGCGACTACTGCGAGCTCGATGTGCAGTGCGCGAGCACGCACTGCGTGCAGCAGCGCGCGATATGCGCCAGCGGCGCGCCCGGGGCGCTGTGCCGGGACGACTTCGACTGCGCCTCGGATCGTTGCGCGGTCTTCTCGGTGAACGACGGCCAGTGCACCGACGGGCGCAACGGCGACTACTGCGTGGCCGATGACGACTGCGTCGTCGGAACCTGCGCGAGTGGCGTGTGCACGGACGGCACCGCCGGGTCGACCTGTGCGGTCGCCTCGCAGTGCACCTATGCGTGTGATCCGTCGGTGAGCCAGTGCACGAGCGGCGCGAACGGCCAGTACTGCGGGGCGGACAATCAGTGTGTCAGCGCGATCTGCTACAGCGGGCCCAACGTCTGCACCGCGGGCACGGCCGGCTCAGGCTGCGCGAACGCGCAGGACTGCCTCGCCGCCAGTCCCTACTGCGTCACCAACATCTGTCGCGCCGGACAGACCAACGACCCGTGCATCGGCAACGCCGACTGTGCGAACTCGAGGTGCGCGCGTGGCCAGAACGCCGTGGGCGCCTGCTCTACGGGCGGACTGGGCGATGCGTGCGACACCGACTTCGAGTGCACCTCCACGATCTGCTCCACGCCGAACGGGCAGCTCGGAATCTGCACGGACGGGCTTTCGGGCGCCGCGTGCACGAGCAGCGGCGACTGCTTCTACTACTGCAACGCTGGTACGTGCACCAGTGGTGGCGCCGGCGCCGCCTGTGCGCTCAACGGTCAATGCATCTCTGGCGACTGCAAACCCAACGGCGCATGCCGCTAAGAGCGCAGGCGGCGAACCCATGTCAGGCTCCCCATGCACCGACTCGCTTCCACCCTGCTCGCTGTATCCCTGTTGCTGAGCTGCAGATCGGTTCAACCGGGGGCTACGGCGCACGACCCCGTACCCGCGGAAGCCGCGCCGGCACCGGAGGCCGAGGTGGCTGATGTCCACGGAGACGCGCTCCGGAAGATCGCAGCAGACATCGCAGCGCTCGCGCCGGAGCATCCGCAGCTCGCCGACTTTGATGTATCGACGGCGCTGAACGTGCACGACCTGACGATCTCGTACGATTACCGCACCCACCGTAGTACCGCGCGCGGCGGCTGGACGGCGGCGGTGCCCAACCCGGACCCCGACGGCATCTGGTTTCACATCGACTTCCACGACCCCGCCTCGCAGGCGCAGATCCACACCCAACCGGTCATCGAGCCCCTCGCGTGGCGAGACATGCGGGTGATGTTTCTCATCCTGGAGGGCGAGGAGACCAGGTCGGTCAGTGGCGCGATCCGGGAGATTTTGCTGCGCCACGGCGTACGTCGCGGGGCGGCCGAAACCCGTCACTGACCGCGGTCAGTTTCGGCATCCAAGTTCGACGTGCAGACCGCGGGAAGCACATGGCGCTGTTCCCTTCCACCATCAACGCGAAGTTGCTATCGTAGTCGTGGCGACGACCTATCGCCTCACCTCCAATCGCCCCCCACCGCTGGGCGCTCGCGGAGGCAAAGGGGAGCACATCCTCGGGTTCGTTTCGATCATCCGTCCTTCGTCGAGGGCGGAACGTGCGGTGGACGTTCGTCTTCGACTTGGAAGGAGTGATCTGATGACGAAAAACAACGATTTCAAGAAGCTCGTCCGTGAGCGCATGGCGAAGACCGGGGAGTCGTACGCGACTGCGCGACGGCAGATGGAAGGCGAGCGACCCGCGCCGACGCTCGACGGCTGGGTGATCACGGGACCCGGCGACCATAACGAAGGATTTGAGCTGACCGACTATGCGGGCGGACTCGAGCTCGACATGGTCTATCGGGGCAAGCCGTGCGCATACCTGCGGTCGACCGTGGATGAGCCGAACTCTCATGCGGTCATCATGCAGTCCGTCGACGCGCGACCATACCGCGGCGAGCGCATCCGATTCTCGGCTGGCATCCGCTGCACTGAGGGGACCGAAGATGCGGACCTCTGGGTCCGTGTCGTTCCGCTGACGAAGGACTGGAGCTTCAGCGCGGGGTACTTCAAGGCGACGACGGACTGGCAGGATGGTGCGGTGGTACTCGACGTCGACCCGCTCGCCGTGTCGATCATGTTCGGCGTCGGCCTCACTGGCGCAGGCAATGTCTGGATGAGCAACGCCACCTTCGAGGTCGTGGATCTGAGCGTTGCGCTCACAAGCGTGGACATCCCGTACCGGTGGCCTTTGAAACCGGTGAACCTGTCGTTCGAGGGCTGACCCCCCGGTTGCAGTACTTCGCTCGATCTCCGGGCGGCAGGTTGCGGGCGCGCTTGCGGAGCAACGGCGCCTCGTGGAGTATGAGTTACCCACGCGCCGAGCCATCATGAAACGTCTGATCATCACCGCAGCATCTTCCTGCTTGATTGCGGGATGCCTCTTCAGCCCGTCCCGGACGGACGACAACGCCACGAACAGCTCGCTGAACAACACGCCGAACAACACGGCCAACAACACGGCGAACAACGGCACGAGCACCACGAACAACGTCACCGTGGTTCTGAACAACCACACCAACGAGCCGCCAAACAACGGCACGGTGCCCAACCCGAACAACGAGACGGTGCCGGACGCGTGCCCGGACGTAGAACCCCCACCACTGTGCGAGGCGAGTTTTACGTGTTCGCCGAACGCGCGGGTGGGATGCGAACGTTGTGGCCTGTGCGAGGGCGTGTGCGCGGGCCTCCCCAGGGGACCCCTGGGTGTCTGCGTTCAGATTACGCCGATCATCAGCGGCGCCGACATCCTTCCCGAGCCCAGTGCGGGCCTCGGCACCGCGGTGGCGATCAACGATTCTGCGATTTACGTCTCCAGACCGGGGTTCGAGGGCGTCGGCGAGGTCTTGGTCGTCACGCCCAGGGGCGAGTTGGGACCGATGAGGCTCCGAGCGCCGGCCGGCGCCGGGTCTCTGTTTGGTACGGCGCTCGACGCATCGCCCGCCGGGGTCGCGGTCGCATGCCGCGGCTGCTCGATCAGCGGACAGGTCTACGCCTTCGCCGTGAACTTCGAAGCGGGGACCGCAGTCTATCCGACCACGCTCCTGGCGGGGCAACAGATCGGCGACGCGGTCGCGGCGCTTCGGTTCGACAGTCAGGACATCGTGCTCGCCGGGTCACCGGCGACGTCGACCGTCCTGCTGTCGCGGTCCGGGTCCACGGCCGCGTGGGGAGAGTTTCAAAACCCGTTGTTCGGCGTCGACATCGACGCGCAGGGTGACCTCGCGGTCGTTGCGACCGGCCGGAACAGCTTTGAGTTGCGGCGCTACTCGCCGGACGGCTCAAGCGACATCACCGTCACCACGGACGCGGTGGCGAACAGCTCCCTGATCGCGGTCCGCCACGGTCTCGTGAACGCGTTCGTAGCGGTGGCCGATGCCACGACCCTCGAGGTGCATCATCGCGGCACGGGGAACTGGTCGGTCGTCGACTCCGACCAATCCGGTATGGCGCAATTCGTCTCGCTGACCTTCTCGGACGGGCTTCTGTTCGCGGCGCTGTCCAACGGCGAGGTTCGCATCTACTGGGTGGACAGGACGGCGCTGATCCCGGTGGGAGGACTGATGATCCCGGGTGTCACGGACCTCGCCGCTCATGGCAATACGGTCGTGATCGGGGCGGGGAATGCCGACGTGGATGGCACGTTCGCCTACGTCGTTCAGGCCAAGCCGTAGGCCGACGGGGCGCGACCGAACCCGCCACGAGGTACATCGCGTCCGGTGACGAACGCGTTCACGGCGCTCGAGAACCGGCTTTGCGCACTCGCACGAGCTCGTCCAATTCTTTGGCCACCGTCGGGCTGAAGCCCCGGTCCTGCGCGTACGGCTGTTCATTTCCTGTCCACGCGACGATGCGCGGCGCGTGCGCCGGCTCGCCAGCGCTCAGGCGGCAAGGCGCTCGGCGACCGCCTCGCGGACGTCGGTCCGGGCGCGGTGAAGCCGGGCTTTGAGGGCCGAAATCGAAATGCCGAGGTCCCCTGCGACATCCTCTTTCGCGCGCCCTTCAACCTCCATCTCGACGTAGATCCGCCGGCTCGTCGGGTGCAGCGACTCGACCGCGACTTGCGCGAGCGACAGCGCCTCTCGCCGCGCATACATGCGGTCGGGCTGGTAGGGGTTGTGGGAGTGCTCGTCAGTCAGCGCGGTGATGACCTCCTCCTCCATCGGCGCCGGCACGCGCCGTCGTTTGCGCAGCAACATCAGGCAGCTGTTGCGGGTGACGCGAAACAGCCAGGTGTCGAACGCCTCCGGCGACGCCAAGGTGCCGGCCTTGCGGAACGCCGTCCACATGACGTCCTGCAGGACCTCTTCGGCGTCCCAGGGATCGCGGAGCACGTTCATGGCGTGGGCGAACACGCGATTCCTGTAGGTCCGGTGCACCTCTTCGAGTGCCGCGACATCTCCACGTTGGAGACGAGTGATGAGGTCGATGTTCATGAGTGACTCCGTTGCAGGGCGCTTGCCCAGATATTGAACAGATAATCGACAAGACCGAGGCTTCCGTCAAGCCGTTTGAACAGTTTTTGCTCGAATATCGGCCCTTAAACCTGTTCAGAACTCACCCAATGAGCAGCTTCTCGGCTTGAAACCTGCTCAAAGAGGCCACATGATGGGCCTGCAACTTTCTCGAACGAGGAGCCGCGGATGAACGCCACCCCCCCGATGTCGATCGGAGCCCTCGCGAAAGCGACGGGTGTGCCGGTGGAGACACTGCGGACGTGGGAGCGGCGCTACGGCTTTCCCGAACCGATTCGACTGCCTTCGGGGCACCGACGCTACCCGTCGTCAGTGGTCGCGAAGCTGCAGCTGATGGCTCGCGCCAAGGTCAAAGGCGTGCAGCCCGCTGAGTCGTCACAGCTGCACGAGGGCGAGCTACGACTCCTGGTGGACGACAAGCAGCCCGGCAGCTTCCCCGACGTGGTGGGTGAGTGGCCGCTCGCGGAGTGGATGACGCGGCTGCGCGCGATGGACGGCGCGGGGTTCGACGCTCAGATCATGCGGGAGTGGGCGCGGCTCGGCGTCATCTCGTTACTGGAGGACGTGTTGGATCCGCTGCTGCGGGCGGTGGGCGATGCCTGGGCAGACGGGTCGATCTCGGTGGTCGAGGAGCACTGGGCCAGCGAGCGAATCCGCGACAGCCTCGCCGCCCAATGGCGGCCGATGACGGCGCGAAACCGGGGGCCCGTCGTCGTCTGCGCGACGCTGCCCGGCGAGCAGCACGACCTCGGCTTGCACATGGTGGCGACGGTCGTGGCCGCCCGCGGCGGACAGGTCGTGTTTCTGGGCGCCAACTCGCCGCTGCCCGGGATCGCGGCGACCGCCGCGAGTCAAGACGCGGTGGCGGTGTGCGTGAGCGTTTCGGCGTCTACGCCGCCGGCGCAGTCCGCTCCCCTGGTCGAGGTGCTTCGCGGCCTGTTGCCGGACTCGATCGACCTGCTGCTTGGCGGATCGGGCGCGGTCGATGTCCCGGGCGCGCTGCGGATGGGCTCGTGGGCCGAGCTGATCGACTACCTCGTCCTACGATGACGATCGCGAGATGCGCTTGAGCAGCATCTCGACGACGACGCTCGACAGGGGCAACGTCCTCGCTTCGGCCCGCAGCGCGTGGCGAGCAGCCTCGTCGAACGAAGTCCGCTCGTAGTCGGGCATGTGTTCGAAGTAGCCGTCGCCGGGACTCACGAGATCGTACTTGAGACCGTCGACAAGCTCTTTGGCGACCTGCATGTCCGCGCGGGTCACCAATCGGAGCCAGTGGCTCGACAGGCGCGGTGTGAGCAGCGGGACCCGGATCCCCACCGGTCGCGTGCCGCACTGGGCGGCGACGCGGTACAGCACCTCTTCGTAGGTCAAGCGGTCGGGGCCCGGAACGTCCCAGGCCCCCGCGAGGTCGTCCGGGGCGTCGAGCGCGTGAATCAGCGCCATCACGACGTCACGAATCGCGATCGGCTCGCACTTGTTCCTCAGCCAACTGGGCAACAGCATCACCGGCAGGCGCGCCGCGAGATCGCGGGTGATTCGCCAGCTCTCGCTCCCCGCGCCCATGATCATCCCGGCCCGCAGCTCGATCGTCGACACGCCGCTCTCCCGCAGGATCTCGCCCGTGCGCAGCCGGGACGCGAGGTGTTTGGAGGGCTCTCCCAGCGGCTTCGGCCCCCCGAGGTAGACGATTCGCGCGATGCCGACCTCCCGACCGATCCGGCCGAACTCGCGGGCCGAAGCCGCCTCGCGCTCGGCGTACCCTTCCCCGTCGGACATCGCGTGAACGAGGAACAGGACGCGATCGCCCTCCTCGAGGAGGTTCCGGATCGACGCGGGGTCGTCGACGTCGAGCGGCGCCCAGTTGCGGCCGGGAAATCGCTCGCGGGCGCGGTCGGGGCTGCGGCTCGTGCACACAATCTTGCGCGTCTCGCACTTGACGAGCCCCCGATACACGGCCTGGCCGACGAAACCGGTCGCCCCTGTCACGATGATTCTTTCGGTCATGTCGCACTCCTCAAGGTTGATCGAAGGACCCGCTGGCAGAACCACCACATGACCAGAGCGTGAACCAGCGCCTGGCTGATCACGTAGAGTACGCACGGCAGCCGCGGCGTGAAGCCGCGCAATGCGATGTGAAGTTCGCGGTTACCACTGGTGAAGCTGAACTCGCCGCCCGGCGCGCGAGCGACGAGAAAGCCCCCGGCGATCTCAAAGACGACGTCGTCGTCGTCGCGGCGCGCCTGTCGTAGCGAGATCGCGGGCTCGTTCCCCCACAGGTGGAGGTGGACGGCCGCGTCTTGGCGGCGCACGCGCACACCGGGCAGCGACCGATCGACCCAGTCAAAGTAGGCCTCCGCGGCCTGCGAAGCCTCGATCTCCACGTCGCGGACCCGCTGGATCGAGGCGGGCGCCACCCAACTCATTCCCAACCCCAGCGCCAGTGCGCATGTTCGACGTTCGTGAGCATCGTGATCTCTCATCGGACGCTCTTGGGATGCTCGCGCGCCGCGATCGATGCACCTCGGCGAAACACGGACACCATGTGCTGACTCGGCGTTCGCCCGCATCACCGTGATGCTGGGCGGGCGCCCCGTGACGCACGCCTATCACCCCTGCGAATCATGCGGCTTTCGGACGATTGCACACGCCGTCGACACGAGCACCGACGTTGCGCGTTTGCGGCGCGACACGACGGGTCCGCTGTATCCTGGACAGGGCGCCGAATGCATTGCGCTGGTCGCCGACTGCCCTGATCCGGCGAACCCCGCGTGCGAGTGCAACGCTCACCGCAGCCTGCAATCGGGCGTCCCGGACAACATCCGTTACGTCGCACGTGCTGACTCGCCCGATGTGGCAATGGGTGGGCGCCGGACGTTCGGAGTCCGCTGGCGGCTGACGGTGCACAGCGACTCCACTCCACGATGAGTGAGGGCACCCGCGGTGCGTCGCACAAGAGAGCGCGACGCCTGCGTCGACGCACGCTCGTGCCCGTCCTCTTCGGCGGACGGACCTGGGGAAGTTGAAGCGGAATTGCCGCTGTGGTTTCATGCCGGGCATGAATCCATTGACGTCAAAGAATGTCGCCGCCTTTGTCGGAGCGCTTTGCATGGGCGCGATCGTCGGGTCGGCATCGGTCGCGGATGCGAAGCGCGAAAAGCGTTGTTTTGGCAGCGAGGTCGGTGATCTCGAGCGGGTCAGCGTCACGGTCGACGGCGACTCTGCGGACCCGCAGGACTACGACGCGGAGGGGACGACGTACGTGATTGATGGCGCCGGCTACGACGACCAAGTTTCGATTGAGGCCAGAAGCGCGGCAGGCGATCACCTGTACACGATCCGCGCGGTGCGGCGATGAGACTTCTGATCGTGGTGCTCGGTTTTCTCCTCGGACTCGCCGCTGCCTGCGGCGATGCGACGATCTACACGGATTGCGACGATCCCGGGCCCCACGAGTTCATCCTCGCGGGCACGTTCAGGACCGCGAGTGAATTCGGCACGCCGGACAACGGCTTGACGCTCAGTGACCCGATGGTGATCAAGACCATCGTGATCGACGAGGCCGTCGAGACGTTACGCATTTCCTATGTTCTCGATGGCGCCGCCGTCGTGGAAACCTTTGATATCGTCAACAAGCGCTCGGACTACAATGAGTAACAAAGTGAATCTCCTCGCGCTCGCGCTGATCTGGACTGCCTGCGCAACGGTGTACTCGGTTCGTGCGGCAGCCACTTCTTGTGGGACGCCAGAGACGGCGGGCTTGCTCGAGCTGCAAAGCGTCGAGGTTGACGGTCAGCAACTGACCGACCTCGCGGACTACGAGGACCCGGGACTGGAGTACGTCGTCATCAGCGGTGTATCGCTCGAGATCGGCGGATATGTGGAGCAGTTCGAGCTCTCGGAGGCGCCGTGAAACGGGCTCTGTACTTTCTGCTGATGGGCCTGCCTGTGGCCTTTACGATCTGGAGCTGCGGCCCCGGCGGCGGCAGCTGTGACCACATCCCGCCAAACGCGCTGCGGTCCGGCACCTACACAACCACCTCGTGGTCCGACGACGGCACGCGCCCCATCCAGGCGACAGGGACGACCAAGACGATGGTCCTCGATGCGTCGGCCGGAACCCTCGTGCTCAGCTACGCAAATCGCTTGGGCGAAGAGGTCGTCGAACGCTGGAGTATCACCCGGGTTAAGACGGAGGGGTTCACCCGCCACGGAGAACGTCACTTCTGACGTGATCGCCGAAATCACGGCACTTTGGAGGCATCCCGCAATACGGACCGCGCATGGTCGAGGGCCTTCGTGCGCTCGCCGGCGATGGCCGTCGACATCTGCGCGTGCACCTCGGGCGGCATCGCGGCGATGAGCTCAGGATCGGCGGAAACCTCGGCGAGATCGGGGCCGAGGAGCACGGTCTCGCGCAGGCCGAGCTTGCCCTCGGTGGCGATGATCGTCGCCCAGAACGACGGCGTCCGCGCGTTACTGGCCGGGCAGCGCTTGTCGACGCGGTGGCAGTCGGCGATCGTGACGGCCGTGATCTCGGGCATGCCGTCGCGGTCGGCATCCACGGCACCGAGGACGCGGGCGCGCGACGTGTACTGCGGGTCGTTGCCCTCGTCGTTCCCTGCCCACAACACGTCTTCGCGCATCGTCGTCCACGCCTCGTTCGGAGCGCGGTGCATCCAACGAACTTCCGCGTACTCGATGCGGTTCGGCTCGCCGACGTCGCCGAGCACGAACGTCGGGGCGACCTCGGGGACGGCTTCATCGTGCGAGGGGTCGTAGGGGCGGTAGCCGGTACCGCCCATCGTGCACGAGGCGACGAGGAAATCGCCCGCCGGCGACGACCATCGAACGCCCTGCACCGTTCGCGGACCGAAATGGACCCAGTCCGTCGAGGGGTCCTTGCGCAGCGAGCCCAGCGACGCCACGGATGTCGTCCGTCCCCACTTGCCGTCGGCGTCGCGATGCTCGGCATACACGACGACCGAGGTGGAGTCGTGGCAGGGGTGTTCGGCCGGCAACTCATCGACTCCCTTGAACCACGCGAGGTTGACGTCCTCGTGCGGTGGAGTCGCGAGCTTCGATGGGGGACCGGGCGGCGCGGGCGACGAGTCGGTCGGCGAGTCGGCAACGGATGTGGCGCGCTCTTGGCAGCCGCCGACAAGCAGGACAATCGCGATGGCGTTCAATCGATTCATGAGGCCTCCGGGAGTGCGAAACCAACAAGCATGCAGCTCTTGTTCCGTCATGGACCCGCGGACTGTAAGGCACGGCTCCGTGAAGGGGCACCGTGTTTGAGGCGAGACGTGTAATGAATGTCGTTGCGACTGCCTCAACCCAGCGACGTCATTGAGGGGCGTTACCGCGTCGGCCAGGGTCTCGGTGGTGATGCCGCGTGGGACCTGGGTCGCGCTCAAGGTCCTCAAGCCGGATGACGGGCCACGGCAACGGCGGCCAATGACGGCACGAAACCGAGGGCCCCGAGTTAGAAGATTCGCGCGATGCCGACCGCGCGACCGCTCCGACCGAACTCGGCGTGCCCTCCCGCCCTCGGACATCGCGTGGACGCAGGTCGCGATCGCGTCCTCGAGGCGCCGGCGGATGTGAAGTTCACGGGGATCAGGCGCTCTCGCTCACCGCTGGACCCACGGAATCGAGTACTTCGCGACGGAGCCGTTGGCCCCGCCGGCGATGAGAAACCGTGGGGTGCCGTTCTCCCCGAACTCCGGCAACGGGGACGCCTCGCGGACGAAGTGTACGTCGGTCACCGCAAACCCGGGCTCGAGGGCGCGGGAGTCCAGCGCACCGTCGCTGATCGCGAGCTGGTAGACGCGGCCGTCGACAGCCCCGACGAAGATCGTCGCCGAGGCGGCGTGAAGCAGCGGCTGTGTCGCGGCAGCGACAGCTTCGAGGTCGCTGTCCTTGAGAGGCGCGGAGAAGACCGTCTCGGCCGTCGCCCCAAGGTCGCGCACCAGCCACACGTCGCCCAGAAAGTTCGTGGCAGCGATCATGGTTTCGGCGTTCACAACTGCGGCCGACACGTCTTCGATGATCGGCGTCGCGTCGGCGTCGATCCGCCAAACTTCGACGCCCGTGATCCGATCGAATGCCTTGATGCGCCCGGCGACGGTGGCGAGGTAAAGCCGGTCGCCGAGCAGGACGGGTGCGCCACGCACCGCCCCAGCGTTGGCGCCCCAGAGCAGTTGGCCGGTCACCGTGCTGATGGCGAAGAGGCTCGCCGCCGCCGGATCGCGCTGCTCCGTCGCGAGATAGATGCGGTCGAGTTCGACATCCACGATCGGCGCGCTCGACGCCTGATCCAACGCTTCGACGAGGTCCGCGTCCGTGCGAAGATTGTCGGAGGTAAAGCCCCAGATGTGGGCCCCATTCTGGTCGCCGAACGCGTCCAGTTGATTGTTGGTGGTCTCGCCCGAGCAGCCGGCCTTGGCGGTGGCCAGGAATACGAGATCTTCATCGTAGCGGGCGGCGAACTCAGCGGAGGCGTTCGTGAGCGGGTGCACGGCTGGTCCCGCGTCATAGACGCGCGCACACAACCCACTTCGGTTGACTTGCCATGTGGGCTCGTTGGAGCCGACCGCGATCCCGAAAACTGCGCCGAACTCGGTGGCGACGAACGCGTCCGGCGCGTCGATATCGCTGGGGGAGAAGGCCGGGCGTCCGGCCAGTTCGGAGCCCAGCGAGACGTCGGCGACGTCGGCCAGCGTCTGCAGGTCCAATTGGAAAAGCGTGCCGGAGGCCCCGGCCAACACCACCCCGTGCAGGCGGCTCGCGCTGAGTCCTTCGACCGCGGTCCGGACGAGCTGCGTAGCGGCCACGAGGTCGTTGCAGCCGTCGGGCGGCGGACCCGAACCGCCACAGATCCCGCATGCGTCGAGCACCGCTCCGTCGCAATCACAGCTCCCCTCCGCGATGCCGGGCCCACCGCACACGCCGCACTCGTCGACCGCGCCGTCGCATACCCCCTCCCGGCTTTCGGTTCCGTCGGCGCTGATGATCTGTTCGACCTCGAGTTCGCGGTCTTGCTCTTCCTCGACCTCACTCGTGGACAGACTGGGCTCGCTGGCGCCGTCGTCGCCGCGCGTGGACAGCGTCGGCGCGATCTCGAACTTCCCGGAGCGGCGGAACGATCCCCGCTGTGCGCCCGAATCGTCCACCACCCAGCCGGCGGCAACGCGAGCGGCGATCGCCTTCTCACCCACGACCGCGTAGTACCCGCCGTCGCCGGTGATGCGCGCCGTGCTAAAGGGATACTCGACGTCATCGAACGTGAATGAACCCACGTACGCTCCCTCGTCGCGGCGGGCCGAAACCCGAGCGCCGGCGCTGTTCGTCAGCTCGAAGTCCTCGGGCGACGCGACGGCGCCCCAGAAGCGTTCCGCGACGCCCCTCTCGCCGTTGCACACGTACACCATCGCTCGACCATCATTGGTTGCCAACGCCACCATCGCGTCGAGTCCGTCGACTCCTCCGACGAAGCCCGCGCCCGATGAAGGCACCTCCTTTTCGCTACACCCGGCGGCGTGGACCATCATCACCACGAGGATCGCCGATTTGAGATCGCTGAGCATTTGCTCAGCATACGTGCTGGAGCCAGCAGACGCCAACTCCACGTAAGATCGAGAAAAGCCCCCCGGTCGACCGCAGGTGATCCCGCAGTACTGCCCGCGCATGATCCAGCGCTTTCGCACGCACACCGGCGATCGCGGTCCATAGCTGCGCGTGGACCTCCGGCGGCATCGCGGCGGTGAGCTCAGGGTCGGCGGGAACCTCGGCGAGATCAGGCCCCAGCAACACGGTCTCCCGCAGGCCGAGCTGCCCTCGGTGGCGATGGTCGTCGCCCAGAACGACGGCGTCCGCGCGTCACTGCCGAGCAGCGCTTGTCGACGCGGCGGCAGTCGGCGATCGTGACGGCCGTAATCTCGGGCATGCCATCGCGATCGGCGTCCTGAGCGCCGAGCACTCGTGGCCGCAACGTGGACTGCGGGTCGTTGCCCTCGTCGTTCCCCGCACACAACACATCTTCCCGCATCGTCGTTCCCCCGCGTTCGGGGCGCAGTGCGTCCAGCGCACTTCGGCGTGCTCGTGAAGGGGTTCCGTGTTCGAGGCGAGACGTGTAATGAATGTCGATGCGACTGCCGCAACCCAGCGACGTCTTTGAGGGACGTTACCGCGTCGACCACTCGCTCGGAGAGGGAGGGTTCTCGTTGGTCTATGCCGCGTGGGACCTCCACACGAGCACGTGGGTCGCGCTCAAGGTCCTCAAGCCGGATGACGGGTCACGGTACCGCGCCGCGACTTCGGCACGCTTCGTCCGCGAAGTGACGGTCGTCCGAAACCTGCGCAGCCCGCACACCGTACGACTGCTGGACCACGGCGAAACCGCCGACGGCCTGCTGTTCGTGGCGTTCGAGTACCTCGCCGGCCGAGACCTCCGGGAGATTCTCGAGGAGCGTGGCCGCCTGAACGCGGACGACGTGGTCGCGGTGATGGGACAGCTCCTCGAATCGCTGCGCGAAGCGCACGAATTGGGTGTGATCCATCGCGATCTGAAACCGGAGAACATTCGCGTATCCGAAGCAAAGAATGGGCGCCTGGTCGCGAAGCTGCTCGATTTCGGCATTGCGCGTCCCACGGTCGACACCGCGCCGTCGATCACAAAGTCCAACGAGCTCGTGGGTACCCCGCGATACATGTCGCCCGAGCAGTTGCTCTCGCGGCCCCTCGATCCGTCGTCCGACATCTACAGCCTCGGCATCGTGGTCCTCGAGTTACTGGCGGGTTCGGACGCGCTGCAGGGGGGCAGCGTCGCGGACCAACTCCAGCGACTCGTGGCGGACCACGTCTTCGCGCTGCCGGGGCTCGAACACTCCGGCGCGGGGCTGCTCCAGATCGTCACCCGCATGACCGCACGACAGGCGGCGGACCGCTACCAGTCCGCCGGAGCGGTGCTTGCGGCCTTGCGCAGCTTGGACCGCGATCCGACTTTGGGCGCCGTTCGCGAAGAGCCCAATCCGCCGCCGCGATCTCCGCCGGACAGCCGAAACATCCGGCGGATCGGCCTCGGCCTGGGGGCCGTGCTCGCGGTCGGCGCCATCGCGTTCGTGTTTGCGCTCCCGAGCGGCGAGCAACCGCGGAGCGACGTCCGAAGACAAAACCTGGCCCGACTGATCGCCGTCCCCTCGACTCCGCCCGCGACCGGCGAGGTTGGAACCTCGACGCCGAGCACCCGTGCGGCCGTCGACGCCGGGCATGGTGTGGATGTTGGCGTCGCGGCCAGCCCCGGGTGCGGGATCGAGCCACCGTTTCGCGGTCAAGGGTCCCTGGACGGCACGCTGCTTACGTACGTGCCGTCGGGCTACCGTATCCATCACCCCCACCCGATCGTCATCCTCCTGCATCGCAACGGCGGCAGCGCAGCTGAACTGCTGAACGTCAGCGGTTTCCGGCAGGTCGCCGACCGCGAACACTTTGTCGTGATCGCGCCCGAGGACGGCCTGCAGCTGATGGGTGCACAGGAGGGAGCCTGGAAGGACCACGGCGACGACGCGAGGAAGGTCCAGCGCGCGATGCTCCGCACCGCCGAGGAGTTTTGCATCGATCCGAAACGCGTCTTTGTGGTCGGCAACGCCGACGGCGCACGCATCGCCGGCTGGGCGAGCTGTCAGGGGTGGCCGCGGGCTACCGCGAGTAACTCGTTTCGACTCGCGCACCGGGGGTTTGTGTGTCCCAAGGCCCCCCCGATCGCACACATCGAGATCGCGCCGCGCGACAGTCGAATCACGCCGCTGGCCGGCGGCCCGCCCCCCCAGGGGTTTCCCGGCTATGACCACGTCTCCGTGGAGATTACGGAAGCCGATTGGCGGGGCCGAAACCACTGCAGCAAGGCGAAACCGACGGTCGAGAAGTTCGAGCACGGCTCGTGTCGACGGTGGCGCTGCAAGACGCCGTTCGTGAGTTGCATCGCCGACGGCGGGCAAGGGTGGCCCGGCGAGTCGGTTCGCGGCAGGGATCAGCACTTCGGTGAACCCGCCCCGTCGGAGTTCGGGTCCGCCGAACGAGTGTGGTCCTTTTTCGCGGGACTTGACGACAAAGACTAGCAAACTGCGGGAAAACTCGAATCCAAAGTGATTTCGATCACTTGAAGAAATGTTAGTTCGAGTGAGGACTTACGAGGTTGACAGCCTCGGCAGCTGCGTGATCTCTGGAGTTGTTCGAAGACCCTAGATTTCACGAGCCCAGCCGAGGCTGTCCCCGAATGCTGACGCGACCTGATTCCGATTGCGCTGTTCTGCACAGAATTTCCAACGGCCATCCATCTGGGGGCCAAATCTGCGGAGTACCGTGGTGGTCCGACCACGTGAGGGCGCTGTGGACCAGATCGACATTTCCGACATCATTTCGCAACTCCGCGCGATCCGTCAGCGACGCAAGATTTCGCTTCCCGGGCGGATATCGAGCGCCGAGTGGGAGGCCGACCTCGCGAGGTATCTCACGATGATTCGAGCCGTCGAGGACGGCCAGTCCGAAGACCTGAGGCCCGAGCTTCGCTCGTCACTAGACCTGCTCCTTCAACATCTTCGCGCGGCCGCGTCGATCGCGGCCCGCGCTGGTGGGAACGCGGAGCGGCGAGAGGCGCGCAGGGCTGCCACCGTGGCAGGAGCGAACCGGGACTGATCTCCACCGCGCGTGGTACGCCTGATGGGTGCATGGCCGCGCTACGCGGCCTGACGCTGCTCCGCGGCCTCGATAAACGACTTCAGCTGCCTCTGCGCTGACGCGACATCTTTCTCCAGCTGCGGCCGCAACAGGAACTTCTCCAGCGCGCCGGCCAGCGGACCAAACGCAGCCTGCGCCCGCAGGGTCGTCGTCGTGCGGGTACGCCCGCCACCG
>JBFIHF010000088.1:0-18733 GCA_041601915.1 Bradymonadaceae bacterium
ATCGGTTGACGACGAGGGCTGGGCGACGAGGTCGAAGCCGTCCGACGCAGACGATGCTGCCGTATCGTCGAGGAGGACGGCGAAGAGATCGTCGGTCAGAACCGACGTCAACTAATCAAAATCACTGTGGCCAAGTACTAGTGCTTCGGCTCGCGTTCGGCCGCGAGCAAGCGGCGCCGAGCTCGGTCCAGCGCTTGGACGTGAGCGTCGTGCACGTCGTGCTCGACCTCCTCATGGGACCGCGCTTCCAACGCCTTCATCTGCGTCTCGGCATGGGCGAGCGCTTGCTTCGCCTTGGCGACGTCGATCTCGTCGATGCCGTCGCACGCTTCGGTCATGACACTCACGCCGTTCGGAAGCACTTCCGCGTAGCCGCTCTCCACAAAGAAGTGTCGAGTCTTACCGCCCTGAACCACGCTGAGATCTCCCATCGCGATTCCGGTGAGCAACGGAAGGTGCCCAGGCAGCACGCCCATTTCGCCGGCGACACCAGGCAGCACCACTTCGGTGACATCCCCGCTGAACACAGCGCGCTCCGGTGTGACGATCTCGACGCGCAGGGTATCGGCAGCCATCAGCCACCCTCCGCGATCAGGCGCTCGTGCTTCTCACGCGCCTCGTCGAGGGTTCCGACGAGGTAGAACGCCTGCTCGAGCAGGTCGTCCACGTCGCCGTTCACGAGAGCCTTGAAGCCCGCGATCGTCTCTTCGACTTTCACGTACTTGCCCGCGAGGCCCGTGAACTGCTCGGCCACGAAGAACGGCTGCGACAGGAACTTCTGGATCTTTCGCGCCCGCTCGACGAGCAGCTTGTCCTCGTCGGACAACTCGTCCATCCCGAGGATCGCGATGATGTCCTGCAGCTCTTTGTAGCGCTGCAGCACTTCCTGAACGCTACGGGCGACCGAGTAGTGCTCCTCACCGAGAATCTCGGCGGACAGAATCCGGCTCGACGAGTCGAGCGGATCGACCGCCGGGTAGATCCCGAGGGACGCCAGTTGGCGCGACAACGTCGTCGTCGCGTCGAGGTGAGCGAACGTCGTCGCGGGCGCCGGGTCCGTCAGGTCGTCGGCCGGGACGTAGATCGCCTGAACGGATGTAATCGACCCGTTCTTCGTCGACGTGATGCGCTCCTGCAGCTGACCCATCTCCGTCGCGAGCGTCGGCTGGTAGCCGACCGCAGACGGGATACGACCGAGCAGGGCGGACACTTCGGAGCCCGCCTGCGTGAAGCGGAAGATGTTGTCGATGAACAACAGCACGTCGCGTTGCTCCTCGTCGCGGAAGTACTCGGCAACCGTCAACGCCGACAGCGCGACACGGGCACGCGCTCCGGGCGGCTCGTTCATCTGGCCGAAGATCAGCGCGCACTTCGAGCCGTCCCACTCCCCGTTGGTGTTGATGACGCCCGACTCCATCATCTCGAAGTAGAGGTCGTTGCCTTCACGGGTCCGCTCACCGACACCGCCGAACACGGAGTACCCACTGTGGCCTCGTGCGACGTTGTTGATCAGCTCCTGGATCAGCACGGTCTTGCCGACGCCGGCACCACCGAACAGGCCGATCTTGCCACCCTTGGAGTACGGGGCGAGCAGGTCGACGACCTTGATCCCGGTCTCGAACATCTCCGTCTCGGTCGACTGATCCTCGAACGGCGGTGCCGCGCGGTGAATCGGCCAGCGCAGATCCGTCTCGAGGTTGCGGATGCTCTTGATGTTGGTCTTGGAGACCTTCGTCGGCTCCAGCGTGTGCACGTGCTTCGGATCGCGGACTTGAACCGTGTAGGTCGTGTCCCCTTCCTCGGTCACAATGCCGCGCACGATCTTGCCGTCGTTGAGCTCGAAGATCTGAATTTCGTCCACCGGATCGCCGGTGACGTTCAGGATTCGACCCAGGACGTGGGGTCCGACCGGCACCGTGATCGCGCTGCCGGTATCCATGACTTTCATCCCACGGACGAGGCCGTCAGACGTATCCATGGCGACCGCTCGCACGACACCCTCACCGAGGTGCTGCGCAACCTCCAGCGTCAGGTTCCACTCCTTGTCGTTGATCGCGGGGTTGGTGACTTTGAGCGCGTTGAGGATCGGCGGCACAGAGTCCGCCGGGAACCGAACGTCGATGACGGGACCGATGACCTGAGTCACCGCGCCCTGCGTGCCACCGTTGGAACTCGAGTCAGCCTTCTTCTTGAGCAATGCGGCCTTCAGGCCACTCGGTTCGCGGGTCGGTGTTTCCATGGACATACCTCTCTCCTATCCTTGCAGCGCTTCAGCGCCACTAACGATTTCAACCAATTCTTTGGTGATGTACGCCTGACGCGCGCGGTTGTACGTGAGCGTCAACGAATCAATCATGTCGTTGGCGTTCGTGGTCGCGTTGTCCATGGCGGTCATTCGCGCGCTATGCTCGGACGCTTCGGCCTCGAGCAATGCGTGCAACACTTTTACTTCGATGTGCGCGGGCAGCATCTTCGCCAGCAGCGACGCCTCGTCGGGCTCGAAGATGTACTCCGAGATCGCGTCGGCCGTCGCGTCGTCGGCGACGATATCCTCCAGCGAGAGCGGAAGCAGCGCTTCGATCTCGGTCTCGTACTGAATCGCGGAGATGAATCGGTTGTACACCAGGTACACCTTGTCCACCTCGCCGCTGACGAATCGCTCCGTGGCGTACCCGCCAATCGCCTTCGCCTGCGCGTAGCTGACGTGGCCGATCACCCCGGGAAAGTCACGGTCGACTTCGACGGGACGCTTGCGAAAGTACTGTCGCGACTTGCGCCCAATCGTGGCGACCTGCAGCTGCAGGCCTGACGCGGTGCGATCGCGTACGAACTTGTCCGTCGCACGGAAGATGTTCGCGTTGTAGCCGCCACACAACCCGCGGTCCGAACTCACGATGATGACCAGCGCGTTCGATTCGGCGGACCGAGCCTCGAGCAACGGATGCATCGTGGGGTCCGTGCGCGTCGCCAGACCACCGATCACCTGATTCATCTTGTCGGCGTATGGCCGCGCGGCTTCCGCGGCCTCTTGCGCACGCCGAAGCTTCGCCGCCGCGACCATCTTCATCGCGCTGGTGATCTTCTGCGTGCTCTTGACCGTCGCGATCCGCTTACGGATGTCTTTCAGGTTCGCCATGGAGGACCCTCAGCCTTTCTGCGTGGCGTTGAATTCCTTCACGTAGTCCTCGATCACGTCGAGCGCGGCGTTGGTGCCATCGCTCGCCTCGGCGTGACGATGGGGCCGACGCTTCTCCAGGTCCCACACCTTCTTGCCGAACTTCTTGTCTCCAGCAATCTTCGACCAGATCTCGGGATCTTTGGTCTCCGAGAAGTCGTAGAGTCCGTCCTCGAACGCCCCGAGCTGGCCGACGGAGTAGTCCATCAGGAACCCGGCGTTGGCCGCGAAGATCACGAGGATCTGCTTCGACACGTTCAGCGGTGCGTACTGCGGCTGCTTGAGAATCTCGACCAGCCGCTCGCCCTTGGCGAGCTGCATCTGCGTGGCCTTGTCGAGGTCGGACGCGAACTGCGAGAACGCCTCCAGCTCGCGAAACTGGGCGAGGTCGAGCTTCAGAGTACCGGCGACGTTCTTCATCGCCGAGATCTGGGCGTTACCACCGACGCGAGACACCGAGATACCGACGTTAATCGCGGGACGCACGCCGGAGTAGAACAGGTCAGCTTCCAGGAAGATCTGCCCGTCCGTAATCGAGATCACGTTCGTGGGGATGTAGGCCGAGACGTCACCGGCCTGCGTCTCGATGATCGGCAGAGCCGTCAGGCTGCCTGCGCCTTCGTCCGCGGACATCTTCGCCGCGCGCTCCAACAAGCGACTGTGCACGTAGAACACGTCGCCCGGGTAGGCTTCGCGACCTGGAGGCCGACGCAGCAACAGCGACAGCTGGCGGTACGCCACGGCCTGCTTGGAGAGGTCGTCGTACACGATGAGCGCGTGCTCTCCGCGATCGCGGAAGTACTCGCCGATCGTCACACCGGTGTACGGCGCGATGTACTGCAGCGGCGCCGAGTGCGACGCCGTCGCTGCGACGACGCACGTGTACTCGAGCGCACCATGCTTGCGCAGCTTCTCGACGACCTGCGCGACCGTCGACTCTTTCTGCCCGATCGCGACGTAGATGCACTTCACGCCGGTCTCTTTCTGGTTGATGATCGTATCGATCGCCACCGCGGTCTTGCCGGTCTGGCGGTCGCCGATGATCAACTCTCGCTGACCCCGTCCAATCGGGACCATCGAATCGATCGCCTTGAGGCCGGTCTGCATCGGCTCGTGCACGCCCTGCCGCGCGATGATGCCGGGCGCCTTGATCTCGATGCGACGACGCTCCGTCGTCTCGATCGGACCCTTGCCGTCCACGGCGATCCCGAGCGAGTTGACGACGCGGCCCAGAAGCGCCGGGCCGACCGGGACGTCGACGATGCGGTTCGTCCGCTTCACCGTGTCGCCTTCGACGATCTTGTTCTCGCTTCCCAGCAGCGCGGCGCCGACGTTGTCCTCCTCGAGGTTCAGCGTCATGCCGAACACACCGTGGGGAAACTCCAGCAACTCGCCCGCCATCGCGGATTCGAGCCCGTAGATTCGAGCGATGCCGTCGCCCACCGAGATCACGCTGCCGGTCTCGCTGACTTCGACTTTCTTGTCGTAATTCTCGATCTGCGATTTGATGATCGAGCTAATCTCTTCGATGTTAATCGCCATCTTTTCCTCTTGGCGTACTGCGGCTTAGACTTCGTCCAGAATCGAATCGCGGATCGTCTTGAGCTGGGTGCGGACCGATCCGTCGTACAATGTGCTTCCAACGCGGGTCACTACACCGCCGACGATGTCGGGGTCTATCGCCGTCTCGAGAAGCACGTTCTTTCCCGTAAGTTTGGCGATCGCGCCCTTGATGACCGCGATCTGCGAATCCTTGAGAGGACTCGCGGTGGTGACATGTGCGCGAACGTTTCCAGCATGAACGTCGACGAGCTCGTCGAGTTCCTGCGCAATCGCTCCAAGATGGTCCACTCGATCGTTGTCGAGCAGCAGCATCATGAAGTTGCGTACAAAGGGGTCGAGCTTCATCCGCGACGACAGCTGGTCCACGACCTTGCGTCGCTCGTCGAGCGTCACGCCGGGGTTCGCCACGATCACGCGCAACGTCGCGCTCGTCGCGAACAACTCGGCGAGATCTCGAACTTGCTGTTGGATCGCGGCATAGTTCGATTTCTCGACGCCGATCTCCAGCAGGGCCCGCGCGTAGCGTTTGGCGACAAGTGATTGCATGTCAGTCTCCCATCGACTTGAGGTCGGTGACGTACGCGTCGACGAGGCCGTTGTGCGTGCGCTCGTCGAGCTTCGACTCGAGCGCCGTGCGCGCCATGTCGACCGCGAGGTCCACCGCCTGCCGCTCGATCCGAGCGACGGCCTTGCGCACGTCCTGCTGAATGATCAACTCGGCATCGGCGCGAAGCTTCTCCACCTGGCGCTTCGCTTCCGCGACCAGGCGATCCTTCTCGCGCTCACCCTGCTGATGATAGTCGTCCATCAGCGCCGCGCGCTCGGTGTCGAGCGCATCGAGTCGGGCGGAGTATTCATCGAGCTTCGCTTGCGCCTCGGCCCGCAATTGCTTGGCATCTTCGATGTTCGACTTGAGGGAGTTCGCGCGCTGTCTGAAGAACGTCTGAATCTTGGGACCGGCAAAGTAGATCAGGACGCCCAGGAACACGGCGAAGTTGAGCATCGAAACTGCCCAATGCGCCCAGGGGAAGGCCCCGCCGGCCTCGCCGGCAAACGCCGTCGCCGGAGCGAGCAAGACCAGCGTCAACACGATGATTGGCGTACTGCGATCTGTCACGGAAGCTCCTCTCAGCTCATGCTCGGAAGGATCTTGTCGACAATCGCCTTGGAGAGCGCCGTCGCTCGACCCGCGAGTTCCTTCTCGGCCGCCGCGACCTGATCGGCGATCTTTGCCCGCTCCTGGGCCAGCGTCGACTGCATCTCCGACCGCGCGTCGGCAACGAGATCGGCCTGCTCCGCCGTTCCCTGACCGCGCAACGAGTCGCGGACCTCGGCGGCCTCGCGGCGCGCCGACTTGATCTCGTCCTCGTACTCCAGCATCCGCACTTCGGCGAGCGACTGGTGTTCCTTCGCTTCTTCGCGCGCCCCTTCCACCGCGTCGCGACGCAGCTCCCGCGCCCGAAGGTAATCATTCACGATCAGGTGCTGGAGCACGTAGTAGAGGACGATGAACAACACCGCCATGATGATGGCGGTAAAGTCGACGTCGATTGCGACGGAGCCCAGGATGGTAGCGACGAGATTCATGGGTGAACTGCTGGTTGGGTGCGGACCATTTCGTGGGGGTGAGCCCCAAGTGGCGGCCACGTATCATGCGCTGAGTTGGGGTGTCAACCGCGTGCTCATAGGTGATCACTCAACGTGCCAACGAATCCGCTGGTCCGCTGGTCCGCTGGTCCGCTGGTCTGCTGGTCTGCTGGTCGCCGGTCAAATTCAAACTAAGACCCACACTCGGTTCATGGACCCACCACGCGAAGCGTCGAGCAACCTCGCGCCTGCTGGTGAACCGGCGGCCTCCCCCGTGAAGCGCGAGTGCCTCGGGCGCTTCGCGTGGTGGTTCTATAGTTCGTGTGTGCGTCTTAGTTTGAAATTGACCAGCAGACCAGCAGACCAGCGGACCAGCGGAGCGGCCCACTTGTCGCGTGCTAGCGCCACACCCACAACGTGACCGTCTCGAGCCGCGACTCCGCCCACCGCGACTTGTAGTCGAGCTCCGAGCCGAGGTCGTACGCCGCGATCCCCTCGTCGGTCAGCGCGCGCACCATCTCGAGCTGTACGAGATTGCCGAGCGAGAGCTTGTCGAGGTCCTGGTCGAAGCTCAGCTGAAGTCCGCGATACGTCCCATCGATCAGACCGCCAAACACGAACGCGACATCCCGGTCGGCCTGACGGGCGAACAGCACGCGCAGCGCGCCACGGCGCGCGAGCCGAGGCAGCATGATCCGGTAGAACGTGTTCATCCCACCATCGAGGATTCCGGTCCCCGACTTGCCCTTCCAGCTGCGCTCCTCAACGGCGAGGATCCGCTCGTAGAGCGCCATGCTCCCCTGTTCAGTCACCGACGACACCATCTCGAAGGTAACCCCAGCGTCGTGGGCCAGCCGTTGGGATCGCCGCAGATTCGCCCGAAACTTCGCCCGACGCCGCGACAAGTAGGCGTCGAGTCCCCCCTCCAGCGACGCAATGTAGCGATTGGTTTGGTGCCCGACGCCGATCCGGTGCCGAAGCCCGAACGCGCGCACAATCTGGCTGAAGAGCTGCGAATTCGGGGGAATCCCTGACAGATAGAGCAGGTCCCAATCGACGAGCCGCGACTCGCACTCGTCGGCGAACTCCTCGACGAGCGCTTCGACATCGGTCCCCACGAACGGGCTCGCGAGGCACCACGACGCCTCCAACGGCTGCAGATAGCGCCCAATCCGCGGGTTGAACCCCCGGGCCAGCGTCACAAAACCGTGCTCACTGGCCCGTAGATGCAGCGGGTGGTCGGGGATGAAGGCCTCATGGGCCGGCAACAGCCAGTCCAACGACGAACAGAACCCGTCGACACCCGGTGTTGCGGTGACCGCGCGATAGTGCGCGTCGGCCTGGCTACGCAACTGATAGATCGTCAAGGGCTCCATGGCTCGGTGCTCGCGGGGAGACTTGAGAGCCACAGTAGCCCTGCGTCGCCGTGTGGCAAAGGGCGCCGCGACCAAAAAAAAAGCCCGGCCGAAGCCGGGCGGTCGAACGACCTCAGCGGCTCAGCGGCCGCACAACGCCGCGCGGAGCGCCTTGCGGCAGGCGGGCAGTGCCGCCGTCACCGGCGCAATGTCGGCGCACGCGAGGTCGACCTCCGTGCGGGCGATGTTCATCGCGCCGAGGCTCCGTGCCACGAGATCGGAGCGATGCGGGGCGAACCCTTCGTCGATCTGGTTGCGCTCGAACATCTGCACCATCGTCAGCTTGTGCATCTCGCCGTCCAGAATCCCGGCCCCCGCGACCTCGAAGCCGATGATCCGATTGCCGCGATCCACGCGGCTGGTGCACGGTTCGTACTTGGCGCGCACATCATTGTACGCCGCGATGGCGTTGTCGCGTGTCGTGCCCGACGAGCGCGACGCGATGGCGTACTCGACCCACATCGCGGTGTGGTAGGCCTCACAGCTTCCGCCGCGATTCAGCGAGCTGTAGATGTGACGTCGAGCCTCGCTCAACGTCATCCGGTCGGACGCGAACAACCCGGCCCACGCCAGATTGTTCTCCATCACCCCATCGGTCGGCGTGACGGCCTGCAGCGCGACGCGCAGGTCGATCACAGCCTGATCGTACTCCTCAAGCACGATGAGGTGGTATCCGCGGGTGTTGTGCAGCGTTTCGGATTGCGGGTAGTAGCTCAACCCGTGCGATGCGGCGGTCACGGCGCGCCGGTGATCATCCTGACGTTCGAAGCACGCGGTGAGATTGACCCAATCGTCGTGCTGCCAGGACGCCAGCGAGCTGCCGTGCTCCCGCAACACATGGTCACAGCCACCGCCACGCAACGGCGAGATCGGATCGACCCGCGGCGTGCTCTGCGTCGAACGACACCCGGTCGACTGCGAAGTCCAAAACGCCGACGCGAACAGCGCGAGGCCCAGAATGGCGATCCCGGCGCTGATCATCAACGCCACAATCAGCGTGGGGCTTCGCAAGATGGAACGGGGGGTCACGGTCATACTATCCTCGGGGTCAGGGCGTGCGGTGCGAGCACCGAACGTCAACGCGCCTTGATTGTATGCCAGTCAGTCTAGACTTTCCAGCGCTGGTCGTGGAAACTAGGTGACTGGTGTTTTTTGCATGATGCGTCTAGCCACATAGGCGGCACGAACTCTTTGTCGCTCTCGCTCGACGATACTACAGGCGAAATGACGACTTTTACCCTCCAAACCGCGGACGGAGCACAGGGGCGCGCGTTCGAGTTCAGTACCCCTCACGTCTCCATCGGACGCGATCGTGGTGCCGATTTCACGCTGGATCACCCGACCGTGTCGCGACAGCACGCCGTGGTCGCCTGGGACGGACAAGCCTACAAGCTCGTCGTACTCTCTCGCGGCGGCTTGACCGCGATCGACGGCCAGCAAGTCGGCGGTGAAGTCCCGCTGTACGACGGCTGCCAGTTGATGTTCGGACAGCTCGCCTTCGTGTTTCGGTCGCAATTCGCACCGCCCCGACCCGCCGGCCAGTCCTATCCCAATCCGCAAACCGGCGTGCAGCAACCCGTCTACGGCGCCCCAGGGCCCCAGTTCCCCGCCGCGTCGACCGCGGGCATGCATGCCTCGGCATCGGGCATCTACCAGGCCCCCGGCCAGATGCCGTCGCCCGACGCCACCGTCGATTTTCAAACCGCAGCCCGGATCACGGGCGGCTTCCCCAGCATGGCCGAGCACGAAAAGCTCGCCAAGAGCCAGTCCAAGGCCAGCGCCGACGGGCTCGTCTCCTGGGAGGAGATCGCCGCGAACGCCGACGCCTTGCCCGCCCAGAAGGACTCGCTCACCGACTTCCACGAAATGCAGAAGGCCCAGGCCGTCGCCGACGCCCAGAACCGCGGCACGAATCCGATGGTGGTGATGGGCGGGATCGTCGCGGTCGGGCTGGTGTTCTTGTTGTTCGTCTATGGCGGCGACACGATCGTCAAGATCGGCCAAGAGCCCGAGGTCGTCGAGGCCGTCGACCTGCTCGAGCCGATGATCGCGTGGCGCAAGTCCGACGTCGATTGCATCGGCGTCGCCCAGTGCCGCGAGCAAGCGATCGGTGCATTCAACATCGGCAAGGTGATGCTGGAGCGGCAGGAAGCCGACATCATCAACCTCAACGACGGCTTCATGCAGCTCGAGCGGGCCACCGAGCTGCTCGCGAAGGAGAACATCGACCCGCCTCCCACGGAGATGAAGGGCGTCAAGACGATGAAGGCCGAAGCGGCCGCCGCGATGCGTTCGCGCTTCCTCCGGGAGCGCGCGAACTACTTCGCCCAAGAGGATTACAAGGACTACAAGAAGATGGCGACGATTCTCAATCGCCTCAAAGCGTACTTCCCCGATGAGCGCCTCAACTACCATCTGTGGGCGTTGAAGCAGATCACGGCGATGAAGAACGACAACGTCTACCCCACCGAGCGCGAAATGCGCTGACGATCGGCGTCGCCCGCCCGATTACCCCGGCTTGACGACCACGATCGTGTAGACGAAGTACAGCAGCACCACGACCACCACGATCAACAGCGTGATCAAGAGCCCCACGACGGATGTGGGTGCGAGCAAGAGCTCGCGTTCCAGGCGCGACGGCTGCTCGTCGGATGGCGGGTTGGTGAGATCGAGAAACTCTGTCGATCGATCGGTCGCCGTAAGGCCGGCGAGCTGCTCGATGGACGGAAACCCGTCCCCGCGCGGTGGGATGTATCGGGAGACGTCGGGCTGCGTGCGACGCAGGTCGGTCGTGATCCGCTCCAGGCGGTCCCGCACCGCGGAGGCACTGCGCGGGCGCAGCTTCGGGTCCTTCTGCGTCAGCTCATAGACGACTTCGATCGCAGCCTCTGGCGCGCGGTCGGCCACCAGTTCCTCCAGCCGCGGAAGCTCGTGGGTCTTGTGCGCACGCATCAGCTCGAACTCGTTCTCGCCGGTGAAGGGCGCGCTGCCCGAGAGCGCGGTGAACATCAGAACCCCGACGCTGTACAGGTCCGACTGCGGACTGGGGGGCGCCGCGTCGACGAGTTCGGGTGCGATGATCCCGGGCGTGCCCGGCACTTCACCCGTGCGTGTCACCGAGTCGGAGCGCGTCAGAAGCTTCGCGACACCAAAATCGAGAATCGTGACGTGGGGGCGACCATCATCGAAGCGCCGCACCATGATGTTCTCGAACTTGAGATCGCGATGGATGATGCCACGCGCATGCGCCTCGACGAGCGCGTCACAGACCTGCGCGAACACGCTGAGGATCTCGGGCAGCGTCAGCTCGCAGGATTGCAGCATCTCGTGCATCGTGCGGCCGGCGACGAACTCCATCACCAGATAGTGCAGTCCCGCGACATCTTGGCCGCAGTCGTGCAGCGATACGATATGGGGGTGGCTGAGCCGACTGAGCGTCTCGATCTCGTGCTGAAAACGGGTGTTGAGGTCGAGGTCCGTCGACAAGGTGGGGCGAAGAACCTTGATCGCGACGGTCCGACCCGTGGCGATTTGCTGGGCACGGAAGATGATCCCCATGCCGCCGACGTTGAGGACGTCCTCCAGCCGATACCGACCGTCGAGTACCCGCCCGACGAGATGCTCGGGCGCGTCGATCGGTTTTGTGGAGACGCGTTTGCCCGGCCGAGTCGTCATGAGGCGTTCCCCGAGAATTCCGCACCGCAAGATACTCGGCCTCGATCGGTTCTGCCAGTCAGTCTCGTGGTTCGCGGACCGATCAGCGTCGGTGCGAGCGGGTGACCCGCATGGCGCCTTGGACCTCGTCGATGCACACTTCACGCAGATCGGTCAGCGGCATCGCATCGCGGCACATGGCGGCGACCGAAGCCGCCGGAAAGTTTCGGCGCAGATTGATGGCCGTCAGCCGCATCGTCAGGCCCAGTCCCTGCTGATCCCACACCGTCGCCATCAACCGCTCGCTCTCGGCGAACAGCACCGCGGCGCTGGCGGTCTCGGCCGCGGTCTCCCATCCGGCGTCGCGATTCTCGCAGTCCTGATACCGATTGCGCAGCGACTGAAAGTTCCGCCACGCCTCGGCCTGCGCGATCCCTTCCGAGGACCGCGCGATCTCGAACTCCACGAACAGGCCGGTGTGCAAGGCCTCACAGACGTAGGGGTCGCGGGCAAGCGACGTCTTGTACAGTGCGCGGGCGCGCTCGGTACCGCCTTCGCCGGTCCACAGATACGACCAGGCGAGGTTGTTCTCCATCACCCCGCTCTTCGGGTTCGGCACGGCGCGGAGCCCGGCCTCGAGCGTCTCGACGGCGGCGCTGAATTCACGCAGACCGATCTCGTGGTAGCCCTTCAGATGATACAACGCCCCCGACCCGGGATAGCGCTGCAGTCCCTCGCTCGCGACGTCGACGGCACCGCGATCGTCTTGGTGCTCGCCGAGGCAATACGCGTAGCGAACGTACTCGACCTCCTGCCAGTACGGACGTGCCCCGAGCTCGGCCTCGAGATCGGCACAGGGGGACACATAGGTGGCGTGGAGCTGCTCCCGCTGGAGCTGCTCATGCGCCGTCATGCCGAGGAGCGTGAAGCCAAGGAGCGCGACCGCGGCGACAGCGGCCGGGGCCGGCTGCGTCAGCAGTGTGCGGGGAAGGATTGCCATACGTGGACCTTCGAATTGTTGTGGGCCGAAGCGTTACACTCAGTATAGGAACGCAGCGAACCCACCGCAAACTCCCGCCACCATCTCTTGGCGGGCGGTCCTCAATCGCCGGCGTATTGGCGCAGGTCGATGTCGACGCCGGGGGGCTTCGTCACCGCGATCACGGAGCGGTCCGCGACGAGGTAACTGTCCACAAATTGCGCCAGATCCTCGCTCGTTACCTCCGCGATTCGATCGGAGTACGCGAGGGTTCTGGCGTAGCCGAACCCGTACAGCTCATCGAGGGCGAACGCCATCGCGCGCGAACTGTTGCGCTGAAGCCCGATATCGTGACTGCCGATCAGATAGCGTTGGGCCCGCTCGATCTCGACGGCCGTGGGCGGCTCCGTCCGCAGCCGTTCCACCTCCGCGAAGATCCCGGCGACCGCCTGTTCGATCTTCTCGGGGCTCGTGCCGATGTTGATCGTGAACGACCCACCATCGAGCCCGAGCAGCATGCTGGCGTAGACCGAGTAGGCCAACGACTGCCGATCGCGCAGTTCGTAGAACAGACGCCCCCCCTGGCCGGACAGGATCGCGTGCAGCACCTCCATCGCGTAGCGCGCGTCGGTGCCCATCTGCGGCGCATCGAAGCCCACCGTCACAAAGCCCTGCTCCTTGGCGAGCTCGCCCAACACGACCGAACGCCCCGGGCGTTGGGGCGTCGCGGACACGTTCGGGGTCCATCGTTCCTGCTCGCTCGGCTGCACCAGATGCCGTTTCACAAGCTCGACAACCTCCGCCGCGTCGACGTCGCCGACCACACCGACGACGAGGTCTTGCGGGCGGAGCACCCGGTCGAAGAAGCCGCGGGCGACGTCGGCGGTGAGCCCGCCGACGGAGTCCAGCGTCCCGACCACCGGCATGCCGTAAGGGTGCGCGCCGAAAAACTCCGCGGCGAAGCGATCGAAATTCACGGCACCGAGGCGATCCTGCCGACTGCGCAAGCTCTGCAGGAGCAGACGCTGTTCGCGCTCGAACTCGTCATCGGGGATCGACGAATTGACTAGGCAGTCCGCGAAGATTTCGAAGGTAGAGTCAAAGAAGCGCGTGAGCCCCCCGGCACCGAGGCCGAACGAGTGACGCCCACACACACCCTCCACCGACGACGCCATCGACTCGACCGCGTGCGAGATCTCGACCGCGCTGCGCGACGGCGTGCCGCGCGTG
This sequence comes from Bradymonadaceae bacterium, assembly GCA_041601915.1. Taxonomy (GTDB): domain Bacteria; phylum Myxococcota_A; class Bradymonadia; order Bradymonadales; family Bradymonadaceae; genus JBFIHF01. The sequence goes on from JBFIHF010000088.1 coordinate 13,604, forward strand.
ATCAACTCGCCGAGCAGCCAGCTGACGCCGTTTGTGGCGGGCGTCTCGTACCGCAGCCCACCGAGCGTCATCGCCCGGATCGCGAACGTCTCCACGGCGTGATCTTCCTGCACGATCACACGGGGTCCGTCCGGGACATCCACGACGACGACGCCATCGCCCGCGGTGCTGACCGCGGGACTCACCGCGTCGACTGCGATGCGCGCGGTCGCCGCCTCAATGGCCGCGATCAGCGCGCTGTCCGCCGGCGGTGTCTCGCTGGTCGGGTGGAGCAGGCAGACGGTGGTGTTGTCGCGACGCAGGTATTCACGAGCCACGCGTCGGACGTCGTCGGGGGTGACCTGCGCGAGCGCCGCGTAGTATTTCGCGTCGAAATCGGGGTCCCCGGTCACCATGATGCCCTGACCGAGCTTCATCGCGATCCCTTCCACGGTCTGCTTGCCGTAGATCTCGCGACTCTCGATCAGCGTGCGAGCGCGCGCCAGATCGATATCGGTGACTTTCATCTCTCGGAACCGGAAGACCTCCGTGAGCACGGCCTCCGCGAGATACGAATGATCGCGGCCGTCCTCGAGCTCGTAGTCCGCGCCCACCACAAACAGCCCGTCGTCCTTGGGGGTGTAGGTCCCGGCATAGATTCCGTTGACCAGCTCACGGTCCCGCTGAATCACACGATGCAGATGCGACGCCTCCCCAAACCCCATCACGGCGCCCAGGACATCGAGTGCCACGGTGTCGGGGTGCAGCACTTCCGGGATGTGGAAAGCAAATCGCAACAACGAACTCTGGATATCCTGGGCGCCGACGCTGACGCGGGGTTCGACCTGCTCGGGCTCCTTGGTGCGCGGCACGGGACCGCGTTTGGGGGACTCGAAGTCGGCAAACTGTTGGTCGACCAGGCGACGCGCCTCGGCTTCGGCGAAGTCGCCCGCCAGAACCACGGTCATATTGTCGGGTCGATAGTGCTTCTTGAAGAACGCCAGCACGTGCTCGCGGTCAAACGAGTCGACGCTCTCTTTGGTTCCGATCACGGGCAATCGGTAGGGGTGGGTCGCGTAGGCGGTCTCGAACAGCATCCGCGACACGACGCGATTCGGATCGTCGTTGCCGCGTTTGATCTCTTCCTGAATCACCTCCAACTCCCGCGACAACTCCTCGGCCTCGAATTCGCTGTAGCGGATGGCGTCGGCGAGGATATCGAGACCCGAGGCAAAAAAACGCGAGCTCATCACGACGTAGTAGCAGGTCTGATCGAACGAGGTGAACGCGTTGATATGTCCCCCCGACGACTCCACTTCTCGCGCGATCTCGCCGACCCCGCGGCGACGGGTGCCTTTGAACAACATGTGCTCGTGGACGTGGGCGAGGCCGGCCTCATGGGGCTCTTCATCGGCCGATCCGACGCCGACCCACACGTTGCACGCGACGACAGGAGAGGTGTGTTGCGGCTGGAGGACCACATTGAGCCCGTTGTCGAGCTGATATCGAATGACGTTCATGGGCCGATCTCGGCGAGTAAAGGAGCTATCTTCGTACCTTGCGGCTCGGCTACACGCCAACGAAGAATCCGCGGAAGGTCGCATCGCGACTGGCGATACCAACGTTCGTACCAACCGAACATTCCTGGGTCCCTCAGACCCGCGACACCGACGACTGAAAACTGGTGCGTTCCGAGGTTCCGTGGGAGGATCAACCGTGTTAGAAGACTGTGGGCATTTTATTGAACGCCCCAAAAATGGAATGAACTTGGCACTCCGTATGGCCGTCAGTTAGCGGGGCGGGGGATCGCTTGACACCAGCGATCAACCCACCTAACTATCCCTCGCTTTATCATGGGGCCTGGAGTACCGACACGCTGCGTAGTACATGGGCAAACCGGTCATACATCTGAGTTCGGTCGACGCGTGGGACCCCGATCTGGGCGGTAGCGCGGGTATTTCGGTGTCGCGGTCGATCGCGAAACTCACGCCTTACGAGGCGGTGAATCGAGCTGGGAGTCCGAATCCAGCGCGTGCCGCTCGAATCTTCAAGCTCGATTGGAACGAGTCCACGATTGCGCCGAGTCCACGCGTGAACGAGGCGATCCAAGACTTCATGCTCAACGACGGGGGCCTGAACTGGTATCCGGAGCTCGGCAGTTCGCAGCTTCGGGCGCAGCTCAGCCAGTACACCGGCGTTGACGCGGACTCGATTCTCGTGACGAACGGCAGCGACGAAGCGCTGGCGCTGATCTGCAACACCTACCTCGACGCCGGCGATGTCGTCGTGGTTCCGGTGCCGACCTACAACCACTTTGTCGTGTTCGCCCAGGCACGCGGCGCCCAGATTCGGCCCGTGCAGTTGGCGAACCCGTTCGCGGCAGATATCGCCGCGGTCCGCCGCGCGATGTCGCCGGACGTGCGGATGGTGTACCTCGTCAGCCCGAACAACCCGACCGGCGCGACGCTGAACCCCGCTGAAGTCTCGGCGTTCTGCGACGACTTCCCCAACGCGCTGGTTCTGCTCGATGAGGCGTACTACGAGTTCTGCCGCGTCAGCGGCATTGACCTCGTGAGTCAGCACAGCAACCTCGTCGTGACACGAACGTTCTCCAAAGCGTTTGGTCTCGCCGGGCTGCGGGTCGGCTACCTCGCCGCGGGCGAGCGCGTCATCGAGGGATTGCGGCGCATCTACAACTCCAAGAGCGTCAATACGCTCGCGCAAGTCGGCGCGTGTGCGGCGCTGAACGACCTCGCCTACCTCGACCGGTTTGTCGACGAGGTGACCGCATCGAAGAAACTCGTCTGCAGTTTCTTCGCCGATCGCGGGGTCGAGGCACACTCGACGAGCGCGAACTTCGTCGTGGTCCGCGTCGCCGACGTCGCACGGACCGTCGAGTTGCTCGTCGATGAAGGCGTCTACGTCCGCGACCGTTCCGACTATCCCGGAATGGCCGGTTGCCTGCGCATGACCGTCGGCACCGTCGAGCAGACCGAAGGTCTGCTCGGACGTCTGGAAACGATCTTCTAGCTCGACCTACCCGCCCCACTCCCCCAGCCCGACGACCTCGCGACTTGCGTGGAATGCGCCCCTGTGCGAGTTCTGTTCGCAGTCCCGCGACCTCCACCACGTGCTCAACATGCGAACGTTTCTCGCCTCGATTCTGTTTGTCCTCGCGTTGGCCCCGCCCGCCTACGCGCAGAAACTCGACACCTCGGGCATCGACAGCGCGATGAAGAAGGTCCTCGCCTTCGATGCGCTCCAGAAGTCGAAGGTCGGCATCTACGCGGTCGATGTCGGGACGAACGAGGTCGTCTACTCGCTCAACGCCGATCAAGCCTTCAATCCCGCTTCGAACATGAAACTCGTCACGGCCGCCACAGCGCTGGAGACGATGGGGCCGGAGCACGTCTTTATCACGCGGCTCGGCGCCAAGGGTGATGGCAGCACGATCGACACCGTGTACCTCAGCGGCGAAGGCGATCCGCTGCTGATGTGGGAAGACTTGCTGCGCTTGGCCAGTGAGCTTCGCGCGATGGGCGTCACGAAGGTGACCGGCGGGGTCGTCGTCGACGACTCGGCGTTCAGCTCTGGCTTCATGCCGCCCGGGTACGACCAGAAGGACGAGGATGCCTCCTACCGAGCCCCGGTCGGCGCCGTCTCGGTGAACTACAACGCACAAACCGTCGTGGTGCGACCGGGCCTCAAATCGGGGGACAAAGCCCGCGTCCATCTGATTCCGCCCAACGACCACGTCGAGATCGTGAACAATGTCACCACCGCGGCCGGCACGCGCGCAAAAGTCGGCGCGAAGTCCGAGACCAGTGGCAACGGGACCAAGATCACGCTGAGCGGCAGCATCGGTCAGAACTCCGAGGCCGAGCACGTGCGCAAGCGTATCGACAATCCGACCCTGTTTTCGGGGTCTGCGATGCTGACGGCGCTGCGTACCGCCGGGATCGACGTCGACGGCACCGTGAGTGCGGGCAAGCGGCCCAACGGCGTCAAAACGCTCGTCTACCATGAGTCTCCGCCGCTCGCGTATGTGGTGTTCCTGATGAACAAGTGGTCGAACAACTTCATGGCCGAGATGCTGTACCGAATGGTCGCCGCAGCCGGCAAGCCGGCCGACGCCGCGCGGTCCGCGGCGTTTACGGAGAAGTTCCTGAGCAAGGCCGGCATCAGCACCACCGGATTCAAGAGCCTCAACGGCAGCGGGCTGTACACCGGCAACGAGATCACCCCTCGTCAGCTCGTCGAGCTGCTCGACTGGATGACCGAGCGGAGCACGTACCCGGAGTTCGCCTCATCGCTTCCGGCCGCGGGCCGCGACGGAACGCTCGCGAAGCGGCTCGGCAAATCGATCACGCGCGACACCCTCCGCGGAAAAACGGGGACCCTCAATGACGTGACCGCGCTGTCCGGCTACCTCGTCACGAAGTCTGGACGCACGCTGGCCTACGCGGTGCTGATCAATGATCCGCCGGTGCGGGCGTGGACTCTGAGGCGGGTGCAGGATGAACTCGCCGAGGCGCTCGCCGGCTTCGACAAATGAAGCCCGCGCTTGCTTTTCGGGGGGCCCACCAGTATTTCGAATCCACCGACAGACTCGCCGAATCCCATGCGAGTTGAGCCGAACCACAGGAGCCGCGATGTCCGAAGCCATCGAGTTGACCGCCGAAAACTTTGAAGCCGAAGTCGTGAACAGCGATGTGCCGGTGATCGTGGACCTCTGGGCGCCCTACTGCGGGCCCTGCAAGGCGATCGGCCCGATCCTCGACAAGCTCGCCGTGGAGTACGACGGCAAAGTGAAGGTTGCCAAGTGCAACGTTCAGGAGCAGCGCGAGTTGGCTCAGGCCTTCAACGTCCAATCGATCCCGATGGTCGTCGCCATGCGCGGCCGCGACGTCCAGGACGTCTCCATGGGATTCCGAGGCGAAGCCCCGTTGCGCCAGATGTTCGAGAAACTCACGACCTAGCACACTGCGGGAAAACTCGCGCGGCGCCTGCCGAACGAGCCGCGACGATGACTTCGTCGTCGCTCCTCCACGATGCTGAAGCATCGCGTCGTCACGCCTCCTCGTCCTCCACGCGGCTCGATTCGTCAGGTTTTCTGGGCGGATGCGCCGGTGGGAGGTCGAAGTCGTCGCA
>JBFIHF010000089.1:0-18556 GCA_041601915.1 Bradymonadaceae bacterium
GGCGGGACTCCTTGGGCAGCGCTAGCGCCGTGCACGCCGCGCCCCACCAATCGAGCAGTTCATCGGCACGATCCGGGTCGACGGTCGTGAAGTTGCGAATCGCGAACCGCATCGGCCCAAACGCCGCGGCGTAGTCGGCCCCTTCCATGCGGTGCCACGCGATCCGCGACGCGCGATCACGAGTTGGCGCACGCTCGCTGATCGCATCCGCACACGCCCTGCTCCACGCGCCAATTCGACCCGACTCGCGAACGCGTGCGCGCAGGTGCCAGACCAGCGACTCCTCGGCGAAAGACCACCCGTCGCCGTGCGAGTCGATCAACCCACGGCCTGCCAGCGCCTCCAGAAGCCTCGCGTCGAGCCCCACGCCGGCGTACTCCAGCGCGTCGACCAGCTCGCCGGGTTCGGGGTAGTGGCCGAGCTCGGCGGCGACTTCGAAGCCGTACCACGCCTCGGGTTCGAGGCCGCATCGGTCGAGGATCACGTCGAAGCGACGCTCCCAGAGCTCGGGCCAACCGTCGGGCAGTGAGCTGGGCTCGACGGCGAGCGCGAAGCCGGCCGGCGTCAGCTTGAGCGCGTCGGTCTCCAACAGGAGGCCGACGATCTGGCGCGCGAGCCGAAACTCGTCCCCCGCAGCGTCCGCGATCGCCTTCGTCGCCGCGGGCGCAAACTCCAGCAGCGAGGAGACGAAGCGCCGCACCTCCGCGTTGGTTGGTGGGCTCAGCGAGATCACGCACGCGTTCGGTGACGCGGCGAGCTGGCTCAACACGGCGTCGGAGAACGAGTTGGCCGCCGCCTCGTCGCGCACGGTCAGCACGAACACCGCCTCGGCGTCGGCTTCGACCCGATCGCGCACGAACTCCAGCGACTCGCGGCCCCACTGCACGTCATCGAACAAGAACAGGCGCGGTCGATCGTCGTGACCCGCGCGCAGCGCGGCGTCGAGCAATGCACTGCGCTCACGACTCGTGCGGAATGCGTAGCCCGGACCCTCGTCGGGGGCGCGAGACCGGCAGATGACTTCCACGACGGCGGCCGCCGCGTCCGCGGACACCGTGCCGCCGAACGCATTGAGGCTCTTCGCGACTCGACCGCTGACTTCGGTGCGATCGAGTCCCCAGCTGCCGAAGTGGGACTCCAACATCCCCGCGAGGCCTTCGTGCGCGGCTTGCACCGGCGTGTGCGTCGCCTGATGTACAAACGCGAGCCCCAGCTCGTCCATCCGCGTTGCGAATGAGCGCGCGAGCCTCGACAGGCCGACGCCGGCCGGCCCACGCAGCAAGACGACCGACGCCCCGCGATGCTGGCGGGCGGCGAGCAACGTCGTGCGCAGCACTTTCGACTCCTCGTCGCGACCGACGAGCGGGCCTTCGGCGAGGTCGAACAACCCCAGCCCATCCCCCGCCATCGCCGAGCGCGCCGCGCCGGGGGCGATCAACGCCCCCGACGGCTGGAAGTCGGCGTCGACCAGCGTATCTTCGCCGAACGTCCACACCGGCGTCTGCACGTCCTGCAGTCCGCTCTGCGGATCCTCGAACCCGGCAGTCAGCTCTCGCAGGGCATGGGCCGCGTCCGCAGCGCGGCGGTATCGCTCGTGCGGCGCCTTCTCCAGCAGACGAAAGATCCACGCCTCGAGCCCCGGCGGCACCGCAAAGATCGGGGTCAGCGGGGGTGGGGGGTCCGCCGCGTGGCCCGTCACGATCTGGAACAGCGTATCGCCGTCGAATGGCGGACGCCCGCACACCAGCCGATACGCGACGCACCCCAACGCGTAGAGATCGGTCTCCGGTCCGAAGTCGCGCCAGAAGCCGTTGATCTGCTCGGGGGCCATGTACAGCGGCGTGCCGGCCGTGGCCCCCATCGCGACCTCGCCTTCCTGCGTCGAGTCGCGGCCGTGCGCGAGGCCAAAGTCGCCCACGCGATAGGTGGACTGCCCGGCCGTCTCGGTCCGCATCACGTTGCCCGGCTTGAGATCGCGGTGGATCACGCCCCGGGCGTGCGCATGGGCCAGCGCGTCGAGGATTTCTTGCAAGACACCATGTGCTGCGGTCCAGCTCGACAGCGGCAGGTCGGCTTCGAGCGTACCCGCGGCGCGCTCCATCACAATGAACGGCGCGCCGGCTCGCGTGCCTGCCAGGGCCTCCGCACCGGCCTCGTCCACCTCGCCGACGTCCAAGATCCGCAGGATGCCAGGGTGCGAGAGCTTCGCATGCGACCGCGCTTCGGCGAAAAACGCCGCGCGATGGGGTTCGCCGTCGGCAAACTGCGGACGCAGCACTTTGATCGCGGCCTCGGTTCCCAGCACGAGATGGCGGCCGCTCCACACGACGGACATGCCGCCCTCGCCGAGCAACTCTTCAATGACGAAATTACCGAGGAGTTTCACGGTTTCACCATCGTTCATCGCGGGCGGGCGCGCAATCGAGGGGTTGCGCCGAACCCGTGGAGGTCGTACAAGCCCTCCCCCCGCAGCGAGGCCTTTGATGTCCTTTGACCCTGCCAACCCGCTCATCGTCCAATCCGACCGCACGGTCCTGCTCGAGACGGCGGCCCCCCTCTTCGACGAAGCGCGCGATGCGCTGTCGGTGTTCGCGGAGCTCGTCAAGTCGCCCGAACACATCCACACCTACCGGATCTCCCCGCTTTCGCTGTGGAACGCCGCTTCCCTGGGCATGGATGCCCCGCGCGTCGTCGAGCAACTCACGCGATTCAGCAAGTATCCGGTGCCGCAGAACCTCGTCGCCGACATCGAAGACTTCATGCGCCGCTACGGCCGCCTGAAACTGATCGAGGACGGCGACGACCTCTATCTGACGTCTGTGGATCCCACGCTGCTGATGGAGGTCACGCGTCAGAAGAGCGTGATTCCGTTCCTCGACGGCGAATTGGAGGGCGACCGCGTGATGGTCAAACGCGGCGAGCGCGGCTTTGTGAAGAGCGCTCTGATTCGCGTCGGTTTTCCGGTCGAAGACCTCGCCGGCTACGTCGCGGGCGAGCCGATGGAGATCAAGCTGCAAACGGAGACCAGCGATGGTCAGCCGTTCGGCCTGCGCGAGTACCAACGCCACGCCGTCGACGCGTTCTGGGCCAGCGGAGGCGTGCGCGGGGGCAGCGGGACGATCGTTCTGCCGTGTGGCGCGGGGAAGACGGTCGTGGGGATCGGCGCGATGCACGAAGTCGCGGCGCAGACGTTGATCCTGACCACGAACACGACGGCGCTGCGCCAGTGGCGCGACGAGCTGCTGGACAAGACGTGTATCGATCCGGAGGACATCGGCGAGTACTCGGGCGCCACGAAAGAGATCAAGCCCGTCACGATCACGACGTACCAGATCCTCACCTACCGAAAGGCGAAGGACGCGGAGTTCGAGCACTTCCACCTCTTCAACAGCGGCAACTGGGGGCTCATCATCTACGATGAGGTCCATCTGCTGCCGGCGCCGGTGTTTCGTGCTGTCGCGAACCTGCAGAGCCGCCGTCGCCTCGGACTCACCGCGACGCTGGTCCGCGAGGATGGCAAGGAAGAAGAGGTCTTCAGCCTCATCGGCCCCAAGAAGTACGACGTGCCGTGGCGCGTATTGGAAAAGCAGGGCTGGATCGCGACGGCCGAGTGCACCGAGATCCGCGTACCGTTCATCAACGAGCAAGTGCGGCTCGAGTACGCGATCGCGGAGCCGCGCGACAAGTACCGTGTCGCGGCGACCAACGTACGCAAGCTGCGGGTCATTCGCCGGTTGCTCGATCGCCACCAGGGCGAACAGGTCCTCATCATCGGCCAGTACCTGGACCAGCTCGCCGAGATCTCGGAGATGGCCGACGCGCCGATCATCACCGGGCAGACGCCGCAGTGGAAGCGCGACGAGCTCTACGAGCTGTTTCGCAGCGGGCAAGTCGGCGTACTCGTGGTGAGCAAAGTCGCGAACTTCGCCGTGGATCTGCCGGACGCGAGCGTCGCGATCCAGGTCTCGGGCACGTTCGGCAGCCGTCAGGAGGAAGCCCAACGGCTGGGGCGCGTGCTGCGGCCCAAGCGCGACAGCAACACCGCTCACTTCTATTCGGTGGTGACGCGGGACTCCAACGAACAGGAGTTCTCCAGCAAGCGACAGCTGTTCCTGACCGAGCAGGGCTATCGCTACAACATCGTCGCCGAGGAGTAGTGGCGCCACGGCTTGAAAGCTTCGCCCAACCCATTCATCATGAGCGAGCCGAGGTATCGGCCGTTCTGAATCCTCGATAGTCGTAGCCGCGCGAGCTTTCCCTCATGTCCACCGAGTCCGACCGGACGCCGACGGATCAGAAGATCTTCGACGCGACGCCTACGGGGCAGACGCTCGTTCGCGAGACGTCCGTCGACGCGGACGACGACTTACCGGACGGGCCGCCCACGATCCGGCGCCACGACACCCAAGATGGGCCCCCGACGATCAAGCGGATCGAGCTGCCCACCCAACGCAAACTCAAGTCCGCCGCGTCGGACACCGGCGGCACACCTACCGACGTCAAGGTCGTCGCCGGCACGCTCGCCGTCACCCGCGGGGCGCTGCTCGACGATCGCTGGCGCACGGACTATTGCCTCGCCTCGGGCGGCTACGGCGATGTGTGGGCGGGGATCGACACGATTGAGGACCGGAAGATCGCGGTCAAGATCCTGCGCACGAACGCCGGCAACAACGACCCGTCCGCCATCGCGCGGATGCGCCAGGAAGCGGAGATCCTGTCCGCGATCTCCCACCCGAACATCGTCGCGGTCTACGGGTTCGGCACTAGCCCCTACGGCCACTATCTGGTCATGGAGCTGCTCGAGGGACACGCGATCGACCAGCTCCTCGGGTCCGACGGACCGATTGATTCGGAAGCGGCGATCCCGATGGTGCGCGAGCTGCTGGGCGCCTTGGACGTCGCGCACGCCAAACACATCTTCCACCGCGATCTGAAGCCCGAAAACATCATCGTGGTGAAAGACGAGCAGGGCCGGCAGACCGCGAAACTCGTCGACTTCGGGATCGCCAAAGCCACGCGGTTGCTTAACGACGGTGAAGAGGGAGCGACACTGGTCCAGACGAGGGCGGGCGGATTCATGGGAACTCCCCGCTACGCCGCACCCGAACAAGCGGTCGGTGATCCGTGTGGTCCCAACATCGACTTGTTCGCGCTCGGTCTCGTGATCGCGGAGTGGCTCACGGGTCGGATGCGCATCGACGGCGAGCGCCACGCCGATGTGATGCAGCAACTGCTGAGCCCGGAGCCCTTGGACCTCAGCGACGTGCCGTATCGGTGGCGGGAGTGGATCGCGCTCATGATCACCAAGAATCCACGCGATCGCCTGCAGAATGCCCAGGAGGCGTTGAGCCACCTCGAGCACCTCGTCGCGGCACCCGAGCCGGAGCTGTTGCAGGAACACTCGCACCCTCGATTGGACGCGTTGCCGACCCCCGCCGCGCGCCCCGTCCACGTGACGCCGATGAAAGGTAGCCCACAGTCCGCCTTCGCGGCGAACGACGGACCGCTGGAGCTCGACTACGACCGCGCCGGCAAGACTCAACCGGCGCAGCAAGCGCCGCAGCCGCAGCAGGCGCCGTCGCCGTCCCATATGTCCGTGCAGCTCATGCAGACGGTTCCCGCCCCCCCACCGCGCGGGCCGACCCGGGATCCACGCGGGTCGTCGGCGGGCTACCAGATTTCGCGCTTCATCTTCGTACTCGCCGTAGGCATCATCAGCTTTGCCGCATTTGCGGTCCTCATCCTTGTCCTCGCCGGATTGAACAGTCCATGAAGATCTGCGTGCTTTCACGCGGGCCCACCCTGTACAGCACGTCCCGAATCGCGCACGCCGGCCGCCGCAAGCAGCACGACGTTCGCATCGTGGATCCGTACAATGCGCTCATCGGAAGCTTGGAGTTTGGGCTCGCACTGGCCCATCCTATCGTCGAACTCGCTTCGTTCGACGTCGTGATTCCGCGCGTGGGCGCCTCGGCGATGCCATTTGGCCTTCCGGTCGTCGACCAGTTCGAACTGCTGGGGATTCCGGTCTTGAACGGCAGCAGCGCCTTCGAGCTGTCGCGGAACAAGATCATGGCCGGCCAGGTCCTCACCGCCGCCGGACTCCCGGTGCCTCGCACCCTCGCCCTGCGCAATCCCGAGCACATCGACAGTGCCATCGAGCTGCTCGGTGGTCCGCCGATCGTCGTGAAGCTGCACCCGGGCACCCAAGGCGTGGGGGTCGCGATCTGCGAGACCGTGCGCTCGATCCGGTCGACGGTCGAGGCGTTCTGGAGCCTGAACCGCGAGGTGCTGCTCCAGGAGTTCGTCGCCGAGGCCTCGGGGACCGATGTGCGGATGTTCGTCGTGGACGGCAAGCTGATCGGCGCGATGCGCCGCACCGCGCCGAGCGCGGAGTTCCGCTCTAACCTGCACCGCGGTGGCACGGCCGAAGCCGTCGAAGTCGACGACGTGATGCGCGATGTCGCGGTGCGCGCCGCCGATGCGATGGACCTGCTCGTGGCGGGCGTCGACATCCTGGAGTCGAGCCGCGGTCCCCTGATTATGGAGGTCAACCCGTCGCCGGGCCTGCAGGGGATTGAAGAGGCGACGCGAGTCGACGTCGCCGCGCACATCGTCGCCTGCGCGGAACGGTTGGCGCTGTGACCCGTCGCACCCACGCCGGCGGGTGCCATTGCGGTGCCGTCCGGTTCGAAGTCGACGCCGACCTCGACGCGGGCGCCGTGCTCGACTGCAACTGTTCGATCTGCCGCATGAAGGGGTACCTGCATCTCATCGTCACCGCCGATGCATTTCGGCTCCTGCAGGGCAGCGATGCGCTCGTCGAGTACCGGTTTGGGACCCGGATCGCGGTCCATCGGTTCTGTCGCACATGTGGCGTTCACCCTTTCTACACGCCGCGAAGCCACCCCGATGGGGTGGATGTCAACGCGCGCTGTCTGGACGACGTGCGGATCGCGCAGCTGACGATCGAGACGTTCGACGGAGCGGACTGGGAGAATCACGTGCAGTCGATTCGCACGGATTAAGCGCTTGAATGCTTGACCCCTACTAAACCTGCGTGCTACCCAATGTAAGGCTCACGGTCCCAGATTTCGTACCCAATTGGAGTATTGAGCATGTCCCAAACCGTGCTCGTCGCGGACGACAGTAAGACCATTCGAGAAATCGTCGAAATGGCTCTGAAGGCGTCGTCTTGGGAGGTTATCGGTGTGGATAGCGCGAAAGATGCCATGCAGGCAGCTCGCGAGATTCCCTCCGTCATTCTCCTCGACTACTACATGCCCGATGGCAGTGGTTACGACGTCTGTCGCGCTCTGAAGCAGGATTCCAGTACGCGCTCGATTCCCATCGTGATGTTGGGTGGATCGTTCAAGGCGTTCGACGAATCCCTTGCTCGTCAGGCTGGGGCCGATGTGGTCCTGATCAAGCCCTTCAACACCGACGCGCTGTTGACGGCACTCGAGGATGCGAAGAACGCGGAATCCGCGCTCCCGCTTCCCACGATGCCGCCGATGCCCGAGTCGGAGCCCGAGCTCGAACCACCGACGGCGGAGTCCGAGCCGATGCTCGACCTCGATTCCGAGCCCGACGATGGCTATGGCTACGGCGGAGATGAGGAGAGTTCGGAGCCGGTCTACACGCTGCCGGAACCCGATTCGGAGCCGGAACTCACCCCGGCCTATTCGGTCCCCGACCGCTTTCCAACCGACGACGAGGACGATCTTCCACGTCCGGGTGGCGCAGCTGCGGCCGCGACGTTGCCAGATCCCACGCCGATGCCGCCGGATCCGACGCCGATGCCGCAAGCTCCGAGCCAGCCGCGCATCCCGACCGAACCGTCGCGCGGATCGAGCCCCGACATCAACGCGACCTCGAGGCCGGCGACTGCAACCGCGCCGCCCACGCTCGCCGCCACCGCCCCAGGGCTGTCGCGCGAAGAGATCGAAACGATGATCCGCGATGAAGTCAAATCCGCGGTCAAGAACGAGCTGCCCGGACTGCTCCGCAACGTGATGGGCGAGATCTTCCAGCAGAAGATCATGCCCAAGCTCACCGAGCATGCCGACGCGCGGATCAATGCCGTCGTCAACGAGCAGATGACCTCTCAAATCCAGTCTCAGGTACGCGTCGAACTCGAGCGTCTGCTGAGCGAAGAATAGCGGCCCCGGCCGCACCCGCTCAAAGGCGCTGACCATGGTCAGCGCCTTTTTTTTATCTATGTCGATTGAAAATCGGCAGGCGTCGTGGTTGAAGAACACCCCGTGCACGAGACGCTCCGGAGGATGCGATGGATATCAACGAGACCTACGACCCGATCCAAGTGGAGGCCCGCTGGTACGACGTGTGGGTCGACAAGGGCCTCTTCGACGCCGACGTAAACAGCGAGCGCACGCCGTACACGATCATGATCCCGCCGCCCAACGTGACGGGCACGTTGCACATGGGCCACGCCATCTTCGTGACGATTCAGGACCTCCTGATCCGTTGGAAGCGGATGCAGGGCTTCGAGGCGCTGTGGCTCCCGGGGACCGACCACGCGGGCATCGCCACCCAGGTCATGGTGGAGCGACAGCTCGCCGACGAGGGGACCTCGCGCATCGAGCTGGGCCGCGATCGCTTCATCGAGCGCGTGTGGGAGTGGAAGGAGGAGAAAGGCGGCCGCATCGTCGACCAGATGAAGAAGCTCGGCGCGTCGTGCGACTGGCGCCGCGAACGGTTCACGATGGACGAGGGGTTGTCGACCGCGGTGCGCCACGCGTTCGTCGAGCTGTACCGCGAAGGGATGATCTACCGCGCCGAGCGCATGGTGGATTGGGATCCGGGCAGCCGAACCGTGCTCAGCGAGCTCGAAGTCGACCGCGAAGAAGAGGCCGGCAAGTTCTGGAACCTCGAGTACCCGCTCGCCGACGGCAGCGGCTCGATCACGGTCGGCACGACGCGACCGGAGACGATGCTGGGCGACACGGCGGTTGCCGTTCACCCCGATGATGCGCGCTACACGGGCCTCATCGGCAAGATGGTCAAGCTACCGGTGTCCGGCCGAGAGATCCCGATCATCGCCGATACCGTGTTGCCCGACCCGGAGAAAGGAACCGGTGCCGTCAAAGTCACGCCCGCGCATGACCCGAACGACTTCGAGTGCGGACAGCGCCACGACCTGCCCCTGATCCAGGTCATCGGGCTCGACGCGAAGATGAACGACAACTGTCCGGCAGACTATGTCGGCCTCGACCGCTACGTCGCGCGCAAGAAGATCATCGCCGACTTCGAGGCGCTGGGCCTTTTGCGTGGGATCGAAGACATCAAGTACAGCCCGGGGCGCTCGCAGCGGTCCGGCGAAGTCGTGGAGCCGCTGGCGATGCTGCAGTGGTTCGTCAACACCGAGCCGATGGCCGCCAAGGCGCAAGCCGCGGTCAAAGCCGGCGAGACCCGCATCATCCCGGCGTTCTGGGAGAAGACGTGGGACCACTTCATGGACAACATCCGTCCATGGTGCATCTCGCGCCAGCTGTGGTGGGGCCACCAGATCCCGGCCTGGTACTGCGCGGACTGCGACGAGATCACGGTCGACATGCACGACCCCACGCAATGCGAGCACTGCGGCAGCCCGACGATCGCGCGCGACCCTGACGTCCTGGACACCTGGTTCTCGTCGGGTCTATGGCCGTTCTCGACCCTCGGCTGGCCCGAGAAGACACCCGATCTGGAGTACTTCTACAAGACGGACGTGCTGGAGACGGGCTTCGACATTCTGTTCTTCTGGGTCGCCCGGATGATGATGATGGGCTGCTGGTTCATGGACGAAGTGCCGTTCAAAGACGTGTTCCTCCACGCGATGGTCACCGATCAGCGCGGCAAGAAGATGTCGAAGACCCGCGGCAACATCGTCGATCCGCTGCACGTGATCTTCGGGGCTCAACCCGCGGACCTCGACGCAGAGCTGCATCGCGAGCTGCTCGCGCAGTACCCCGACGGCGTGGGCGCTCAGGGCGCCGATGCGCTGCGCTTCACGCTGGGGATCCTCGCGGCGCAGGGGCGCAGCATCAACCTCGATATCAGCCGCATCGAGGGCTACCGCGCGTTCCTGAACAAGCTCTGGAATGCGTCGCGATTTGGGCTGATGAACCTCGGCGATTACGACGCCGGGCTCACCGATCCGACCGCCTACTCGCTGTCGACGGTGGACAAGTGGATCCTGCACCGGGTCAACGAGGTCACCGCGGAGTGCACGCTGGCGCTGGAAGAGTACCGGTTCAACGACTACGCCGACGCGCTGTACCATTTCGCGTGGCACGAGATGTGTGACTGGTACGTCGAGTTCGCGAAACCCTCGCTCTACGACGACAACGACGACATCGAGTCCAAGCGCGCGGCGCAGGCCACGCTGCTGTACACGCTCGACGCCGTGCTTCGCCTGCTGCATCCGCTCGCGCCGTTCATCACCGAAGACATCTGGCAGGCGTTGCCACTGGGCGATGGGCGCGCGGACAGCATCATGACCGCGACATGGCCGACGTTCGATCCGCGACTCAGCTTCGGCGAAGACGCCGCCGCGGCCGCCGTGATCGTCGATCTGATCGACGAGATTCGCGCCGTGCGCGGGAACACCAACGTGAAACCCGGCGTGCCGATCCCGACGCTCTACCTGACCTGCGACGCGGCGACCGAACAAGCGATTCGAGGCGCGGCGGTCTACTTGCAACGGCTGGCGAAAGTCGAGAGTGTGGCGTTCATTGATGCCGCCGGGGCCGACTCGCTCGGTAGTGTCGCGACGGCGGTCTGTCGCGGGATCGAGATCCGCATCCCGCTGCTGGGACTGATCGACGTCGAGGAGGAGGTCGCGCGCCTCGACAAGGAAGTGGCGCGCGTCGAAAGCGATATCGCGTTCGTCTCCAAGAAGCTGAACAATGAGAAGTTCGTGGCGAAAGCGCCGGCGGAGATTGTCGACAAGGAGCGCGCGAAGATCGCGGCGTTCCACGACGAGCTGTCGATGCTGCGCCGTAGTCTCCAGGAGCTGAGAAGTCTTGGGTGATCGGCAAATGACACTGTTTGATTGGGCACGCGCGAAGAACGCCCCACGCGGCGCGGTATCACGCGCGGGGATCGAGGGTGTGGATGACGAGGCCGTGCGACGCCTGCACCACGCCTTGGAATCCGCGCTGGGCACCGTCGATCTCGTCGTCACGAACAACCGGAAGCGCATGGTGACCGCCAAGCGCAACGGCAAGCGACACGAGATGCGCATCCACCACATGTTCATCGACGCCCCGGACGAAACCGTCGCGGCGCTGGTCGGCCTCGCCAAAGGGCACCGCGACGACAAGCAGACGCTGCGCCGCTACATCCGCGAGCATCGCGAAGCGATCGAGCATCAGCCGCGCGAGCTCGCGTTGAGCGTGCGCGGCGAGGTGCACGACCTCGGCGCCGCATTAGATCGCGCAGTGACGCTGCTCGACGACGAGGCCTTCGCCGAGGTCGCGATCACGTGGGGTCGGGACGGCCGCGGGCGGCGGAGCATCCGCTTCGGAAGCTACGACTTCGAGCAGCGGCTGATCCGGATCCATCCCGCCCTCGACGTACACTGGGTCCCGGCGTACTTCGTGGAATTCGTGGTGTATCACGAGCTGTTGCACGTCGCGGTCCCGCCGATCATCTCGGCGGACGGCCGGCGCAACTTGCACCCCGTGGAATTTCGGGAAATGGAGGCGCGCTTCCCCGAGTACGACCAGGCGATCGCCTGGCAGCGTGCGAACCTCGACCGCTTGCTGAGTCGCTGATCGATGACTACCCGTCTGCCGAACCTGCTCAAGCTCTGTGGCGCCCTCGCCTGCTGCTCCATCTTCATCGCGGCGTCGTGCGAGAGTAAGAAGCCCGTCGTCGCGCCCGCGACGACCAACGGGCCAGCGACGGCGAGTCAGAACACCACCACGGGCGCGACCTCGACCACGGGCACCACGGGCAAGCTCGAACCGGACGACGTCGGACCTCGGGCCCCGGCGATCTTCATGTTGAGTGGGCTCAAGGGCTACACCGAGCCCTGCGGCTGCACGCTCGATGTGATGCTGGGCGGCATCGACCGCATCGCGGGCTACATCGCCGCGGCGCGGCCGCTGTACGAGAGCGTCTACGTCGTCGACGGCGGCGACCTGTTCTTCGAGACGACGACGCTCGAGGAGCACGAGATCCCGCAGGAACGCGCGAAGATCGCGGTCGTCTCGAAAGGACTCGCCGAGATCGGCGTGCAGATCACGGTGCCGGGCGAGCGCGATTTCGCGCTCGGGATCGACACCTACTTCGAGCAGCTCAAGGCCGCCGGGATTACGCCGGTGGCCGCGAACATGACGATCAGCGGGCGCGAGCTGATCAAGACTCAGCGCGATGGCAACCGTCTGTTCGTCGGCATCGCCGATCCCGCGCTGTACAAGGACATCAAGGGCGTCAAAGTCAGCGACCCCAAGAAGGCGCTCGCGGCGCTGCAGGCCGAGATCGATGCCGCGGACATCACGGTGCTGATCGCGCACGGCGAGGTGCCGTTCGCCAAGGAGATGCTCGAGGCGGTACCGGGCGCCGACTTCGCGCTCGTCGGGCATAAGCCCCGCGAGACCGACCAGGTCGACCAGATCGGCCACGGATTCACACTGGAGCCCTACGACCAGGGCCGATATCTCGGCGTGCTGAAGCTGTTCAACGCCGAGGGCGCGGCGGGCAAGCCGTTCGTGGACGCGCGGCCGACGAGCAAGGCGGAGCTCGAGAAGGTCGAACGCCAGATCGAGCACGTGAACGAGTCGATCAACAAGCTCCCTCCCGCCACCGTGGGCAACGAGCCGCCGGTGCTACTCTCGCTGCGCGCGCGGCTCGCCAAGTTGCAGGCGCGACGCGAGGAGATCCAACGCGCGGCGCTGAACGTGCCGGCCGAAGGGCCGTCGTTCCTGTGGCGCTCAATTGCGCTGGAGCCCGGCCTGCCCGTGCACGAGGAGATCGAACGAATCCGCGACGCCTACAACGCGCAACTCAAGCAACTCAACTCGGGCATCGAACGCGAGGTCGTCCCCGTCGCGAAAGGCGCAGCGGAGTTCATCGGCACCGACAACTGCTCGAGCTGCCATTCCGGCGCCAAAGCGTTCTGGGACAAGACCGCACACGCACGGGCGTGGCCGACTCTCGTCGACCGCAACAAGGACTTCGACCAGAAGTGCGTCGGCTGCCATGTCGTCGGCTACGATCAGCCGGGCGGCTCCGTGATCGGCAAGTTCGAATACGACGTGACGCTCGACGTGATGGGCACCCCATCCGAGCTGCACAAATCGCTCACCAACGTCGGCTGCGAGTCCTGCCATGGCCCCGGTTCGCTGCACGTGAAATCGCCCGTCAACAGTGACGGCGCGCCTCAGCACATCATCGTCGACCCCACCGTCGAGCAGTGCTCCCAGTGCCACGTCCCCGAGCACTCGCCGCGATTCCGCTTCGACGTCTACGTCGACGAGATCACCGGGCCCGGCCACCGCCGCACTCCGTAGTCGCACCCGGGTTGAACAAGCGGCCGGCAGTCGGTACAAACTCCGCATTCAAGCCGCTCCCTGGGTGTAGACATGAAGCTCTTCTGGATAGTGATCGTCGCGTTCGCCGCCGCGTGCGGCAATAACGACAACAACGCCGCCAACAGCGCGACCAACACCGGGACCGCACCGGTCTCGGAGTGCGCCGAAGACGATGACTGCCCGGGCGGGTCGACGGCGACGTTCGCCGACGCGATGAACGTCAAGTGCACGCAGTCGGCGGTCCGTGGCGACTACTGCTCCGAATGCATCAACGACCGGCAGTGCGCGGCGGGTTTCGCCTGCCGCGACGCCACGTTCTGCGAAGAGCTGCCGCCCTGTAACGTCGGGTCTGACTGCGCGGACGGGGGCAGTGAAGTCCACAAAGCGTGCATCGCGCGGTTTTGCGATTTTTGCGTCGATGACCTCGACTGCGGCGCCGACGAAGTCTGCTACAGCAGACTGTGTGCGACCCGCACCACCGTTGACCCCACCTGCCTCGACGTCTCGTGCGAGGGCCCGTGTGAGATCCAGTCCAACGCCGATGGCGTCTCGACCGGCATCAGCTGCGTGCAATGACCCTGATTTACGCTTGAGCGTGCGACGTCGCGCGGCGTATCCTTGCGCGTCTCCCCATAGTGTTCGCCCTCGATGTTCAAACGGTTTCTGAAATTCTTTAGGGGCGAAGACGACGCGCCCTCAGAGCCGTTCGAGGGGAGCTACCTCGACCATCTGCTGGGCATGCTGCGACCGGGAGTCGCTACACAGCTCAAGGAATGCCCCGAACACGACCCGCTGCTGCTGGTCGTCGTAGGGATCCTGCGGATGACGATGATCAACGCGTGGAGTCCGCTGCTGCGGACCCCGCTGACGGACACCCAGAGTCCGGGGCGTTCCGGGCGGCTGACGGTGCGGAATCCCGCGCCGGAGAGCGTGGCGACCAAAGAGTTCGACATCCCGGACCCGCCCGAAGAGGAAGAGGACGGCAACGAGACGATCGACGAAGACGTGCTACTCGACGAAGTCGTCTCCGAGGCCGATGAGGGCGAGACCGGGGCAGAGACGCAGTCGTCCGATGCTCTGAACGTGGCACGCGGCGCGGACGACGAGGACGACGACGACGACCACGACGACCAGGCCGACGACGACGACGACGCTCCCGCGGAGATCCAGCCCGCGCCTCGATCGACACGAAAGACCGAAGAGATCGACGTCGAAGAAGTGCGCGCGGCGAGCCTGCGAGCGACCCTGACCGATACCGCAGAGATCGATCGCGTCGAAGCGGACATGCCCGATCCGACGATCGAGATCGAACAGGACACTCTGCTCAACGCCCTCGAGAACGCCGACGGACGCCCGCGCGTCGACAGCGAAGAAGTGCTGCAGGCCGGCCGCGTCTTTCTCGGGCTGCTGATCGAGAACGACCGCTTACCGGTCGAGTTGCAGCTCAGCGTCGCCGAGACGACCCTCGCCCGCGACCTGCTGCTCGGCTATTTCATCGGCAACGACGACTTCGAGGAGAAGGCGCGACGCCTGCTCACGCTCGTCGAACAGAAGTTTGGCGAAGGGCTGTTCAGCCAGGCGCGCATCCTGCTCCAGCTCTTCCACACCGACGAGCAGACGCGCATCAACAACGACCGCAATCTGTTCTACGAGGACATGATCCTGAGGCTCGGCATTCGTCGCCGGCATCGGATGTCCGCCGAAGAGCTCAAGCGGTTCACGGTGCTGCTGAGCGACGTCCGAACGCCGGCCGGCGCACGTGCGGTGGCCACGTGGCTGGGCGATGTCTGCCTCATCCATCTGCAGAGCTTCAATCGCGACCCCGTCCAGATCCAGAACTGGAACGACCTGCTGAAGCTCGCCAAGCGTGACGGCGCGAAAGAGAACTTCCTGCGCTACCTGCCGCCGCGCCGCTGGCGGCCGGTGGGCGGCGCCAGCGAGCAGTCGATCGTCGAACGGATCGACAAGCACATCTCGATCGACACGGCCCGCGAGTACGTCATCTGTCAGATCAAGACGTGCTACTTCGTCCTGCGCGCGGTTGGAGACACCGGCCTGGAAGGCTTCCTCGACACGTTTTTCGACTGGTCGACAAACTCGTTCGGCATCGACGGCACGGTCTTGATGCCGGAGCTGTACAAGCGCTCGATGATGGATCCCGAGCCGATGTCCGTGATCCTCGAAGAGATCTACGACAAGCACTACGCCGCGGCGACCCTGGACCTGCTGGACGCGTTTACCGAGTCGCAGATCGAAGCGGCGCTGTACGACGCGCTCGAGGCGATGGGCGCCTGTGACCTCGGGGAGGTCGCACCGGGCTACTACGACCTCGGCGCCTTCGTGTTCGACCAACTGTTTGGTGTCGCGTATCCGACCAGTGAGTTTCCGTTCAAAGTTCACCGCCTCACGTGAACCCGTGATCCGGCGCGCGCTCTGCATGCTGTGTGCTGCGCTCGCGACCACCGCCGCCGCTGCCGGCGCGCAAGACCTCGACAACCGATCCGGCGAACAGTACGACCGCATCTGGTTCGTGCCGCGACTCGGTGGAGCGGTCTCGTTCGAAGGCGGCCTCGTCCAGCCTCTGGGCCGCAACACCTCGACCGGGTACCCCACGACCTGGTTTGCGGGCGTGGGGTGGAAGCACTATCTCGAGGGCCACGGCCGACTGCAGCTCCGGTTCATGGCGACCTACGAGCACGGGGGCGTGCTGAACCCCGCGATCGAAGGGACCTCAAACCGCATTGGCGCGTCGTTTGCCGTGACCGTCCGCGGGATCACGCAGGACTGGCTGTTTGGACAGCTCACCGCGTTGGTCGACGCGTCGTACATCACGCTGCGAGCGCCGTCCGGGCCCTTTGTGCGCGAGCGCGAGCAGCTCCTGACCGGCGGGCAGTTTGGCGGCGGGTTGGAGACGACGTTCGGATCGATGTTCATGCTCGACCCGTATCTGATGGCCGAAACGGGGGCGAGCATCACCGCGAACTGGGTGGACATCGGCGGGGTCGGCGCCGTGGAGGTGTGGGGGCGCTGGATCGTGCGGTTCGACATCGGCGTACGCAACGCCGATGACGGACCGGGCACCTACTCCAAGCCGACCGTCTCGAGCCCGTAGTCCTTGATCTTGTAGAGCAACGCGCGGTGGCTGATCTCGAGCAGCTTCGAGGCGTTGGTGCGGTTGCCGCTGGTGCGCTCCAGCGCGCGCCGGATCAGAATGCGCTCCATCGCGGCCGACATTTTCTTGATCGACAGTTCCTCGGACGAGAACAGCTGCTTGAGCTCGTCGGTGGACTCCCGGACGCGCTCGGGCAACAGGTCGACGTCGATGAAGTCCCCGCTCGCCAGCACGACGCCGCGTTCGATGCAGTTCTGTAGCTCACGGACGTTGCCCGGCCATGCGTAGTCCATGATGACCTTGAGGGCCTCGGGCGTGACGCCGTTCACCTGCGTGCCGAGGCGCGCATTCTGGACGCCGACGAAGTGTTTCAGCAGCACCGGGATGTCCTCTTTGCGGTCCCGCAACGACGGCATCGGGATCTGAATCACGTTGAGCCGGTAATACAGGTCCTCGCGAAACCGTCCCGCCTTCACTTCGTCCTGCAAGTCCCGCAGACTCGCCGCGATCACGCGGACGTCGATCTTCGTCGCGACGTTCTCACCGACCCGCCGGATCTCCTGCTCTTGCAGCACCCGCAGCAGCTTGACCTGTAGCGACATCGGCAGCTCGCCGATCTCGTCGAGGAACAGCGTGCCGCCGTCGGCCTCCATGAAGAGGCCCTTCTTGTCGAACGTCGCGTCGGTGAACGCCCCGCGCACGTGCCCGAACAGTTCACTCTCGAGCAGATTCTCCGGAATCGCGCCGCAGTTGATCGGGACCCACGACTTGGCGCGCCGCGACGAAATCTGATGAATCGCGCGCGCCACGAGCTCCTTGCCGGTCCCCGACTCGCCGCTGATCAAGATCGTCGACTTGTAGTCCGAGACCTTTTGCACGGTGCGATACACGTTCTGCATCGGCTCGGATTGCCCGATGATGCCGTGGAACTGCCCTTCGACTTCCGTCACGGCCTTGAGCGCGGCGTTCTCGCGCTTGAGCTGCAGCCGCTCCTCGGCCTTGAGCAGCGTCAGCAGCACCTCGTCGCGCTTGAACGGCTTGTCGATGTAGTCGTACGCCCCGCGCTTGATCGCCTCGATCGCAACCTCGCGATTGCCGAACGCGCTCATCACGATCACGGTCGTCTGGATCTCGCGCTTCGTGAGCTCGTCGAGCAGCTCCATCCCGCCCATCTTCGGCATCCGGACGTCGCAGAGCACGACGTCCCAGCTGTTCGCCATCAGCTCCTTGAGCCCCTCCTCGCCATTGTCGACGGTCCGACATTCGTAACCCTCCTTCTTGAGGGTCAGTTGCAGCATGTGTCGAATGCTCTCTTCGTCGTCGATGACCAGTATACGCAGTGGTTTCAGCATGTGCGGAGGATACGGCGCCCCTTCGTCTGAGGGAAGCATCCTCTCAAGCGGTCGGCGGGGTACAGAAATCGCTGGCGTCCCCCGCGACTCACACCGACACTTGTGGGCGATGTTACCTCGCGTCGGCGACATGTTTCTCGATCGCTACGTCATCTCCGAGCTGCTCGGCGAGGGCGGAAACGGCTCCGTGTTCTCCGCTGTGGACCAGGGCGGCCAGCGCACCGTCGCGATCAAGATCATCAAGCCGGACGGGTCGGGCACGTACTCCGCGGAGGTCACGCGGCGGTTCACGCGCGAGCTTCGCATCGTCGGGCAGCTGCGAGACCCGCACACCGTGCGGATGTTCGACCATGGTCGCACCCCTGACGGGCTGCTCTACATGGTATTCGAGCTCATCGAAGGCCGCGACCTCGCCGAGATCCTCGTCGATGGCCCGCTGCCCGAACCGACCGCCCTCCATGTGTTGTCGCAGGTCCTCGAATCTCTGCGCGAGGCGCACGGAATGGGCCTGCTGCACCGGGACGTCAAACCCGAGAACATCCGCGTCTTCA
>JBFIHF010000090.1:0-18463 GCA_041601915.1 Bradymonadaceae bacterium
CTCGGGGTCCGCGTCGAGGATCTCATGGTAGAGCTTCTTGGCGTCTTCGGGCTTGCCCGCTTGTTCGAGCACGCGCGCCTTTTGGTAGCCGACACCGCTGACATACGCCTTGTCGACCGCGGCGAGGTCGTCGAGGGTCTTGATGGCGTCGTCCCACTTCTTGGCCGCGGCGTATGAGGTCGCGAGGCCTTGCAGCGCGGCGGTCTTCATCGACGGATCGGGCGTGGACGTGATGTAGTCGGTGTACAGCGCGATCGCCTCGTCGTACTTCTTGAGGTTCAGCGCGGCCGACGCTTTGGTCAGCTTGGCCGCCAGCGCCATATCGGTCGTGGGGTGTTGCTTCAAAGCGACGTCGGCCCCATCGTAGACCGCCTGCCAACGCTCGGCATCGGTCTTGTACGTCTTCTTCGGGGGCTCCAACTCGGGATTCGACTTCAGCGCCTCCAGCTCTTTGGATCCCTCGAGCAGCGTGTTGTAGCTGTCCAGTGCCGGCGACAAGGACGTCGACGCCTGGACCTTCTGGTTCTCGAGAAATCCGAGCCCCATGTATCCACCGAGCACCCCGACGAAGACCAGCACGACACCGCCGATGACGAGCATGCGATTCTTTTCGACCCACGACGCGGTCCCCCACGAGGCACGCAGGAACGGGTCGGCCTCCTCGGACAGAGCGGCGGCAGCGCCTTCGGCATTCATCTCTACGACGAGCTCGGCTTCGGGCTCGGAGTCTTTGTTGCCGTCCTTCTTTTTGATCTTGATGGCCATCGGCGCGCCCTCTAAGTCATTACATCCAGAAATCGGCCGGACTATAGTTACGCCATGAACCACTGTCAACCAGCTCAAATGTGGCGCATCACCGCAGTTCTTGCGGCTTTCGTGGCGTTGTGCAGCCCCGCCGCGGCGAGCGCACAGACGAGCGTGTGGGCCGCAGGCCACCTTGCGAACCTGACGACCCTCCGTCGCGGCGGCGTCCTCGGACCGGGGGCCCAACTCGGTGTGAACATCGGGATCAGCGACTTCTTCGCGCTGACGGCGGACGCCGGCGCGAGCTACCACTTTGCCAACGAAGAGGACGAGATCCCCGGCGATCGCGTACTGAGCCTCGCCGCGGGGCTTCGATACAACTTCGACGTGTTCAAGTACGTGCCCTACGCGGGGCTCGCGGCCACCGCGTACCTGGACGCGCCGTTGGTCTCCGAGGTGCCGGCGCGAGCGAACGCGGGCGGAAAACTGTTCCTCGGCGTCGACTGGCGATTCGACCGTTTCTGGTCCGTCGGCCTACGGGGTGAACTGCACACCCTGCTGTCGGACCTGTCGCGCTTCCCGGTGTACACCCTGGTGGGCCTCAGCGGCGCCTATCACTTTCGCTAGTGCACCTGCCCAAGTAATGACATCACGTCCGTCGGGTGTCGGGTGCCGCTAGCCGGGGCAGCGATGTCCCACCGAGGCTCGAAATATTGGCGGCTCCCTGACATGGATGTCAGAGGTGCGGGTTTCGGCGCCCGGTGATCAGAGCGACCCTTCTCGTTGTATTGCGCCGGCTTTCGTGGCCCCTCCGGGGCGGTGGCACGAATTGTGCTCTACTTCACCGCAGTACATAGAGGACTGTGTGAGCCTCTCAATACATGCGGGCATCAAGGTCGATGCCAAACTTAACGTGAGGAGTAGTACCATGCGAAATTTGACCCTTGGATTGCTGGTTGTCGGGCTCATCGGCGCGGTTGGTTGTGGCGATAACAACGCGACGAACAATGGCACGAACAATACGACGTCGCCCAACAACACGACGGCGAGCAACAACACGACCGGCACCACCGGCCCCAACAACACGACCGGCACCACCGGCCCCAACAACACGACTGGTACCACCGGCCCCAACAACACGACCGGCACCAACAACACGACCGGCGGTCCGAGCGACAAGTGCGTGCAGTACTGCGACCTGATGGACGCGAACTGCGCGACGAACTTCGCCGATCGCGCGGCGTGTGAGACGGCGTGCGCCTTGTACGCCGAGGACGCCACCCTGGACTGTACCGCCCCGGGCGACTGCTCTGGCGCAGCCGGCGGCGTCGAGTGCCGCATCTACCACGGCGACGTGGCTGGCGGGATGCCCGACCCCCACTGCACGCATGCCTCGGTGGACGGCGCCGGTACCTGCGACTGATCTCCAGATCGCACCCCCTCGAACGGCGGACCTTCGGGTCCGCCGTTTTTTGTTGTCTGTTTGCCGGCCGCAGCGTTCGTGATATCCCACCAGCACTACCCGAAGTGGACTTGGATGATGATCGACCTGCGCACGTTCACGTACATCGATATCCTGCAGCCCAAACTTGCCGGCTTCTTGCAGACCGTCTGCAGCGGATACCACCCGCTCGAAGAGCAGGCCGTGCTGTACGTCGAGGTCGCTCCCGGCATCTCGATCAACCAGGTCACGGACATCTGCCTCAAGCGGACCTCCGTGGAACCGGGGATGCAGATCGTGGAGCGAGCGTTCGGTGTGCTGGAGGTCCATCACTTTGATCAAGGCCAGATCCGCGCGGCCGGTGATGCGATCTTGGACTTCTACGGGATCAAGGAAGAAGACCGCCTCGCGCCCAAGATCATGACAAATCAGATTATCACCGGCGTTCAGGGCGGCCAGTCGATGCTCATCAATCGCATGCGTCACGGCGACCTGATCGCCGAGGGTGATTCGCTGTACGTGATGGAGTGTCACCCGGCGGGCTACGCGATGGTCGCCGCGAACGAAGCCGAGAAAGCGAGCCCGATCAACCTGCTGGAGATGCGCGCGGTCGGTGCGTATGGCCGCCTGTACCTCGGCGGCAACGAGGAAGAGATCCTTGAAGCGCAGCGCGCGGTGACCGATTACCTGGGCACCCTCGCGGGCCGCGCGAACGAAGGCTGAACCTCAGTTCGCGCCCGTCTCGTCCGACGACCCTTCAAGTTTCACTTCAGCCTCTTCGATCTGGTCGCGAAGCTCCTCAATCGAGGCGCGCCGCTCGACGAGGTCGATCGTGGAGATGAACGCCTCCTTGAGTTCGGCGGGGGCGTTCTCCTGCAGCCGCCCAAGTTCGACGACCAGCGACCGCTCCCGCGAGAAGGCGAGACCGCGCAACGCGGTCGCCCGCATCGCGTTAGGCGCGCCGCCATCAGCGACGATCTTCAGCAGGCGCTCACGTCCCCCGGGGGTATCGCGACGCCCCAACGCGAGCACCGCGCGCTGCTGAAGGCGCTCGTTCTGCCGCGGTTCGAGGTCCTCAAACGGTCGCTCCGCATCGATGATCTTGAGCAACACCGCCTCGGCTCCGACATCGTCCCCCACACCGAGGGCGTCGACGAGGTTCCTCCGCATGTCCAGCGTCGCGTTGGGCGACGCCATGATTCGATCCGCCAGCGCCGCCGGCACCGTACGACGGGCTCGTGTGAGCGCCTCCGCAGCGATCGAGGCGCGATCGGAAGTCGGTTGCTCGGCGATGGTCGCGGCCATGTTGGCGATGAGGCGTTCGTCGCCCAGCTCCGCCAAGATCGTGTAGCCGACCTCGAGTCCGGGCGTCCACTTCTCGCGGCCCACATAGCGTTCGATATGAGCGAGGGCCTGTCGCCGGTCCTCACGCTGCGCCAACCCGTCGATCGCGGCGATCCGCACGTCGGGCGATTCGTCGAGCAAGGCGCCCTCCAGCACCGCCCGCGCGGCGCGATCGCTGTATCGTGCGGCGGCGCTGACCGCTTGCTTGCGCAGCAGCGGATCGGGGGCGTTGCCGGCGAAGTCGGCGAGCAGCTCCAACCCTCCGTCGGTCTCAAAGAACCCGAGGGCTCTCATCGCCAGCAGGATCGTGCGTCGGAGTCTTGCGTCATCAGCGACCGACAGGAGTAGCTTCGAGCCTTCGTGGCTGCCTTGGCCCCGGAAGTGCAACTTCCGACCGATGGAGTTGATCGCGAGCAACGCATCCTCGCCGCGCGGTTCATCGACCGATTCGGCCGCAATCGCGAACAGCGGGCTCAGCATCGTCTCACGCCCCGCCGAGATCGCCCGCACCCGCTCATTGCGAACCTGCACGGTCCCCTGCCCCAGATAGTCGAGCAACGTGTGCAGGTGCTCGGGTCCACCGAGCCGACCGATCAGCCGCGTCAGGTCGGTGTACTTCCTCAGGTTCTTGGGCGGACGCTTTTCCAGGATCTCGACCAGATGTTTCGCAGCCGTCTCCCGGTGCGCGGCAATGGCCGGCTTGACCATCATGTACGTGCGTTCGGAAGGATCCGCGTCTTCGAACATCTTCACCAGCACGGGCACCGAAGCGCTCGACGGCAGGCTGCGCAGGAGCGGCACGACGCGCACGCGGTCCTCGTCGGACCCACTCTCGAGCACGCTCTGAAGGACCGCGACGAGCTCGTGGGCGAGCGGCGAGGTCAACTGGACCAGTCGCCGGCTCTTCCGGGGGTCCTCTTCCTTGAGCAACTTCTCGACCACGACAAGCGCGGCCACGTCGGGCGCGAGGCCGTGGAGTTCGGAGATCGGCGTGAGCTCCGAGATCGCCACGGCCGTCTGCTTCCATGCGTCGTCGGGGCTTGCCGCGACGCCGTCGGTCGAATCGATGATGATCATGCTGATGCACGACGACCGGACGGGGCGCGGGAACCAGATCACGTGGCCGCCGAACTCGCCGGCGCGCGTCAGAGGGGCGGCGGGAATGTCGGCGGCGAAACGCGAGCCATCTTCGAGGCTGATCATCACGCGACGCGGTTTCGCGAACGCCGCATAGTCCGCCTCGGAGCCGAAGTGGCCCGCCGCGATCTGCAGGCCGCGCAGCTTCAGCGCGTCGTTGACGCGCGCCGTGACAAACTCCCCCCGACCATCGCCCGGGGCGCCCTCGATCCATGCCGTCTGGGTGTCGTTGTCTCCGATCTCGATCGGACGGATCACCGTGCGACTGTCGTCGGCGTTGTAGCGGTCGCTGGTCGCGGAGTACCACAGCGCGAGCAGCGGAAAGCGCAGCTCGGCCAGCGGTTCTTCGGGGATCCGCGCGGTAAGCTGCGTCGCCTTGCGCGTCAACGTCGTCAGGTCGAGCTTGCTCTTGAACGAGATCTCGTCGGGATTGAAGATCTGGTACGCCGCGAGATCGGCCCCGCAGAACCGCGTTTGTTCGGAGGTCCGCAGCCGGACGAGCGTGTCCTTGCCATCCTCCTTGCGGATGACGAGGCGGTCCCCGCCGTCGAGCGGCGAGTTGCGCGTCGATCCGACTTCGATCCACACCGGCTTCTTCTCTCCGCGGCGCACCCCGTACGCCCAGGCGATCTGGAAACTCTCGGCGGCCGGCGGAGCTTCGACGCCCGGTGCGGGTGCGGCCTCAAAAATCAGTGCGACGACGTTGCCAAAGCCGCGTACCGTCACGTCGTAGCCATAGTAGTCCGCCCCCGCCCACTCCGGCAGTTTCGTGACCCCGACGGCCTTGCCGGCGGTGCGATCGACGAGGCGCAATTGCCAGCCCGTCGCGTCGCGCGGACGATGCAACCAGATGGAGACGCCGTTCTTACCCGCGATCTGATTCAGGGTGCGCGTAAACCGCACGATGTCTTTGGGTCCGACGCCGGGTGCCTGCGCATACGCGGGCGTCAGGGTCGCGAGGACCACGAGGAAGAAGCCGAAAGCGGCACTGACGATTGTCTTCATGCCTTCGCGCCTTGCGCAGAATCGGCCAGTCCATATCCTACGGACCCGACCTTACGCGCCGACCGAAGGAAGCTCAAGATCACATGGTGACGAACAACGAACGCGGGATTGTGCTCGCCAGCGGCTCACCGCGCCGCAAGGAGCTGCTCGAGCAGCTGGGCTTCCGAGTGGTGGTGGCGAAGTCGAACGTGCCGGAAGTGCGCGGCGCCGGCGAGGACCCCGCGGTGTACACCCGGCGGCTCGCGGAGGCCAAGGCGCGCTCATCGGCGGCGCGGGCCGATGCGACCGCCCCGCCGTGGGTGTTGGCCGCCGACACGATCGTGGTGTGCGACGGCGAGGTGCTGGAGAAACCGGCCGACGCAGCCGACGCGCAGGCGATGCTGCGACGCCTGTCCGGCCGCGGCCACACCGTGATCACCTCGTTCTGCTGGATGCACCGACTCGACGACCGCTGCCAGACCTGCACCGTGGCGACCGAGGTTTGGTTTCGCGACCTCAGCGCCGACCTCATCGCGCGGTACGTGGCGACCGGGGAGCCGATGGACAAGGCCGGCGCGTACGGGATCCAGGGCCTCGGCGCCGCGTTTTGCCGCGAGATCCGGGGTTCGTACAGCGGGGTCGTCGGCCTCCCCGTCTCCGAGGTTGTCGAGACCCTCGAGCAGCTCGGCGGCCTCACCGGGTTTCCGTTCGATGACTGACTACGAGACGAACCTCGCGCGGATCCGCGGCCGCATCGCCGGGGCCTGCACGCGCGCGGGCCGTGACCCATCGACGGTCGAGCTGATCGCGGTCTCGAAGGGTCACGATGTGGCGGCGATCCAGGCGTTGCGGGAACTCGGCGTGACCAGCTTCGGCGAATCATACGTCCCGGAGTGGCAGGACAAGGCCGACGCGGTGAGCGGCGTGGATTGGCACTTCATCGGACACCTGCAGTCCAACAAGGCCCGGTTCGTCGTCGACCGGGCGCGACTGATCCACTCCGTGGATCGCACGAGCTTGATGCGCGCGCTCGCGCGGCGGTCCGAGGCCCCGGTGGACATCCTGCTGCAGATCAACGTCGGCGCAGATCCCGCAAAGTCGGGCGCCGACCCGGCGGCAGTCCTCGAGTCGCTGGCCGCCAGCATGAGCTTCGACGGCCTCTCAGTCCGCGGACTGATGACGATGCCGCCCTTCACCGAGAACGCCGAGGATGCCCGGCCGCACTTCCGGGCCCTACGAGACGCGTTCGAGCGCTGCCGTGACTGGTTGGGCACACACGCGCCCGATCGCGCGGCGGGGTTCACGGAGCTGTCGATGGGGATGAGCCACGACTTCGAGGTTGCGATCGAAGAAGGAGCGACGATGATCCGTGTCGGAACCGCGCTGTTTGGCGCTCGGAGGTAACATGTCAGCATCGCCATTGGACGTCGTGGTGGTCGGCTGTGGTCGGATGGGCAGCGCTCTGGCGGAGGGTGCCGTCCGCGCTGGCGCGTTGTCGCCGGCCCGCCTCTTCTGTATCGACGCGAACCCCGCCGCCGCCACGCTGCTCGCCGAACGCGTGGGCGCGCGGGTCGGCGCGCCGACCCGAACCGGAGGTACGGCGTGGATCATCGCGGTGAAGCCGCAGTATGTCGTCGAAGCACTGCGTGGCTTGGAGATCGCGGCCGGCGACGTCGTCATTTCGGTCGCGGCCGGGGTCCGGCGGAGCACGATCCGCGCCGCGATCGTGGACGGCGTCTCGATCGTCCGCGCCATGCCGAACACGCCGGCCCTGATCGCGCAGGGGATTACCGGGGTGCTGGCCGAGAGTGCGGATGTCGAGCTGACCGACGCCTTGTTTGGCGCCGTCGGTGAGGTCGTACACTTGACCGATGAGGCGCAATTCGACGCGGTAACGGCGCTCAGTGGCAGCGGCCCCGCGTACGTGTTCTTGGCCATCGAAGCCCTCGCCGACGGTGGCGTGGCGATGGGACTGCCGCACGAGATGGCGATGCGCCTCGCCAAGCAAACGGTGTTGGGGGCGGCGGCCCTGGCGACGGCACAATCGGTGCCCGTCGCGGAGCTTCGGGATCAGGTGTCGAGTCCAGGGGGAACGACGGTGGCGGGACTCGCGGCTCTGGACCGCGGCGGCTTCCGTGCCGCGATCATCGACGCGGTGCGCGCCGCGACCGAACGCAGCCGCGAGCTCGGCGCGCCCGAAGACTGACTTTCAGAAGATGCCCGGCAAGGTTTGGCCGCGATCGTCGTCCTCATCGGAGGCCTGCTCGACGTCGGGGTCCTGCTCGACGTCGGAGTCCTCCCCGAGGTTCGCCGGGACATGGTCGGAGTCGATGAGATGCAGATGCATCTCGAGGGTCGAACGCATCTCGGAGATTACGCGGCGTCGCTGGTCTTTCAAGGCGGCGAGCGCATCACGTGCGGCTTGCACGGCTCGCTCGGCTCCCACCAGTTTTCGCTGCGCGGCGAGCTCGGCCTCGGCGACGATCACGTCGGCCTCGCGATTGGCGCGCTCGGTGACTTCGGTCACCGTGTTCTTCGCCATCGCGAGCGCATCCTGCAGCCCGCCTTCGCGCCGCCGATAGTCGACGACTTCCTTGCGGAGGCTGTCATTTTCCCTGGTGAGCCGCTGATTCTCGACCACATAGTCGGACAGATGGGCACCGACGACGGAGAGAAACTCACGGACCTGCTCGGTATCGTAGCCCCGGAACCGACGTTCAAATCGTTGGTGGGCGACGTCTTCGCTGCTGAACCGCATAGACCCTCCTTGGTCGTTCACCGAGGATCTTAGCCTAACTGCGGTACATGCGAAGTTTTTCGCCCTCCGAAGGCTACGGCGATTCGATCCCGGTGAGCTCGCGGATCCGACGCCAGAGCTCGTCGCGACCCCAGCCCTTGGTCGACGAAAACAGGATCAGCTCGTCGGTGGGACAGCCGAGCTCTTTGGCGAATCGCCGATGTTCATTTGCGCGGGGGTTCGTCTTGAGCTTGTCGGCCTTCGTCAGCACCAGAATCGGCTGGTAGCCAAAGTCAGGCGCGGCCTTCACGAGCATCATGTCGTCGTCCTCGAAACCGCGCCGCAGGTCGGCGATGCAGACGACGCCGAGCAAGTTGGGTCGATCGGCGAGGTACGACTTGATCATCGACGACCACTCCTTGCGTTCGGTCTTCGACACCGCCGCATATCCGTAGCCGGGCAGGTCGACGAACGTGACCGCCTCGTTGATCGTAAAGAAGTTGATCGTGCGCGTGTGGCCAGGCTTTCCGCTCGTCTTCACGAGCCCCTTGCGTTCGCACAGCGTGTTGATGACGCTCGACTTCCCGACGTTGGAGCGACCGGCAAACGCGATCTCGGGGAGAGCCGTCTCGGGCCAGTCACGCGCACCGGCAGCGCTCGTGATGAATTCTGCAGAGGTGATTTTCATTACAAGATCCCGAGGCTGAGGCCGGGCAGCGCACCAAATCGGACCGCGAGGGCCGTGGCGATGAGCAGCATCGTTACCACGAGGCCCGGGATGAGGTCGTGCAGCACTTCGCCGAACCGCGTCGTGGGAGACTCCCAGGCGACGAAGACGAGGCCGGAGGTCGCGATGCATGTCCCGGTGAACACCCACTCGCCCGGCGAGCCCATGCCCGGTGACCCGAGCAGCCCGTTGTGGATGATCAGCAGCAGGAACCAGGTGCCCCACAAGAACGCCGTGCCGCGCACGAGGCAGGCGCGCGATGTCGCACGATCGAAGTCCGGCTCCACCGCGTCGCCGTCGCGGCGAGTGACGAGCACAGCGACGAGCGCGAGCAACGCAATGAACACGAGCCCGACGATCTCGGGGGCGAGGTCGGCCATCGCCACGGTGATGTCGCCGTTCGCATTGAACGCGCCGACGTCGGCGACCCGCTCCCCGCCGCGGGCGAGCAGGCGTCGCTTGATCTCGGCCTCGTAGGGATCCGACGACGGCATCTGGAGCGAGCCGACGACCGACGAGAGTCCAGCGAGCATCCCGATCGCGAGAATCGACGCCGCGCCGAGCGTGCGCCTCGCAACGCTCTCGCGCCGGAGCGCGGCCGCGATCAACGCCGCGATACCCAACGCGCCCAGCGCGATCAGGACCCATTGAATCTGCGGAGCGGCGACCGCCACCGACAGCCGAATCCCGCTCTCGAAGCCCGGAACGGGGCCCAGCACCCATTGCAGTACGGCATCGCCCGTGCGCAGCGTCAGCCCGTAGAATGCTTCCAACGAGCTTCGTCCCGTGCCTGCGACGAGGACGGCACCCGCCGCGGCCCCGATCGTCAGCCCGATCGACGCCGAGATCGACCGCCGCGAGGTCCCCATCGCAGCTACGAAGCTCGACAGCGCGGCGACCAGCGCGGCCCAACTTGCGGCGAACAACACCATGTTGGGGCCCCAGATCGGGCTCACGTCCGGAATGCACACGATACTGAGTCCCGCGACCACCGCGGGCACCACGGCCGCAAACGCCGCCAGCCGGAGTCGCTGGGCGTCGTCGCGCGATCCTGGCACCGCCGCGTAGCCGGCCATGGCGGCAATGGCCGCGGCGGCGGCGATCGAAGGCTCCCCCCACATCAGGAACGCGAACCCCGCGGCGAGCATCACCCACGAGACGCCTTCGAACCACGGCGCGGGACCGCGTCGGGCAGCGCCGATCGACAGCAACCCCAGCACGATCGCGACGTATGGCCATGCCGCGTTCATGTCTCCTCCGGTGCTGCATCGTCGGTGGGATCTGGCTCACGGCGGTCGCGCGCAAACAGCAGCAATCCCAGGCCGAGCACGAAGATCAGGGCCGCGACGGGCGCCACCGAGCCCGCGTCCGTTTTCGCCAACGCGAACACCGGTACGGGGGCCGCTTCGAGGCGCGAGAGGCGAATCTTGGTGAGTGGCCGCTCCAACGCGCCGTCGCGCTGCGTGACCCAGAACACGTCGTCATCGGGACCCACCAATTCCACTGCGGGCCCCATCACGCCGAGGAAGTCGGCGACGATACTCTTCACCTCGTACTCGGGCCCGTCCGGGGTGAAGCGAATCTTGGACCGCACGCTGGCGCGCCGCTCGATCCCACCGTCCATCGTCAACACGGCGCTTCGAATCCGCGGGTCCAGTTCCATACCGACGAGCGCGAAGCGGACCCCCGCGATCTCCAGCGGGTCCCCGACGAACACGTCGTTGGGCAGGCCCGTATCGGCACCCGGCTTTCGCAGCTCGATCGAGGCTCGGCCCGCGTCCACATCGACGGACGTGATGAAGATCCGGCTCGGCAGCATCACTTTGAACGCCCGTCCGGACTCGATCGCCGGGTACGCCTCGATCGTCTGTCCCGGCGCGACCGCGACGCGCGATGTCGGAACGTCCGCCTGCGCGAAGAACCAGGTCAGCAGACCCAGCGACACCCCGGTGATCATGAGCGCCAGCGCGGCGAGCGGCGCACGGCGCTGACGGCGGCGAGATTGCGCAGCTTGCCAGCCGACCGCGGCAGCGAGAAACAACGCGGCGGTCAACAGTGTGACGGCACCTTGGGCGGCGTTGGTGAAACGGTAGGCGGCGATCCACCAGCCCTGCGACGGGGTGCTGGGTACCGTCGCGGTTGGCGCAAGCGCCACCACAACTCCGGCCACCACCAACACCACGCCGATGAACGCGGGGCGCGCGATCATTGCCCACAATCGCCCGAGCCACACGTGCTCGTCCCCGGACGTCGACTTCGACGCAGTGCGACGCCTGGAGTGGGTTCGGCGTTCGGTCATGGTGGCGACTTCGCAGGGATCGGTGCTACAAATCATTTGAAAATGCCCGTTCGCCCGCACGAACTGCGGAGAACGTGGCAACCTAAGCCGTCGGAGAACACAGTGTCAACCAGCGAACCGGTGACGATCGTCGGGCTGACCGGGGGGATTGCGACCGGCAAATCGACGGTCACGACGATGTTTCGTGCACTCGGGGCACGGGTCATCGACGCCGATGTCGTGGCCCGCGAGGTCGTGGCACCGGGCTCGGAGGCGCTCCGGGAGATCGCGGACACGTTCGGCCACCTCGTGATCGCGCCCGATGGGAGCCTCGATCGGGATGCACTGGGGACGATCGTGTTCGCCGACGCGGGCGCGCGGCGGCAGCTGAACGCGATCACCCACCCGAGAATCGCGATGCGGATGATCGAGCTCGCCAACGAAGCGGGGGACGAGGGCCACGGCTGGGTGATCTACGACGCCGCGCTGTTGGTGGAGAACAAAATCCACGAGATGCTGCCGGCGCTGATCGTCGTGAGCTGTGCCGAGGATGTGCAACTCGCCCGCCTCATGCAACGCGATGGATTCGACCGCGAGGCGGCTCAGGCACGAGTCGACGCCCAACTCCCGCTCGCCGAGAAGGTCGCGGTGGCGGACTGGGTAATCGACAACGGCGGCACACTCGATCAAACTCAAAGTCAGGTCGAATCGGTGTGTGGGGAACTGGTGAAGCGCTATGGGGACATTCCAAGGGGATAGGGCATGGCCGGTCGAGACATCTTGCTAACCGGGTTTCCGAGTTTCGTGGCGCGGCGCCTGTTGTGCGTGATCGCGGAGCGGGAACCCGACGCGTTCGTGCGGCTGCTCGTTCGACCGGACTACGTCGACGAGGCGGAACGCCAACTTGCGACGGTGGGCCTCGCCCGAGAGCGCGTGGAGCTGCTCGCCGGCGATGTCGTCGCGATGGACCTCGGGCTGTCCGGGACGGAGTACCTCGACGTCATCGAGAACGTGACCGACATTTACCATGTGGCGTCGATCTGGTGGCTGGGCGTGGACCGCGAGACGTCCAACCAGGTCAACGTCGTCGGGACGCGCAACGTGCTCGATGCCGCCTATGAGATGAAGAACCTGCGGCGCTTCAATCACTTCTCGACGGCGTTCGTCGCCGGTGACCGAACCGGCGTCATCATGGAAGCCGAGCTCGACGAGGGGCAGAAGTTCCGCAACGCGTACGAGGAGACGAAGTACGCCGCGGAAGTGACGCTGCACGACGCCAACAGCCACATCCCCATCAGCATCTTCCGCCCCGCGATCATCGTCGGCGACTCCGAGACCGGCGTGATCGACAAGATGGCCGGGCCTTATTACATCATGAACGCCATCGTGTTGATGCCTCCCAACGTGCCGGTACTGATGCCCGGCAAGGGAGACAAGCCACTGAACCTCGTGCCGATCGACTGGGTGTGTCGGGCGATGCATCGCATCAGCTTGCGCGACGACGCGGTCGGAAAGACCTACCATCTGTGCGACCCCAACCCGCTGTCAGCGCGCAAGGTGTTCGAGCTCGTCGCTGACGCTGCCGGACGGCGCGCACCGGTCGGCCGGTTCCCCTATCGCCTCACGAAGCTCGTCATGAAGTTCCCGTATCTCGAGAAGGTCACGCGGAGCCCGCGGCAGTTCATGGACGATTTCAATCAGCTGACCATCTACAACTGCATCAATACGTTCGACGCGCTGGGCGTCGACGATCGGTGTCCGCCCTTCCCGTCCTACGTCGACCGCTTGGTGAACTACATCAAGACGACGGACTCGTCGCTGGACGTGGACCTGCCGAATCCGGCCGAAATCCTCGGGTGATCGAGGCGGTCAGTTGTGGCCAATCGCCTGGCGCAGTCGCTTGATGTGCAGGCTCAGGTCCGCGAGGCCCTCGTGCCAGCCGATCTCCTCGGCGGTGGTGCGGGCCTGCTTGAAGTACTTCTTCGAGCCCTCGTAGTCGTTGGACTCCATCAGCGAGACCCCAAGGTTCGTCAGAATCTTCGCCTGACTCAACAGGTCGCCGGTCGCCATCGCGAATTGCAGCGACTGCCCGAAGTACTCCTTGGCCGTCACGACGTCGCGGGTCGACAAGGCGAGCGCGCCGAGATTGGCGAGGATGCGAATCAGCCCGCGGCTGTCCGCAATCTCGCGGGCCCGGCCCAGCGCGATGTTGAGATAGTTCTTCGCGTTGGGGAGGTCGCGCTGACGGATGAGCAGCGTGCCGAGCTGATTGTACGCCGTCCAGTACAGCTTGCGGTCCTCGGGATCCTGCAGATTGAGCCCTTGAAGCTGCTCGACCTTCTTGGACACCTCGACGAGCAGTGAGCCCGCGTGCGTGAGCTGATTCTGCGCCTCGAAAATCTGGGCGAGACCGAGCAACGCCTGAATCTCGAGCTTGATGTTGCGGCTCTGCATCGCGATGTCGCGGACCTTCTCCAGCGCTGTGATGGCGTTCTCGGGATCGGCGGAGCTGATTCCGAGACGTCCCGTCTCCAGCAAGACCGTCGGATGGAGGTCGGCCGGAATCTGCGACATGTCGCCGAGCAGGTCGACCAACACGCGAGCGTCGTCGATCTGCCCCGACTCGCGCAGCGCCACGAGCAGCCGGGTGCTGATCGTCGCCAGCGTGCGATTCGACAGCAGGTAGCCGTGCTCCCCCATCAGGTCGCGGCCCAGTTCGTACTGCGCGATCGCGGCGGGGTAGTCGTACATGTCGAGCAGGACGTCGCCGGCCTTGCCCAGGTAGTGCGCGGCGCCCTCCCACCCTTCCACGCTGCGGTAATGGAACGCGAGCGACATCGACCAGTCCAGCGGGTCAGTGGCGGCGAGTTCGGGAGCTTGCTCCAGGAACTCGATCACCCGACCGTGGAACTGGCCGCGTGTGTCCTTGGGCAGACGTTCGTAGACGACCTTGCGCAACGCCCGCGGCGTAAAGCCGACGTGCACGCGATCGAAGCCGTCATAGTTGGCGGCGAGGAACCCCATCCGCACCAGTTCGGGCAGGATCAACGACGGCCCGAGGTGCTGCGGCGCAATCTGGAAAAAGAACTCCTCACGAAACGATTCACCGAGCACGGATGCTACCGCCAACAGATCGCGCTGGGCGTCGCCGAGCACATCCACGCGTTGCGCGAGCAGCTCGTGAAGCCCGAGGGGGATCCGCGCTTCGAGCGCCTCGGCAGTCAGCATCTGCGTGCTGTCGGCGTCCTTGCGAATCGCCCGCACCATCTCGTGCAGGAACATCGGGTTGCCGCCGGACTTGCGGTGCAGGTGATCGACGACATCCAACGGAGGCGTGTACCCCAGCGACTGCGAGA
This sequence comes from Bradymonadaceae bacterium, assembly GCA_041601915.1. GTDB lineage: Bacteria > Myxococcota_A > Bradymonadia > Bradymonadales > Bradymonadaceae > JBFIHF01. The sequence goes on from JBFIHF010000090.1 coordinate 14,749, forward strand.
CGAACTGTTTGGTCTGCTGCTCGGAGAACCCAGCCAGCGTGACCACCTCAAAGTTGCCCGGCAGCCCGTGGTCGTGCGCTCCCGAATCGATACGTCGCCCCACGACAATCAGAATCGGCTGGCTCTGCGCGGTTTCAAGCAGCGTCTCCAGAATCCGCAGCTGCGGCTCATCATTGACGTCGATGTCGTCGATGCCGATGAGCACCGGACCGCGCTTCATCGCGAAGCGGACCATGCGATGAAACAACGACGACGTGAAGAAGACGAACGACTCGGTGTCCTGCCACGGCAGCTCACCGCCACTGAAGCTCGCGGACAGATACAGACCGACGACCGCATCGATGCCCTGGGTCAAACCCAGCGACTCGCAGGCCTTTCGGATCAGGGTGACGGGGTCCTTGTAGGTGCTCGCGATGCGTTGAATGATCGCCCGAATCGCGGCGAGGCTCTGCCGTTGCTGAACGTCGGACCCGCGCACCAGAAAGGAGTTCCACGTGTCCGCGCCGAGGTCGGCGAGGAAGTGGTCGAGGATGACCGACTTGCCAGTCCCCAACTCGCCGACGATCCCGACACCGCCGCCACGGCCCGACTTGGCGTCCGCCGCGCGGCGCATCAGCTCGTCGTAGAACGCGGGGCGCGGGACGTAGACCTGGACGCCCTCGATTTCGGCGACTTCTTCCTGCGCCAGCGCCTGGGCCCGAATCTGGATGACCTCGGCGGCGATCTCGCCACCGACGCGCTTCTGCACGTCGAACTGCACGCGAGCTTTCGTCAGCTCGATGAGCGACTCATCGACGATGACCTTGGCGTCGGTCGCGGCGCGGGCGATCTCGACGGCGCGGTCCAACGCGCCACCGAACGCCGCACCGCCCTTGCGGTCCGACATGTAGATCTCGCCGTACGCGAGCGCGATCCCGAGGTGGTCCGCACCGGCGTCGAGGCTGCGGAACTTCGCCTGAAGCGCGAGCGCGCACTCGATGCCGCGCATGTAGTCGCCGACGCGAGCGCGCTCGGCACCAAACAGGATCGTGTAGGTGCCGCCGAGGAAACTGTCGATCTTGCCGTCGTGATGCTCGACGATCTCGCGAATGATGCCGACCTCGCGGGCGGACCGCCGGGCGAGGTCCTCCGGATCGACACCCTTGGCGCCCCGCGCCCGCTGTTGGATCGCCAGCACGGCGACTTTGCGCCGCTCGCCGGTGAGGCTGGATTGCAGCTCTTCGATCGAGAACGTCTGGTCGAGGACCGAGGTGCCGGCGGCGATCCCGGTGGCGAGGCGCTGCGAATCGCCCATTCCGAAGCCGCCGGAGCGCGTGTTGAAGCCGCTCGTGCGCCCGGTGTCGCGAGGCTGATAGGCGCCCGGCGCGTAGCTGGGAGCACGGTCGCTATGCCCGGTGCTCGAGTGGGGACCCGAATGCCCCGAAACTCCGGAGTCCTCGAGCGATGGGCGCATCATCCCGGTGTTGGAATCCCAACCCGACTCGATCTGGCGCAGTGCTTTCTTGAACGCATCGCGCATCTTCGACGCGGACGCGTAACGCTTGTCGAGGTTGCGCTCCATGGCGCGGACCGCGATGTCCTCGAGGACCGCCGGCATGTTCCACTTGTACTTCTCGTCGATGACTTCGGAGGGCCGCTTGATCGGCATCTGCATGACGCGACCGATGATGCTGACCGCGTCCTTGTCATGGAAGATTCGCTTGCGAGCCAGGATCTCGTACAGGATCACGCCCATCGACCAGACGTCGGCGCGCCCGTCGAGATCCTTGCGCATGATCTGCTCGGGGCTCATGTAGTCGAACGTGCCGACGATGTTGCCCGCCTGGGTGTACGGCCCGGCTTCCATCGCCGGCCCTTTCACCTTCGCGATCCCGAAGTCGAGGACCTTGGCGAAGTCTTCCTCGCCGGCCACGCGCTCCAGCATGATGTTCGCGGGCTTCAGATCGCAGTGCACGATCCCGGTCTCGTGGGCCTGCTCGAGGGCGCTAAGGACCTGAATGCAGATGTTACAGATCCGGACCGGATCGAGGGGGAATTCCTTGCGAATCGCCTGCTTGAGCGTCTTGCCCGGCAGGTACTCCATCACGAGGAACAGCGCCCCGTCCTCGTCTTTTCCGAAGTCGACGATCCCGATGATGTTCGGGTGCCGCAGCATGTTGATGGCCTGCACTTCTCGCAGGAAGTAGTGCTCGCCTTCGGGGTTGTTCTCGTTGGGCTTGAGGACCTTGATCGCGACTTCGCGATTCAGCGGGGATTGGATCGCCTTGTAGACGTCACCCATACCCCCTTCGCCGATCTTCTTGATGATCTTGTAGGTGCCCTTGAGCACCTTGCCGATGATGGGATCATCGGTTTCCGAGCGCGTGCTCCGGTGGTTCGTGCCCATGTAGGAGTCGTCCGCGATCTCCGACGCGCTCGTACCCACGGACACGTCGAGGTTGGACGCCTCGTTCTCCGGAACCGCCTCAATTTCCGTTATTTCCGGAATCTTCTTCTTGTCCGCCATCGGCGCCGTCGTTCGTGGGGGCTGGTTCACCACCAGCAGGTGCTTCGTCGTCCGGTGCTTCGAGGGGGGCGAGCTTCATCAGCTCCGCGATCACCGACTCGCGCTCTCGACGCTCTTCTTGAATCAAGTCTTCGATGGTCTGGTTGAGCGCCGACTCGTTCTGCATCAGCCACTTCATCTGGCCTTCGATGGTCGTCGAGGAACGCACGAGCATCACGAACCACTCCTCGTTGGCGCCTTTGGCGAGGAAAAACACATCGCCACCCAACGTCCGAAGCTCCGCGGCGGTCTCGTCTTCGCTGATCTTGATCTGGTCGACCACGGCGCCGACGACGTGTTTCTCGGCAAGTTTCAAGCGACCCGGCTGAAACACTTCGAGGAACAGCCCGCGCCCGTCCTGCACCTTGCTCGTCAGGATCGACCCGGCTTGTTCGCGGGCGATCCGATGGTCGGTGGGCGGCAGATACCGCCCGATCGTCGCGTCCATCTTCACGAGGATGTTGTACTTGTCCGTAAAGTACTGATGGGTCGTCGGGGCGCTGCGATCCCAGACCGCGGCAGCATCTTTGGCCCACAGCGCTTTGACGTACAGGTTGTACGCGCCCTCGGGGTCCTTGGGATCGAGGTTCTCCGCGCATCCCATCGCCAGGGTGAGACACAGCGCAAAGATGAGGCTGAAACCGCGCATCGAGGAGCGTCCGGGAGAGGTCAGCGGGCAGTCTATCTCGCGGCCAAACGGCTTGTAAAGCACCGGAGCGGCGCGGTGGCGGGCCGACCTGCCGGTCGACGGCCCAGCGCGCGACGCGGCTCGGGCTCGGCTCGGACCGTCGCGGCGGCCACGCGGCGGGGCCGGGACGCTTCGCAGGCGGGCGGACGCGGTCGCGCGGCGCCAAAGGCGCCGTCGCGCCTGGCACGCCGCCAGAGCGGATGCGGCGTCCACGCGGTGCGGCGAGTCCGGGACGCTTCGCAGACGGGTCGCGCGGATGCGGTGTCCACGTGGTGCGGCGAGTCCGGGACGCTTCGCAGACGGGCGGACGCGGTCGCGCGGCGGGGCCGGGACCCACTCCGCTCATTACTCGGCCACGAAACGCGGCTGTCGCCGCGTCTCGTCGCCTCCTGATTCGCTCCGCGGGACCCCGGCCCCGCCGGCTCCCGCTCGTGCTGCGGCGCACGGCGCCAAGGGCGCCGTCGCGCCTGGCACGCCGCCAG
>JBFIHF010000091.1:0-18251 GCA_041601915.1 Bradymonadaceae bacterium
CGAGAACCAGCGACCCGACAACGAGGGCGGGCGCGGCGATCAGGCCACCGATCAGCAACACGTACGCCCTCAACATGTCGAACCTCTCGCGGAACCAGGCGCTCCGAACGTCGCACAAGCCTCGCGCTCCGTGCAATACACTCGCAGTGACCGCGGTCAACCGCAGTCGGCATCTGCGCGACTTCACAGCCAGCAATGAGGGCCCCACCGTTGGAGCGGTCCGGCTCTGGAGGATGCGTGCTCGGCCTACAACGGATCCGTCCAAATGGTGGTCGATGGCGACGCCGGCAGCTTCGACGCCGATCTCAACGGCGACTTCGCTGGCGAGAGCGTCGCGACGCTCAGCTTCAACCGCAAACACCTCGGTGCCGCGTGCGCCACGTTCGGCGACGGCGAGCTCCGCCAGTACGTCGGCGAAAGCCTCGACCCGCAGATCTTCGTCCGCTCAGACGATGTCGAGGAGTCCACGCTGATTGTGGTCATGCCGATGCGGGGGATCTGACGAGAACCAAGCGCTCGAGCGGTCAGATCACCGCTCGTTCGCTTTAGCTCTGACCGAGGGAGAGATGGACGTTCATGGTCCGCTGGCCGCCCGACGCGATGCATCGACCTTTGCGGGCTTGCGTTGGGGCGAATTCAAACTCGAATTCCACATGCTGCCTACCGCACCCCGCACCCCAACAGGGTTTGCGGTTCCGAGGAATACAGTACGGTGTGATGCTTCCCGTTTCTCGTCTGGACGAGAAGCCGTGATGGGTCTAGGCGTACGATCAAACGCCTAAGAAAGACAGAGGCGCGGTCAATCGGCCTGCGCAGCGAACCATTCGAAGACCCCCACCGAACGATCGTCCTCGGGCAGTCGTGCTAAGAGGGCAGGGGCATGTCTGCGCAGCACGTAGGCGCCTTGTTTGAGATACTCGACGACGCGGCTTACGAACGATCCCTGTTCGAGATCTGTCGCGTCGAAGACGAGTTCCAAGACGCGCGCATCACCGACGTTTCCGATCGCGCGCCAGAGGAAGCGCGGCATCGTTTTCGCCAGCAGACTGCGTTTGTAGGCAGAGGGCAGGTCTTGACGACGGATGTCACGCTTGAAGTCGGACACCTGTGACAAGAAGATGTCCCATTCGATGACTCCGTTCAGCCCTGGGATGCCTGAGCCTTGACGGAGCTGCTCCAGCTGGGCATTGAACGCGCCCACGACGGCAAGCACGGAGTCAAACTGCACGCGTATCTTGTGGTAGAGCGGAATGATCGTCGTGATCGGAACTGCCTTCGCAGTTCCGACCTGCCCCGGCGCCGATGCACCGCACCACGACGTCGACAGCGCTCGGTCTGTCTGGGGGTCTCCGAATGCGTCGACCCAGTCGACTTCGTCACCAAATTCCATGCGGGCGAATGGCCCCACGCCATCATCATGCACGTAGAGTTTGTCTAACCGGAGCGCACGGATGAGGAGACCATCGTCCATGGCAACGGGTATGGAGCTCGGAGGAAGACTGTATCCCGTCACAGCGACCGCATGACGCCCCATCTCCTCATGCGGATCCACGGCGACGTCGACCAGGTAGAAGCTCAAGTAGAGCGGAATTCTCGCCCGCAGGTAGGCATAGACCGTCATCTGCAGCATCTGCTGCTCAACAACGTTGACTGCGTGGGGCTCAAGCCCGCACGACTTGATGGCCGCAGCAACCTCGCCGCCGGTCAGTCCATGGTTTGGGAGCGCGCGCCCATTTCCGTGGGCCGTCGCTGAGCGCGTGATGCTGACTGGGGTGGGAATCGCGTGTCGGAACAGGTCGGCGGTCGCGTGAAACATCGACCATAGCGCGCTGGTGGCGCAGCGCGCGACCGCGGTGTCTTGTTCTTGGAACGGGAGACTCTTCAGCGGGAAGTCCATGCCGAACAAATGCGCGTCGCAGGCTCGGATCGTTGGGTAGGACCGACGACCACCCTCGTCGTATGTGGCCAAGCACGTGCGGCCCACGATGGTCTCTGGCAAGGGCTTCACGACCATGAAACCGCGGTACCCTAGCTGAAGCTCAGCATGCTCCGCGCTACCGTCGAGCATCTTCTGGAAGTCGTCGTCCTCAAAGGCCGCCGCGAAGAAGTGCAGGCGGGCGCAGAAGCGCGGATACTCGGCAAAGCAGCGCACGTAGTACGCCGCAAAGTCCTCGAGAAAGTCCCGGTCGACGTACTCTCGCTCGACCAAGATGGTCTCCACCCCCATCTTGGGCAGATATTCGTTCAGATATGTGAGGTGGAGCTTGCGCTCAATGGTTGTGCGCCGCGCTCCGAAGAGGTTCGAGAGGAGCTCTGGGAGCTCGTCCGGCACGTATTTGCGTATTTCCCACCCTGACTCCGGCATCCGGAGCTAGCAGGTCATCGGCTGTTCGAACACGCTCGGGTCCGGCTGACACGACTCGGCACGTCGATCGGCGGCCTCGGTCGAGCGGCGGGACGCCTCGATGATCGCGTTTAGACCGGCTTCGCTCGCCACCCAATCGTCAAGCCGGACGGCCTCACGGTCAAGCGCTGCGCGCTCGTCGGCGGTCAACTCCAAGTCGTTTATTGTGCTCATCTCAGACCCCTGTCTCATGGATGGAACTCTGGAGCGCGGGGAGCCATTCCGCGACTTGGGTATCTTGACCCGTGAGATCGGATTGTCAACCCACCTTCGGTTGACGGGTGAGCGGTCACGCTCCGACCGTCAATCTTGCCGCCTCAAGTGCGGGCGTAACCAACGAAACGATCGTTGGTTCCTCTCCGGCGCGCTCGCGGTTGAGCGAAACGAGAGATCGTCGAGACCGAGGTCATCTACAAAATGATCGGGAAGCTGAAAAACCAGGATGTGGCCTTCGAGTTCAAGCACGATGGCGCGCTCGAGCTAACGGCCGGGAACGTCGCTACAACATTTGCCAGCGTCGAAAGCCCGACCCTTCCTGACAAGACGCCAGAGGACCGCATCCTCACCATGCCCACGGCGCTCTTCGCCGAATCGATGCGCCAGGCATTAACGTACGCGTCGACGGACGACTCGCGGCCAACGCTGTGCGGAGTCCACTATAACGGCCAGAACGGCACCACCCACGTGACAGCCACGGATGGCCACCGCCTGTTTACGCGGTCGTTCGACTCGGTGAGTGGACTCCGGGGACCGGGCTGCCAGCAGACGGCGTGACGTTGCCTGACGCGGCCCTTCAGCTGGCTCTGAAACTCGTGGACGCCAGCGCCACCTCATCGTCCGTCGAAGTCTTCGTCGATGACGAGCACCTCGTGCTGGAGCAGACTGGTCTCTTCCGCGTTGATGTCGACCGCATCGCGGCCAACTTCCCGGACTTCCGCCAATGCCTACCGAACCTAAACAGCATGGTCATCGCGACGTTCGACTCCCGGGCGATGCGCGACGCGTTGGAGACCGCCGCGCCGTTCATCTCAAAGTCGGAGGCGGCGCGGGTCGTCTACAACGGCTCGGTCCAAGTCGTCGTCGATGGCGACGCCGGAACCTTCGACGCCGACCTCGCTGGCGACCACACGGGCGAGAGCGTCACGACGCTCAGCTTCAACAGGAAGTATCTGGCCGCGGCGTGCAGCACGCTAGGCGACGTGCCATTCGCCAGTACGTCGCCGACGGTTTGACCTGCAGATCTTCGTCCGAGCGGACGATGTCGAGCAGTCCACCCGGATCGTCGTCATGCCGATGCGGCTCTGACCAGAGCCATGCGATCGAGCAGCGTGCATGTACCTGACGCCGCGCGTCCGCTTTAGCTCGGACCGAGGGAACTGGACGTTCATGGCTCGCTCGCCCGACGTGATGCATCGACCTTAACCGCGCCCTCTTCGATGGTGGAGTCGTCTTGCGGCAGAACGCGCTGGCATGCTCTGCTGCCGCCCACACGGGCAACGAGCCGAATCTGCCGCCGGTCGAACGTCGGTGGCCGTCCGTTGTCGAGGCAGATTGGGAGCTGGACAACCTGAAGGAGGCGTTGTGATTAGATACTGTAGACGCCTTGAGCATCATCTAGCCGCTCTGTACGATTGCAAGCGGCGTCGCAGCGAGCTGAAGCCCCGCGGATATTCTCCGCGGAACGTGTCGTGCCGACCACTTGGACGTTCCGACCATCACGTTGACGCTGCCAATACGGCGATGGCAGACTCTAAATGCGCTAAATTTTGACGATTTCGGAGGGTGATGAAAAGCACCGACACCTCGATTACCAAGTGGCTCTCAGATCACGAAGATGGTTGGAAGGCTTGGAGCTTCAAAGAGGACCTCCGGCTCGAGGTGGCAAAAACGGGCAAGCCGAGTGGCGGGGACCGTCGATCAGGCAATTTGACAGAGGAAGGTGTCGAGACGTTGCTGATGCTGAACCTCGACCAGCTCTTTCCGTATCTGAGTCTCCGGCTGGCTGAAAAGCAGCTCGGCAGCTGGGCTGGCGCCGACATCAGCGCTGTGGACCCGATGGGACGTCGGCACGTCTTTGAGGTCAAGCACGGCGCGTCCGCGCGCGATGTCGTCGATCAGGCCGTTGCCTACGGTTTCCAGGGATTGACACAACGGACAGTCAGCTGGTTCGACGAACAGGAGAACCGCGAACTCGTCATTGCGGCCCGTCAGGCAGGCTTCTGGAGCGGACAACGCGTCCAAACGATATCGCTGTCGGATGCTGAGAAGCAGTATCCCCCTCGGTATCGAACGAAGGCGATCTACGAAAAACTTACTGGCAATCCGGCTACCTTCGACGATATGCGTGAGCTGGCGCGCCCGATCTCCCAATCACTCAATCTGCCTCCCGCCTGGAAGCGAAACGCCAACTCCGACGCCTTCCGCGTTGCGAGTGTGCAAATGCACATGGTGGTGCCGTACGCCGACAAGATCGAAGACTACGCGCTGAACAGTCTCAGGCGCCTGGTGAGTCGCGGCCTCTATGCCACCATCTGGGAGATGGCAATCGATTTCGACGAAGCCTCCCGCACCGGACATCTATGGCTCAAGCCCTACGACGTTCTCGCCGACAGTCACGGGCACGGCGCTGATTTGGAAGAAACCGGAGTCGACGAAGGCAACGCCCCTACCTCCAGCCTGGAGACGCACGACCCGGGTTCGTGGTTCGTTGGGGTGGACGAGATTCTCTGCCAGATGGCGCTCCAACCATCCGGACTAGAGGTCTTGCGGTCCGACTGGAACCATTTTCCGTCAGAAGGGCAGGTGATCACCCAGGCGTGGCCCCACAGTGACCATCGTCAATCGCTCGAGTTCAGGCTTCGCGTGCGCGGACCGGCAGTGAAGTGCGAGATCCGAGCATCGCGGACCGGGTGGATATGGGACCACCCCGACGAAGACGTGAGAAAACAATATCGCAAACGCGTGCGAAAGCGCCGGCGCTACATTGCCGAGTGGCTCACCTCGGTTCTGGAGTTCGGAGGGCATGAAGGCGCTATCGACCCGTTCGAGCCATTCAAAGTTTCGAAACCGGAGTCGTGGGGCTTTGCTGATGCGACGAACGACGAGCATGTGCGGACGGTCGTCGGAGGCCATCCCGTGGATGCGCACCATCCCAGCCAGATGTTCGCTGCGAGCTTCACCATGAATGTGGTCGAGCTCGGCGTGGCGGCCGTGGCGAGGGTGTGCGCGGACGCCCTCGCACAATTCCGCGAGATCGCAGGGACGGCCTGCTACGACACCGATGCCTTCGGACCGTTTGAGGAAGTGTCGCCCTTCTGAAGGACGAATCGGGCTCGAAAAGCGACATACCACCGCTGCGAAAGATCGTGTGTGCCAATTTCTTGGGCAGCTGTCGGACGCCTACGGTTCTGGAACGTCTCAACTCGCGGAACCATGGAGGTCTCGATGTCGCCGGAAACACTGCGGTTCTGTCACGGACACACGGGGTGTGACGCGAAATGCCGACGGCGGGTTTCGCCCGGGCAGCTCTACTGCCACCACCATCGCGGCCAAGCCGTCCCTTCGACGCGACGGTTCTCACGACCCGAGACTCTCGAACGAATGCGCGTCGCCGCTGGGCGAGCTGGCGGCATCGACCCAGTCTTCGTTTGTCCACTCTGCTTGCACATGGGCGATAGCATCCAGGTCACGGTTGAGCACGTACCACCACGGACACAGGGCGGATCTTGGCTCACACTCACGTGTTTGGACTGCAACAACACCGCCGGCAAGACCGTCCAGCGCCAACTCGACCGACGCCATGAGGTCACCTTCTTAGTCGGCGGCAAGCTCACACGAGGCTACTACAAGGTCTCCGCGAACGGCCCGGTGCTCGAGGTTCCCGGCGAGCGCAACAACCCTGAAGCGCTCCGCGAGTTGTTCGGGGGGGACGGACACAGCGTCATCACGGAGTTCGATCAGCGAAACTGGCAGTTGTCCCGCATTTCGAATCTGCGGGATGCCTATCTCTGGCTATTCGCCCAATGCGGCTACAGCCTGATCGCGCGGCGCGAGTACGAATGGGTGCGACAGACGATTCGGACTGGCGAGCGATCGCCTTACGAGTTCGGGGTGCTGGTCCCAATTCTCAAGGATCCCAATCCGGGAATCTGGCCGCTCAAGCACCCAGCGGGCGCGGTGTTAGTGGTCGACGGTGAGCACGCGTGCATTTTGCCATCGCCTCGGTGCCCAGATCCCTACTCACAGCTTGGAGCCGATCGCGCGTCCATCACTTTCGCCGACCAAGGCCGACACGCTGTGGCGCTTCCGATGCCACAGACGACGATTCTCACATGGGATCTGAGCAATCCCACGCTGGCGCGACCCGCAGTCTTCCGCTCCTAACCATGCGTCCTCCGCTCACCGAGTACAGGCAAGCGAATCGGCTCCTTGCGTCGGGCACCTAGACGCTCTCGATCGCACACGGGAGCATCCGGCCGGCGAGGTCCTTACAGAACTTCGCGCTCAACGCCTGCGGCTCTGATCAGCGCATCGAGCTACTGACCGCACCAGCTGCAAGGATGCCTGCGATCTCGATACCGATCAGGCCGTTAACTTGGGACGAGATCCAGACGTCGCCGAGTTTTCGCAACGCGGCTGCACGCGGGGCCCTCGACGATTAGGTCGAAGTCCTAGCCGTCACGAACCAGCCGTGGGGCCGAGGCGACCGCGCCGCTGTCGGAGTATTTCAATGTCGTGGTCTTCGTGATCCTTCCCAATCAGGTCGTTCCTATCGCATCCGCAAGCGCCGTTGGCGATGGCGGAATCCGACAGTATCTGAGCGAGAACTTGGGCCCGCAGATCTTCGTGCGAGCGGATGATGTCGAGGAGTCGATCCGGATCGTCGTGATGCCAATGAGGCTTTAACTCAAACCATGCGATCGAGCGGTGTGCGTGTACCTGACGCCGCGCGTTCGCTTTAGATCGGACCGAGGGAGAGATGGACGACGTGATGCACCGACCTTTGCGGGCTTGATGTCGGACCGGGCTTGGGCCGGGAATCCAAGAGGGCTTGTGATACCGCGTAGGCTTCGTGTCACTTGCCCCATCGCGCGGGCTAGTGGCGATGGGAGCTGAAACGGAACGACACTACACTAGGGCATGAATTCGAGGATTCTCGCGAACTCGTCGTATTTCGCGCGATGGTCAACCTCCGCTGCGACCGAGTCGTGCACGCAATGTTCAACGCCTCTTCTGCCGCCGCGCCGCGGCCCCCGCCGCGAAGTGACCCGGCACCGCTGCGTTCAATTGAACGATCGATCGAGTGCGTGATGCCGGCGGAGCGCGAGCCGCTATGTGCGTCGATCTTTTGGAAGGGGGTTGACGCTCCGGTGGCCCGATCGCATGCTCGCTCTCCGCATTCTTAGAGGAGGAACTGTGTCCGCCGAGCCCCCAACGGGAGCGTTGTCCAAGCTCCAGTCACACCTCTGGGAAGCTGCGAACATTCTTCGTGGGAGCCCCGTCGACCGCACTGATTGGAAGTCCTACATACTGCCCCTGCTGTTCTTCAAGCGCATCTGCGACGTCCACGACGAAGAGTGCGAGGATATGGTCGAGCAGTTCGGACAAGTCTTCGACGCCGACCTCAGGTTCCAGGTTCCGAACAACAAGTGCTCAACGCCCTGCACTGAGCACACCGGAGCGGAGTCCTGCCGTGTGGCTTGTCACTGGGAGGACGTCCGCGGCGCGAGCAAGCATGTCGGCAAGGCCATTCGGGACGCGATGCGGGGCATCGAGCAGGCCAACCAGGCCAAGCTTCTGGGGGTGTTCGGAGATGCGTCGTGGACCAACAAGGAGCGCTTGCCCGACGACTTGCTGAAGGACCTGTTGGAGCACTTCTCGAAGCTGCCGCTCGGCAACCGGTCCGTTCAGAACGACGTGATGGGCGATGCATACGAGTATCTGATCAAGCAGTTCGCCGACTCGACGAACAAAAAGGCCGGGGAGTTCTACACCCCGCGAAGCGTTGTCCGCTTGATGGTCGACATCCTGGACCCCGCGGAAGGCGAGACCGTTTACGACCCCGCGTGCGGCACGGGTGGCATGCTTCTGGCCGCGGTGGAGCACGTCGAGGATGCGGGCGGCGACCCGCGAACCTTCTTTGGCAAGCTGTTCGGCCAGGAAAAGAACCTGACGACGGCGTCCGTGGCCCGGATGAACCTCCATCTCCACGGTGTCGAGGAAGTGGATATTCAACATGGCGATACGCTTCGACGACCCTTCTTCACAGAAGGCGACGCCTTGCGCCAGTTCGACATCGTGCTGGCGAACCCACCGTTCTCGCTGAAAGACTGGGGGCGGGAGGTCTGGGAGAGCGACCCGTGGGGCCGGAACTTTGCTGGCCTGCCAACGGACAAGTCAGGCGACTTCGCGTGGGTGCAGCACATGGTGAAGTCCATGGCTCCCGGTCATGGGCGCATGGCAGTAGTTCTGCCCCAGGGGGCGCTCTTCCGCGGTGGGGCCGAGGGCAAGATTCGCAGGAAGCTGCTGGAGCTCGACCGCATCGAGGCAGTCATCGGCCTGGCTCCGAACTTGTTCTACGGCACCGGCCTCGCCGCTTGCATCCTCATGCTCCGCATGCAGAAGCCTGCAGAGCGGGCCAAGAAGGTGCTCATCGTCGATGCCTCCTCGCTCTTTCGAAAGGACCGCGCGCAGAATCACCTCGAACCCGAGCAGGCCGCCGAGATCCTCGGATGGGTCCAGGCCTTCGAAGACGTTGAAGACCGCGCCCGCGTGGTGGGCCTCGCCGAGATCAAAGAAGAGGGCTGGACGCTGAATATCAGCCGCTACGTGCTGCCTCCGATTGGCAGGGACATTCCTCCGCTGCCCGAGGCGGTGGCGGATTTCAAGGCCGCCCTCCAGCGATGCAGGGAGGCCGAGGATGCCCTGCGGCGGGAGCTCCACGAAGGAGGGTGGTTGGAATGAGCAACACGCTGACGCAGTCTCAACTGGAGTCCTACCTGTGGGGCGCAGCCACCATCCTCCGGGGCCTCGTCGATGCGGGCGACTACAAGCAGTTCATCTTCCCGCTGGTCTTTTTCAAGCGGCTCTCCGACGTCTGGGACGAGGATTACGCGCGTGCCCTTGAAGCCTACGGCGGGGCCGAAGAACTGGCCCAGGCCGAGGCCAACGAGCGGTTCAAGATCCCGTCGGGCGCACGTTGGGGCGATGTCCGCAAAGTGTCGAAGCACGTGGGCAAGGCGATCCAGGACGCCATGCGCGCCATCGAGGCGGCCAACCCCGGTCGGCTCGACGGCATCTTCGGCGACACTCCCTGGACGAACAAGAACCGGCTCACCGACCACACGCTCAAGAGCCTGCTGGAACACTTTTCCAACCAGACGCTCTCGCTCGCACGAGTGCCCGAAGACTCTCTGGGCGACGGCTATGAGTACCTGGTGGGCAAGTTCGCCGACGACGGTGGAAGCACAGCCCAGGAGTTCTACACCAACCGCACGCTCGTTCACCTCATGGCCCAGATGCTCAAGCCACAGCCGGGCGAGACGATCTACGACCCCACCTGTGGCACTGGCGGCATGTTGCTTTCAGCGCGGGAGCAGGTGAAGCGTACCGGCGGCGAGCACCGCACGTTCAAGCTCTACGGCCAGGAGCGCAACCACATGACGGCGTCCATCGCCCGCATGAACCTGGTGCTCCATGGGGTCGAGGACTTTGATATCCAGCGCGGCGACACCCTGGACCAGCCACGCTTCGTCGAGGGCGACCGGCTGCGTACGTTCGACGTGGTCCTGGCCAATCCGCCCTATTCCATCAGCCAGTGGAACCGGGACGCGTGGGCGTCAGATGTCTGGGGGCGCAATTTCCTGGGTACCCCAGTGCAGAGTCGAGCTGACTACGCCTTCTTGCAACACATCGTTAGGAGTATGGATCCAGTCACTGGGCGGTGTGCGATCTTGTTCCCGCACGGCGTACTATTCCGGAAGGACGAGGCCGAGATGCGGCGAAGACTCGTCGAAGCGGACCTCGTTGAGTGCGTGGTGGGTCTGGGTCCGAATCTCTTCTTCAACTCCCCGATGGAGGCCTGCGTGGTTCTCTGCCGGAGCAAGAAGGCCACAGACCGGCAGGGCCGGATCCTGTTCATCGACGCGGCAGACGAGATTGCCCGCGAACGAGCCGTGAGCTTCTTGCGTCCCGAGCATCAGGCACGTATCGCCGAGGCGTACGCCGCATTTGAAGACCGAGAGGGGTTCGCAACTGTCGCCACTCTTTCCGAGTTGAGTGCAAACGACCACAACCTATCTCTCCCAGTATACATCGAGCGGACGTCGACTCCGACCAGCAGTGATCAGCCCTTGACTTTGCGGGAGGCCTGGGAGGATTGGGAGAACGCGACTCCAGCCGTTGATGAGCGAATGAACGCGATCACGGTGATTGTCGACAACCTCCTGAAGGAAACGGCAAATGGGTGAGCTGAAGCCTGGATGGACGACCGTTCCTTTTGGACAGATGGTCGAAAGCGTCGGGGCCACCAGAAAGAGCCGTGGATGGAGCGGGACCGAAGCAGGCTTCGATCGATACGTCGGCCTTGAGCATATTGATTCGAACAGCCTTTCGATCAAGCGTTGGGGTTCAGCCGCAGACGTTGGGGCCAATAGCGACTTGCGACCTTTCGAACCGGGTGACGTTATCTTCGCGCGGCGCCGCATCTACCAGCGAAAGGTGGGCTTGGCTGGGTTCCGCGGAGTAGCTTCGGGCCACGCTCTCGTATTTCGGGCGAAGCCAGACGTAGTGCTTCCGGCGTTCCTGCCATTCCTCTTGCAGTCGGACGTGTTCATGACACGCGCGGATCGATTCTCGGCCGGCTCTCTGTCGCAGACAGTGAACCTCTCGACGCTGCTGGCGCAAGAGTTCGCACTGCCCCCGCTGAAGCAGCAAGAGAAATTTATTCAGGTGTTGAACGCGGTTGAGTCGACCGACGAGGAACTCGCCGCGTTGGAGACAAGCATTCAGGGCGTTGTGGATAGCTATTTGCAGTCTTTCGTACAGAAGTTGCTGAGGCACGGACGCGGTAGAATCCCGCTATTCGAACTGTCCACCCAGAAACCCTCCTACGGAGCGAATGCGCCAGCATGCGAATACCAGGAGGGCATGCCAAGGTTCATCCGCATAACGGATATAGATGACTCTGGTCGTCTAAAGCGCACTGGGCGGGTAGGTGTGAATGTTCCTGATGCTGCCAAGTATCGCGTGCGAGAAGGTGATCTTCTGGTGGCTAGAACGGGGTCCGTGGGAAAGACCTATCTCTCGGACGGAGCTGAAGGCGACGCCATCTTCGCTGGCTACCTGATCCGATTTCGCCTGAATCCCAGCTTGGTCTGGCCCCGGTATATCTTCTGGATTTCCAGGAGTTCCTACTTCCGGCGATGGGTACTGCGGTACCAGCGCGTCGGTGTTCAGCCAAACATCAACGCAACGGAATTTAGGATGTTCCCGGTGCCGCTGCCAACCGACATCAGGGCGCAGCGGCAGCTGGCTACCCAGCTCGATTCTCTCGAACAAGGAATCGCAGCGATACGGCAGCGACGAGTCAAATGCGCATGTCTAAAACGACAAATAATGGGTGGTATGGACGGAGTCTCGCAGTGACTTTCAACCAAGCCGACACCGCCGAAGCCTTCGTTCGTAACCTCCTTTGCGGTGTCATCACCGACCATACCGCCGTCGGTCCTAGCCTCGCCCGCCATAACGGCCAACTCAGCGGCCTCGGCTGGCACGTCCTCACCCCCGAGAACCTCCCCCGCCATTCACACGAAGTCTTCGTCGAGCCCTTCGTCCGCGAGGCCCTCGTCCGCCTCAACCCCGAGATAGCCTCCCAGCCGGATCGCGCCGACGAGGTCCTCTACGAACTCCGGGCCATCCTCCGGTCCGCCCGCAGCGACGGCCTCATCAAGGCCAACGAGGCGATGACCGGGTGGTTCCGCAACGACAAGACCATGCCGTTCGGGGAGAACCACGAGCACACCCCGGTCAAGCTCTTCGATTTTCACGACATCGAGAACAACCAATTCGTCGTGACCCCGCAGTACCCGGTCCAGGGCGAGAGCGGCTCGGTTACCGCCGACTTTGTACTGCTTGTCAACGGCTTCCCGCTGGTGGTGATCGAGGCCAAGCCTCCGCCGCGCCCCTCAGTCACCTGGTACGACCGCGCCGTCACCATTCGGCAAGAGTACGAGAAGGCTGTTCCCGAGCTCTTCGTCTGCAACGTGCTCAATGTAGCCACCGACGGTCGCCAGCTCCGCTACGGCTCCATCGGCATGCCCGAAAACCTGTGGGGGCCGTGGCGTGCGGTCGGTGAGGACTTCGACCCCGAGGCGGCGGCGACCATCACCGCCAGCAACGTGGGCGTGCTCGCCCCAGCGGTGCTGCTCGATATCCTCGAGCACTTCACGCTCTTCGCGGTGGACGACAAGAAAAGGCTCATCAAAGTCGTTTGCCGCTATCAGCAGTACCAGGCCGCCAACCTGATGGTGGATCGGGTGGTAGACCCGGACGCCCCCAGAAAGGGGCTCATCTGGCACTTTCAGGGATCCGGCAAATCATTCCTGATGGTGTTCGCGGCCAGGAAGCTGCGACAGCATCCGAAGCTCGACAATCCGGCAGTGTTGGTCGTTGTGGACCGCGTCGATCTCGACACCCAGATCGGCAACACCTTCCACGGGGCCAAGGTCGAGAACCTCGTTAAGGCCAGCAGCCGCGCCGAGCTCAAGGCCATGCTTCGAGCGGGCACCAGGAAGGTCATTATCACGACCATTTTCCGTTTCGGCGATGCCAGCGCAAAGCAGGAGGCGAACAGCCTGCTGCGCAGCATGAACAAGCGGCTGAAGAGGTTGGAAAAGGCGAGCGAACCCGCGCCCGACGAGACCATCGAGACCCTGCTCGTCGAGTGTGCCGAGCTACTCGTCGGCCTGCCTTTGCAGGACAGCCAGAAGGTTCGCGATCGCCTCGCCGTAATCCACAACCGGTACCAGTCGGCCGCGGGAACCAGTGTGTCACTTCCGGATTTTCAGACTTCGGCCTCGGCTGAGAACTCCGAAGACCCGAAGACGCTGCCAATCGTGCCTCTCAACGACGCTGAAAACGTCATCGTCCTGGTGGACGAGGCTCACCGCACCCAGGAAGGCGACCTGGGTCTGAAGATGCAGGGCTCGCTTCCCAATGCCACGTTCTTTGGTCTGACAGGCACGCCCATCAACAAGCGCGACCGGAATACCTTCAATACGTTCGGCGCGGAGTGCGACGACGGCCAATATCTGCACCGCTACGGCTTTGAGGACTCCATCCGCGACGGCGCAACGCTGCCGCTGAACTTCGTACCGCGGTCCAGCGAGCTGCAGATCGATGTGGATTCTCTCAGGGAGGAGTTCGCCGAGCTGACCGGCGGCTTGTCCGACGTGGATGAGGGCGAGGTCATCCGTCAGGCGACGCGTTTCGGGGTGGCCGTGAAGGCGCCCGAACGCGTGCAGAAGGTCGTCGCGGACATTGTGGAGGACTTCCAAACCCAGGTGCGTCCACGGGGGCTCGCGGCGATGGTCGTGACCTACGACCGCGAGGCCTGCCTTCTGTACAAAGCTGAGCTGGACAAGCATCTCCCGCCCGCGGCCAGCGACGTCGTGTTTTCGGTCGGGAACAGTGGTCAGACAGAGTCGAAGTACCTGAAGTACAAACTGGACCGCGACGCCGAGGAGAAACTCCTCGACCGTTTTCGGGACCCCACCGATCCGCTGAAGATCCTGGTGGTTACGGCCAAGTTGCTCACCGGCTTCGACGCGCCCATCCTGCAGACGATGTATCTCGACAAGCCGATGCGGGACCACACGCTGCTTCAGGCCATCTGCCGGACCAACCGTGTCTACAACGACAACAAGCAGGCCGGCATCATCGTTGACTACCTGGGGCTCTTCGACGAAACCGCAAACGCGCTCAAGTTTGACGAGGTTGACGTCGGGCGCATGGTAGAGAGCATCGACAAGGTCAAAGACCAGCTCCCGGACGCCATGGCGAAATGCCTCGCCTTCTTCGAGGGCGTGGACCGAAAGGTCGATGAGCAGGAGAGTCATGCTGCCGCGCTGAATAAGCTTGGCTCCCTGGAGCGGTGCGACCTCTTCGGCAAGCACTTTCGGTATCTGTCAAAGGTCTGGGAGGTGGTGTCTCCCGATCCGGTACTCGCCGCCTATGTCGTCGACTACACCTGGCTTGCGCGCCGCTACAAAGCTGTTCGCGAGTCCGGCGGCGGTGGGCAGCAGGTCTGGCGGGAGCTGGGACCACAGACCACGCAGCTGCTCTACAAGCACCTCTCGTTCAATATCGACAGCACCGAGCTCGAAGACATCGTGCTCGACGATGAGTTGTTTGCGGTCATCCAGCAGACGAAAGACCCGGCAAAGGCCGCCCGCGATCTCACGGTGAAGCTTGAGGAGTACCTTAACAGCCAGCGCGGCGATCCGCAGATTCCCGAACTTGCCGCGAAGCTTGAAGACCTGAAGGAGCGATACGAGAACGGGACGATCCAGGCGCTCGAGTATATGAAGCGCCTGCTGAGCCTGGCGAAGCGAGCAGTGGAAATCAGCCAGGAGAACGCGGCGGCGCCCGCGCCACCTGAAGTCGCTCCGGAAGAACAGGGTAAGGCAATGCTCACGAAACTCTTCGAGGAGATCCGGACACCTGAGACACCAGTGAAGGTGGAGAAGGTGGTTGCTGGAATCGACGAAGTTGTGCGCAAAGTTCGGTTCGACGGGTGGAGCGCCACCGAAGCCGGGCGGCGCCAGGTCAGTCGGGCACTACGTGGCGCAATCTTCAAACATCTTGGCCACGCGGATGCGGACGTTCACAGTCGAGCTCTTGCGTACGTCCAGAGATACTACTGATGGAAGGACACGGTATGCAGCTGCTCAGTCCCATTCCTACGGCGACCGAATACCTTGAGCACCTCCGTCGGGACCTGGAGAACGCGCGCATCCTTCGGTTCGTCGTCGCCTACGTCTCCGAAAGCGGTATCACCAGCATCGGGGACGAGTTGCTCGTCAGCGCTCTCCAGCAGCCAGAGTCGTTCGGGCTCGCGTCCCTGTCGTGCGCGTGCGGTTTCGCACCGCTTGTGGGGCTGCAAGCGAAGCTCGAGCAGGAACAGGACAAACTGAGATACTTCGTCGACCCGGTGGTGCTGGGCTCGGGCGACGATCCTGAGCTCGCGATGGTCCATAGCAAGATGGTCTACATCGTCCGCCCCGACAACCGGGCGGTGATCTACATTGGCTCCCACAATTGGAGCGGTCGTGCGCTGGGGCCCGACTCGCCTCGAAACGCGGAAGCCTCGATACGCGTCGAGTTCGACTACGACCCGGCTCAGCTCACGGGGGCGGGCACGGACCTGCCGTCCGAAATCAACCGCCACCTTCTGGACTGCTTCAACCTTGGGGCGAGTCTGCCCGTCCGCAAGGACAACATCCCCATCTTTGCGGACTGGTTCCGTGCGAGGTGTGAGCGAGACAAACCGCTTCCGCTGGATGAGTACGCGGTCGTCGTGGGTGTCTGCGCCACCGATTCGACCTCCACCTATGACCACCTCTGGGAAGCGATGCTCACACCAGGCGCGAGCATCTATCTACCGTGCCGGCTGGAGGATGAGGGACAGATTCTGCGGCAACGACAGGACCGCGTGCTGTTGATGGCCTGGACAAGCACCGAAGCGCTCGAATCGTCTAAGGAACCGGTGCTTCTGTTCTGCAAGGTTACGCGACAGGTTGCCGGGCGGGAGTCAACCTTTGGCGGGACGAGCGAGGGTGACATCGAGAACTTCGACCTCGTGCTCCACGATCCGCCGCAGGGCGCCCGCGTCGGTGCGGGTGAAGAACCCGGAGAGTCGCTGTCGGTAGAACTCAACAATGGCCAGGTCTTCGAGTACTTCGAACTGAGTTCCGTACCTCCATCAGTCACGGCCGCGGACATCGATGGCAAGGCGGCGCCGAAGTACCAGAACTACCTTCAGGTGTACGAGGTTCTGCTCCCCGAGTGGTTGAAGCAGACCGTCGACCCCCGGGCGGCGACGGCTCGCGAACAGATGGCCGCCCATCCGGACCAGGGGGTGTGGTCTGCCGCGGATCTCGCCCTGACAGCCACCCGTCAGGTACAGCCCGAGGTCTCGAAGAACTACCGTGTTCCGGAAGAGACTCGCGCGAAGATCATGGGCTGTTTCTCGGATTTCTTCGGCCTCGACGAGGGCCGACTTCGGGTGCGCCCGATCGACCCCGATGTTGCTCCGAAGGAATTGGTCCGTCTGGCCCAGAGCCGCCTTCATTATGGCTACATTGGCGACAGCGCCATGGACGACAGCGATGCCTTCTACCGGAAGGTTCGTCCCGGACGATTGGCGGCCGACCTCGACCCGATGCAGAAGAGGGCCGAGTCAGACGACACTGTCTCCGTCGAACCCCGCGTCCAGCAGCTCTACGCGGAACGTCTGAGGGAAATCCTCGAGAACGTTGGCATCACAGACCCGGACCTATCGGCGTGGGAAGCGAGACCACCAAAGCGTAGGAACCGGATCGTTGACACGGTCCGGCTCAAACTCTTCGACCTGACAGGAGCAGACGACGTTCCCCGGGTCGTCGATGATGTGCGTCAACGCCACGCGAGTCAGTCGCTGTACGACTACGCCCTACTGAAGGAGATGCTGCTGCTCGCGGTGTCCATCCAGGATGCCGGCCTGGTTGAGGCTGTTGGACAACCCTTGTTGAGAACGCTGCTGGACGACGTCCGCAACGAGCAGACCGGCTTCTTCTCCGAGCTCTTCGTCCAGAAGCTGGAGCACATCGCGCAGAAGCACTGCGCTGACGGGTGGCCGACGGACCAGCAAGGGCGCACCAATGCCAGGCGCGAAGTATCGCAGTTCCTCAAGAGCCACGAGCTCGGCGATGACAGAGTGTGGCAGCTTTTGGTGATTGAGTACCTGAACGGCTGAAAGCCGATCATCTGAAAACGGGGAATTCTGGACCGGCCGCATAGACAGGCCGACGACCACCGTTTTCTTCGCGATCGACGCGGGTTCGAATCCCGTCAGGCACCTTGTGGCGGCAGGCACACAACCTTGTTCGAGCACTTGGCGCTCGCAATACCTCCTGCGTTGTAGGTCAGCGCTTACTGAGCAGGTTGGGGCTTTGGAAGAGGAGTGTCGGCGTACTTCAGTGCGAGCCGTTGGGTGACAGCCATAAACACCTCCAACTCTAACTCCTCTGGATCGTGCTCGTGAACGATGAGGTAGTTCGTCTCGCCGTCCTTCTCAATCTTGACCGAGAATCCGGCCTCTCGGAAGAACGCGCAAAGTGGGTTGAGCTGCGCGGTCTCGTCCGTGGTGGTGGCGGTGAATAAGGTGATCATGTCGTGTCCTTTCGGCGAGGGCCTCATTCGTCTCAAGTTGCGGCGAAGTGGTCAAGCCGGGCGAGATTGGTACCCTAGATGCCGAAAGGGCACCAACAACAGCAAGCGCTCTCTTCGCAAGACGTTGAAAGCTTTAGGAAAGATGGAAATCGCAAGATGACGACCCAGCCCTCAAATGGATGGGGTCGTTGGTTCAATCCCAGTTACGGCGGCTTCAGATCCCGATGCTGACTGGTTGCTGACTGAAACGAAAAAGCCCACCTCGAAAGGTGGGCTAAGTCGTTATCGGGGTGCACGGATTCGAACCGTGGACCTCTTGTACCCAAAACAAGCGCGCTACCAGGCTGCGCTACACCCCGTTCGCAACGAAACCGTCGCGAGTCGCGCATTATTGCTGTACGGCGCAAAGATGCAAGCA
>JBFIHF010000092.1:0-18206 GCA_041601915.1 Bradymonadaceae bacterium
CGCCGGCCGCGGTCATCCACGACCTGCTCTCGGTGGACCCGCTGCGCCTCGAAGTGCGCTATCGCGGCGAGCGGGTCGACCTCACCGTGACGGAGTTTCGCCTCATCGAAGGCTTCGTGAAGCGGCCTGAACATGTGCTCTCGCGCACTCGCCTGCTCGAGATCATGCGGGACGACTTCGATTCGTTCGTCGACGACCGCATGGTCGACTCCTACGTGCGCCGACTTCGGCGCAAGCTCGGCGAGATCCACGCGTCGTTCGCCGCGATCGAGACGGTCGTGGGCGCCGGGTATCGATGGAGAGCCGATGCGCTATGACCCCCGCGATCGACTCGGGCGCATCCGTGTGCGGTGGATCGCCGCCCTGGGGGCGATCGCGCTGGTGCCGCTGTTCGCGATCATCGCGTCGGTCCCCTATCAGCTGCTCGTGCAATCCCGGCTCAGCGCCGCGGTGGAGTCGGCGATCGAGCAGGCGAGCCGTTCCGGCGACTTCGGTGACATCGCACGTCGCGAACGCGTCCGCATCAGCGTCCTCGTTCCAGGCGACCGGATCGAAGAGTACGGCCGAGCGGTGACGTCGCGTTGGACGAACCACGTCGCGCTGCGCTTTGTCGACCGGGAGACCGCCGATCGGATCGCCGGCTACGACCGTGCCGCGGCGGCCGACCAGGCGCCGGGCTGCGATGTCACGCTCGACGAGAGCCTGTTGACCTGCCGAGCAACGGCGACCGATGCCCGCGGACGGACCGTTGTCGCCGAGGCGTCCTCCGTGCGGACGATCAGCACTCTGTGGGGTCACCGGGCGCCCCTGCTGGCTGTCGTCCTGCAAATGCTCGCACTCGCGCTGGGGCTCGGCCTCTGGCTGGGTCGCCGGACGGTGGGACCGATCGACCGGCTGCGTCTCGAAGTCGCCCACCGGACCGCGGCGCCGGTTTCTACCGAGCCGGTCCGCGTCGACGGACGCGACGAGGTCGCCGATCTCGGGCACTCCTTCAACGCGCTGCTGGCCGCCCTGCAGGCGCAGCGCGAGACGAACATGGACTTCCTCGCCGAGGTTGCCCACGAGCTCAAGACTCCGATCGCGACGATTCAACAGTTCGCCGATCTGGTGGCCGACCTCGACGATCCGCGGCTCGCCAAGCCGCTCGCGGCGGTCGAGGCCAGTTGCTCGCGGCTCAACCTGCGTACCAACGAACTGCTGGAACTCGCGCGCGCGTCTGCCGGGCTGCCGGGCCTGCAGCGCGAGGTCATCGACCTCGGCGAGTTCGTGGAGAACCTCGGCGCGGCGCACGGCGGTGAACTGGAGGTCGAGTCCTGCGCGGCGCAGGTGCTCGTCAGCACCCGCTACCTCGAAATCGCGCTACGAAACGTGCTCGACAACGCCGTGGCTCACGCGCGGGAGCGCGTGAGCGTGCGGATGCGCTGCGACGCGGACTTCGTGGCTGTCGAGGTCCACGACGACGGTCCCGGCATCGCGACCGACGAGTTCGACCGCATCTTCGAACGTTTTCACAGTCATCGTGACGGGGGAACGGGGCTCGGCTTGGCGATGACGCGCGCGGTGCTGCGCGCCCACGGCGGCGACGCCTCCGCCCGGAACGACTGTGGCGCGATCATCGAACTCACCCTCCCGCTCGCGGCCGGGAAGTCACACCCCGGTCACATCTAGAACACCTTCAAATCACGGCGCGTCCACGGCGCCGTCAGGCGTCGCGTATAGCTTGTTCGCTCACCTCCACGGAGCAAACGAACATGCAAACGACAGCGCTCATCCTCGAAACCAACAACCTGGCCTCTCTCGATGAGCACGATGAGGCGGTCGCGACTCTGTCCCAACTCATGCGCCACCTCGCGGGTCAGCTCACTGACGTCGACGACGTGATCGTCACACATCAGGGCCTGAGCGCGGGCGGACGGACCGGTGTGGAGCGCAGCGCCGGCCGTGAACTCGCGTGGGTCGAGCTGGACCCGACGACCGGATACTACGCCGCGAAACGAGCCGGATTTGAGGCGACACAGGCCGACGTCGTGGTCTTCGCCGACAGCGACTGCTGGCCCGTCGACGGATGGCTTCAAGCAATGCTTGAGCCTTTTGGCGACGCCGAGACCCAGGTCGTCGCCGGACGCACCACCTATCCCGACGACCTACTCGGCATCGCCGCAACCACGATCGACTTCATGTACTTCGACGGGCGTGAGCCGGGGACCGTCCGCAACTTCTACGCGAACAACGTCGCGTTCCGTCGCGACGTGTTCGAGACGTTTGGCTACGATCAGCGCCCCGGGGTTTACCGAGGCCACTGTCAGCTACTTGGGATGCGCCTGTGGGAAGCGCGGGTCCCGATCCGGTTCGTCCCCGAGGCCCGCACGATCCACGAGCTCGCCCAGTCCGTTCGCGAGTTCACGCGCTTACGGATGTATCGCGGGCAAGACACGACCGAGCTCGCACGCGACTTCGTCAGTTCGCACGGTGGCTTCGCGACCCCGCTCGCCCGCTCGCGGACCGCATCGTTGGCGGCGGTGTGGTTCGGCCGACTCGGGTTCAGCCAGGCGAACCTGAATCGTCAGCAGATGCCGCACGTGCGCGGCGTGCGGGCCGTGGCCGCCCGAGGCGCGATCGGGATGATCAGCGCCGTCGACGGCGCCGGGGCGCTGCTCGCCCTCGCCGGTCGTGACTTTGGAGTGGGCGACGGGACCGCCGATTGCGAGGTGCGGGCCTATCACCTCGACGGCGACGCGAGTGTGAAGGTTCGCGGCAGCGCACCGACGGCGTCCGAGTGTGCGGCATGAGGATTCTGTGGTTGGCGGTCGCCGACGCCCGCGGCCATCTGATGCGAGCGCACCTGTGTCGCCGCGCGTTGGCGCTACGCGGGATCGAGGTCGACATCGTCACGACCAGCGTCGAGGGAGCCGCGTTTGCCGCCGCGATGGGTTCGCCCGCTCGCGTCGCGTTCGAGGATTGGCGGGTCGAGTTCGACGATGCCCAATGCCTCGACCGCGCATCGACGCATCGACGCGCCGTGCGCTACGTACTCGACCCGACCCGGATGCGCGCGGACCGGCGAGCGCTGGGCCGGCTGCGCTACGATCTGTTCGTGAACGACTTCCACCCGTTGATGTTGTGGGACCGACCGCTCGGCGGCTCCACGCCGGTCGTGCACGTGCACGGCGAGAACCTGTGGGGGTCGATCGCGCGGCCGTTCCGACAGACGCGCCTCGCGCCGTTGGACCGCCTGTTTCAGCCCGCGGTCACCAGACTGCGCGCACATGGCGACGCGGTGATTGTGCATCGACCCCACGCCGCCCATCGGGTCGTGCGCCGCGCCCAAACGTTCGAGCTCCCGCCGATCGTCGCCGCCCCGTCGACGCCGGCCTTAGCGGTCCGCGAGGCGTTGGGTGTCGCACCGGGGCAGAAGCTAGCCGTCGCATACCTCAACCCTCACTTCAAGGATTCGGCGCTCGCGTTGGCGATCGAGTCGGCGTGTGATCGCGCCGGCCACGCACTGTACGCTGTCGGCGAGGGCTTCGCCGGTCGCCCGCGCTGGCGCGCGTTCGACCCGCACTGGGTGGACAAGGTGGCGGCGGCGGACGTGCTCATTTCGCCGCCCGGGATGGGCTCGGTCGGGCTGCACCGCACGTTGGGAACACCGTTCCTGATGCTGCTGACCGACCAGCCCGAACAGCGCGCGAACGCGAGGGCGCTGAGCGATAGCGGCGCGGTCGGGGTCGAGTTCGGCCCGGACGCGGTCCTCGACGCCGCACTTGCCACGGCGATGCGCGCCTCCGGCTACCGGCGCCCCGAGCGGATCGACGAACTGTGGGCCGATTGCATCGAGCAGATTGCGGGTGAACTCATCGCGTTTCCATCGCTCCAGTCGGAGCTCCGCACCGGAACGTAGCTGTGACGTGACGAACGCGATACGATCAGCGCCCTGACTGAGGTGAACAAGATGTCTACCGGGATCATCGTCGCTGTCGTGCTGCTCGTCGGCTTCTTCATCGTCACGCGAGTCGCGGGCGGCGGCCGCATCAGTGGGGTCGATGCCCGCGCGAAGGTCGCCGCCGGCGCCCTCCTCGTCGACGTGCGTTCACCGGGCGAGTTTTCCGGCGGCCACATCGACGGTGCGCTGAACATCCCGCACACCGACATCGGCCGCCGCGCCGACGAGCTCGGCGCCAAGGATCGAGAGATTGTGCTCTATTGCGCGAGCGGAATGCGCAGCGGCCACGCTCTGCGCCAGCTTCGCGGCCTCGGGTTCACGGCGGTCCACAACCTCGGGCCGCAGCACGCCTGGTGACCGCGGCTCGGGACTAGCTCACGTCGAACTCGCCGTTCTTGTAGCTCGTCCAGTACTCGTCCAGGGCCCGCTTGATCTTCCCACTCAGGATCACGACGCCGATGATGTTCGGGAACGCCATCGACAGGATCATCAGGTCGGAGAAGTCGAGCACGTTGCCCAGCGACGACACGCAGCCCAGCCAGACGAAGGCGCAGAACAGCAACCGATACGGCAACGTTTGCTCGTTGCCGAACAGGAAGCTCCAGCATCGCTCGCCGTAGTAGCTCCAGCTAATCATCGTCGAGAACGCGAACAGCACGACCGCAATCGACAGCGCGTACGAGGCGAAGGCGCCCAGCGAGGACCCGAACGCCTCGCTCGTCAGCAGCACGCCCTCGAGGCTCGACGTCGCCGGGTCGGCGTAGACGCCGGTCACCACGATCACGATGCCGGTCATGAAACAGATGACGATCGTGTCGATGAACGGCTCCATCAGCGCCACGAGGCCCTCGCGAACCGGGTACTTCGTCTTCGCCGCCGCGTGTGCGATGGCGGCCGAACCGACGCCCGCCTCGTTGGAGAATGCCGCCCGACGAACGCCCTGCACGATCACGCCGATGAGCCCGCCGTACGCGGCGTCGCTCGTGAAGGCGGCGCTCACGATCGTCGTGATCGCAGCCGGGACTTCGCTGGCGTGCACGAACAGCACGCCGATGCCGCTGATGACGTACAACAGGCACATGAACGGGACGATCTTGTCCGCCACCCGTCCAATGCGGCGAATCCCGCCGACGATGACCACCCCGACCAGCACCGCGAGCAGGATGCCGTACAGCCACCCGAGGTGCGCCGAGCCGCCCCGGAACTTCTCGATGTTTTGAGCAGACATGCCGTCGGGCGTTGCCCAGGTCACGTTGCGGCCTTTGACTGTGGCAAATGCCACCGAGGTCACGGTGCCTTTGGCGAGGTTGAAGTTCGTGCCCGAGCCCGACGCGATGGCGTCGAGGTCGATGTAGTACTTGCCGCCCTCTGCCGTCCAATCCGCCGCTGCGACATCGAGGTCGGTCGGCGAACCAAACGAGACGGCCGCGGTGTGCTCGGTGCCGTCGGCGGCGGGCTTCTCGTCGGTCGGCGCATCGACGGCTTCCCCGTTCAGCGTCCACGCTTCGGGCTGCTCAAACTTGACGAGGTGCTTGCGATACTTCAGTTCGACGGGCTCCGCGGCCCACACACGCACGGTGCTGGCGGCATGCTCGCCGCCGAGCGCCGGCACCAGCGCGGCCATCGCCTGGAAGCTCTGGTTGGCCTGGAACATGTTGCCGCCGCCAAACGAGCCGCCGATGCACAGCACCGCGAACATCACGGACAGGACCTTGCCGAACTTGGGCATCCCCATCTCGGCGAGCCCCTCGCGCAGGTAGACCATCGGTCCGCCGCGCACTTCACCGTCATCATCGACCTGCCGGTACATCTGGCCCAGCGTGCACTCCGCAAACTTCGACGTCATGCCGAAGACGGCCGCCATCATCATCCAGAGCACGGCACCCGGACCGCCGACCGTCACCGCGACCGCGACACCGGCGATGTTTCCGAGTCCCACTGTCGCCGACAATGCCGAAGACAGCGCCTGAAAGTGAGACACCTCACCGGGGTCATCGGGGTCGTCGTACTTGCCGCGCACGATCTCGAGCGCGTGCCACATCCCGCGCGCGTTGATGAACGTGAAGCGAAACGTGAAGAACACCGCACCCGCCATCAGCACGACCACGACGAGCGGCATCGAAATCCCGGGAATCTCCCAGAACAAGACCGTCGCCATCGCGGCCACGATGTCGCCGAACGAATCGTTGACCGCGGTCTGCATGGCGCCGGTGTCGCCGCCAGTGGCCACCGCGAGGAGAGCCATACCGACGATCAGGGCGATGATGGACCAATACTGGCCCGCCCAAGTGGTGAGGTTTTGCATCTGCGCGATCTCCGCGGGTCGTTACGAATGTGCGGTTCATAACAACTGCGGCCGACCCCCGCAAGCTGGGCTAGCGGCCGGGATGAACTGTGATGCTGCGCACGACCTCGCGCTCGGGGTGATCCCCGACCCAGTCATGCTGCGTGCCGTCCCGGCGCACCGTCCACAGGTCGACGTTCGACTGGGCGAGCTGCGGCTCGGTGACGTTGGGGTTGGTGCCGATGAACGCCAGCGAGTTGCCCCCCGGCGACACGACCGCGCGCTGGACCCAGATCGTGCAGTTCGTCACGTCGACCTTGTTCTCCACGACATCGAAGCAGTCGTCGGCGCTGAAGTCCTTGCCCGCGTTCCCAAAGACCGTCTCGATCGTGTTCGAGGTCGGCGTGAGGCGCAGAATCGCGGTGTGTTCGATGTCCAGATCGCCACAGTTCCGCGCCCCGGTCAGGTACAGTCCGCCGTCGGCACCAAACGTGATCGGCGAGCGCAGGTCGGTGTAGAAGTAGTTCTCGTTGCCTTCGGTGAGGGCGCAGCCGGTCTGACCGTTCTGCATCTGCTGACCCGGCAGGCCGAGCACGACCCGGCGCGGCACGCAGACCGCCTGGTCCACGGCGTCTTCGGCCGGGATGTCGCAGGTGTGGATTCGACCGCAGGCGTCGTCGGCGCTGCAGGGTTGGCCGAGGTGGCCGGGGTCTCCCGTCACGCGGCTCAGGTCGAAGAACTGCACCGCCACTTCGATCGCCGAGCATCGTCCGAAACGGCCACACCGTTGGCCGATCCCCGTGCAGTCCACTTCGTTGTCACACAGGTTGTAGTCGTTCGGCGCCTTCTGGGTCACGAGCGCCATGACCTTGCCGTCGTCGGAGAATGCCGTCGGGATGCTGCCACCGAAGTACGAGCCCGAGGTCTCCTGGTAGTTCGAGGAGTCGATCGTGTAGGACAGCTGCGTGAGCTCGCCGCCCAGCTCCCCAATCTTGACGTCCATCGTCTGCAGCG
This sequence comes from Bradymonadaceae bacterium, assembly GCA_041601915.1. Taxonomy (GTDB): domain Bacteria; phylum Myxococcota_A; class Bradymonadia; order Bradymonadales; family Bradymonadaceae; genus JBFIHF01. The sequence continues at coordinate 7,239 of JBFIHF010000092.1, forward strand.
TCGCATTGTAGAGCACGCCGCGATTCGTGGCCGGATCGATGTGCCAGTCGCCTTCGGTCGTGTTGACCGCACCGATCACGCCGATGAGGATGTCCGACGCACCGTCCAACGGTCGGTAGTAGGCCTTGTTCTCGCCGGCATCCTCGCGCACGAAGCTCACCGTGTTGCCCACGACCTCGATCCGGCGGACATCGACCACGATCGGCATCAGCGCCCCGTCGAGGGCGAACGAGCCCGTCAGCGGCGCGGCCATCACATCAAAGTTCGCGCCGTTGGCGCGCGCCGTCAGGTACCAACCGAGGTCCTCGGACACCCAGCAACCCAGCTGGCAGTCCGCGCCGTCGGGCGTCACCTTCTTGTGCGTCCCGTTCGACGTGTCGTAGATCCACAGCGTGTCCGTGCTCTCACGGTCACGAATCGTATAGGCGATGAAGTAGTCTTCATCCTCGATCGGCGTGTTGTTCGGCGTCTCGGTCATATCCATGCCGTCGGCGCCACCCATGTCGCTGTCCGCTCGCGCCACACACACCGAATCGCGGCACGCGAGATTCGATTCGCAATCGGCGTCCACCGCACAGCTCTCCCCTTCTTTGGCCAGCGGGTCGTCCTTCTTGGAACAACTCACCGCGACAACCAACGAAAGCACACACATCCACCGCATCGATTTGAGCGACATCTTCACCTCCAAACAAGCATTCTCATGTAACGAAAGGCCCGCATTGAATCAAGGCGCGCCACCTGACGCACTTCGTGACTTCGCCACGACCCACAGTGCCTCGAGCTCCTCGAGGGTCAGGTCGTGCAGCTCGCGCCCTTGTTCTTGCGCCGCCGCGACCACCAACTGAAAGCGTTGCTCGAACTTTTCCGTGGCGTCGTGAAGCGTCGCTTCGGGGTCGAGGCCCAACTTCCGCGCGACGTTGGTGACCGCAAAATAGAGGTCACCCAATTCGTCCGCGATTCGTGCCGGCGACTCGCTCCGCAACGCTTCGCGCAGCTCGTCGACCTCTTCGGCCACCTTGTCCAGCGCCTGGCCGGGCTCGTCCCAATCAAAGCCGACGCGCGCCGCGCGCGTCCCTGCGTTCACCGCTCGTTGCAACGCGGAAGTGTCGCTGTCGTTCATCACGCTGATCGTCGTTGAAGTCCAACCCCCACGACCACTACAATGTGGGGAGGATCTCCTCCTATTAACAGCACTTCATGCGCTTGCCGATTCAAATCCCCTGCCCGCGCGTCATCCGCGCGATCTATCACGTCATCGCCGCGGTGGCGCTCGTGCTGGTGCTCAGCGCGCCCGCGAGTGCGCAGTCCGACGCGTCGATGAACGATCTGCTCGACCAGATCGGTGCCCAGAAGGGCAAAGGATTCGATAAGTCGCCGGTGGGTCGTCCGACTAGCGCGCAAGTGAACCTCAACGTGCACTGGAAGTTGTGGAAGCGCATGTACTCCGCGAACCAGGCCGGCGAGGAGCCGCTGGCCTCCCTGCTGGAGGACGGGCGCAGCCTCGGCAAGACGAACCAGCTCGTGTACGCGATGGCCGTCGCCTCGCTCGCCGCGAGCATCGAAGACTACGACGTCGCCAAGAAGATGTTCGAAGGGGCCGAGGCCCTCGCGCCGGAGCTGCCGTACCCCTATCTGCTGCAGGCGAGCTACGTGCTCGACCACCAGCCCGAGCGGCTGCCGCACTGGGTCAAACCGTGGTGGCGTGGCGTGCGCGCGGGCGCGTTTTGGCCGGACACTAGTTATTCGTGGCTGCTCAAGCTGTTGGGCTTTCTCCTCCTCGCGCTGGGCGGCGCGTCGCTCGTGTTCATCATGGGCCAGTTCTTCCGCAACTTCAGCATTGTCGCGTACGACTTCGGGCGCCTGTTGCCGCGCGGGTTCTCGTCCAATCAAGCGGCGCTGGTACTCGTCGCCGTCATCGCGGTGCCCGGCCTCGTCACGAAGTCGCCGCTCGTCTCGCTGCTGATTTTGGTCGCGCTGTGCACGCTCGTGCAGCGTGCCAATGAGCGTTGGGTCTCGATCATCGTGTTCGGCCTGCTCGCCGCGTTGCCGACCGTGGACGACGCGATGTCGCGGCTTGCGACCTACCCGCGCAGCACCGCGCAACGCATCGTGCAGGCGCAGTGGGTGGAGTGCACCGCGGGGTGCCGCGAGGAGTTTGACCAGCTCGCGACGACGCATCCCGACGACACGATCATCCGGTACACCGCCCTGCTTGCGGCCTACCGTGAAGGCAGCGCCGCAAATCTCAAACGGGTTGTCGAAGAGGTCGACACCGTGGAATGGCCGACCGAGGTGATCGGCTACGCCCACAACCTGAAGGGGGCGGCCCTCGTCGCGCTCGCGCAGCCGAAGCCGGCGCTCGAAGTCCTTCAACTCGCGCGTGACGCCATCCGCCACAGCGCTGCGCCATCGTTCAACATGATGCGGGCGCATCAGATGCTCGACGACACCGACGCCGCCGCGGCGAGCCTGCAGGAAGCCGGCGGGCGCGACATCGACGTGGTCGCGACGCACCTCGACCTGCACCGCAGAGACGTCAACTCGTTCCTCATCGCCGATGCCATTCCGCTCAAGATCTTGTGGCCCTATCAACTGCTACACCCCGATCCGGAGACCCAGATTGCGACGATCCGCCCGATGTGGGAAGCGGTGGCGCGAGACGCGGTCCCGTTCGAACAGACGACGCCGCTCGGGGCCGCCGGCATCGCGCTCGTGCTCATCGGGTTCGGGTTGGGCCGACGGACGAGCACGCCCTGCCCGCGCTGCGGACAGGCGCGTGATCCCTCCGAGCACGCCAAGACCGGCGACCACGTGCTCTGCGTGCCCTGCTACAGCACCTACGTGATGGGGGCGACGCTCGACTACGACACGCGCATCTACAACGAAAAAGTGCTCGGTCGACGGGCGTGGTTTCAGCGGGTGATGCGCCGATTCGCGGGCGTCGTGGTGCCTGGCCTCGGCCACCACCTCGCCGGCCATGCTGGCACCGGCTTCATCATCGGGTTCTGTATCTTCTTTTGCGCCGCGCTGATCCTCAATCCGCTGGGCATCGTGCGCGCGCCCCACGAGCTCGTCGGCGTCAACTGGTCCGGGCAGGTGAGCTTCGCCTGGATCGTCATCTGTATCTGCGTCATCAGCGTGCTGGGCGTGGCGCTGCGGGATCTCGAACCAGCCGGCGCGAGAGGTCGACGATGAGCGGCGGCGGCGGCAAACATCGGGCCCCGATCGAGATGCCCAAGGAAAACTCCAAGCGCAAAGGCAAGAAGGGCAAGGGTGACGAACGCTTTCAGATCGACCGTGACACCGCCGATCTTCGGCCCGCCGACGGAGACGGTTCGGACTATCGCCCGAGCATGCGCGCCGCCGTGGCCCATCACGTCATTACCGCGTTCCTCATCGCGATGGTCCTTGGCGTCGGGACCTGGACCTACCTGGCCTTCAAGGGCGCCGACGTCACGAAGTCCGGCGAGGCGCTGCGCGCGCCGATCTTCGAGAAGGCGGCCGGGGATGCACAGATGGACCGCTTCGTGTTTGCGCTCGAGGTCTACTTCCGGATCTACGAGAAGTATCCACCCGATCTCGATGCGCTCGTCGACGAGGGCCTGTTGTCGGGCCGCGATCTCAACTATCCACGCGGCTCCTCGACGATCATCTACGAGCGCACCGGCGACTCCTACCAGCTCACGATGGAGCGCACGGTGGTGCAGACAGCCGCCGAGGACACCGGCCTCGAACCGGGACCCGACGCGGGCGCGCCGCAAACGAACGGCGGCGATACCCCCTGATCGTCCCATCGCGCGCTGAGTTTCTTACGGTCGGGCCCCTTATAGTGTGACCGCCTCGCGTTCGTGTATACTCGCCGAAGTCCGCGACCTCGTTATCGAACACGAGAATCGCGCGGCGCGATGCGCGTGAGAAGGTTGCTCATGGCAAAAAGCGGCCAGTCCGCCGGTGGCAAATCCAGCGCGAGAAGCGTGGTGAGCCGACTGCGAAAGCGCCGAGTCGACCGCCTCCAGACGTTGGCCACGCGTCCCGTCTTCCAGGCGTTCCTCTTCGCACTCTTCGTCCTGTCCGTCGTCGGGATCATGACGCTGGGCATGGGCGCGGAAGGTCGCGTGTATGAGTTCGAAGCCGGCGAAATCGCCCCGCACGACTACAACGCCACGCGCGACTTCGTGTTTACCGAGCGCGACCGCGATACGCTCGACAAGGAGCGGGAGCTCGCCGCGCGCAGTGTTCCGCACGTCTACGATTGGCAGGAGGGGCTCGGTGAGGACGTGCGTGAGCGCGTCGGCGCGGCGTTCTCGAACCTGAGAGCCGCCCTCGCCAACACGATTCGAACCACGCTCGCGGGCGAGGACCCAAAACGACTCGCCCAACTCGAGGAGACCACGCCGCCCGGGCAGATGGACGAAGCGCTGATCGGCCTCGTCGACCAGCGCCAACGCGTCGCATTGGCACGTGAGCTGCGAACTGAGCACTTCGATGCGATCCTCGGCGTGACGCTGCGCGATTCGGATTTCGACACGTTTGCGCGAGTGGGACTGCCCTCGCGCGTGGAGTCCGTCCTCGGCGTGCTCGTCGGCGACGTGATGACGAAGATCATCGTCCCGTCCAAACGGATCCTCGAATCGGGCGACGAAGCCGGCGTGTTCCTGCGACGGCTGCGCGACGACAAGGTCAGCTCCGAGTACCGCATCGCCAACGTCGACCCCCAGGTCGTCCCGCTGGAGCGCGTCCCGGCCCTGGTCGAGGAAGTCGGCGCCGCGCGCCTCACCGCGATCGGGGATCGCGAGCTGCGCAGCGCGCTGGTTTCGGCAGCGACGGTCCTCGTGCAGCCCAACACGACCTTCAACGCCGTCGAGACGAATCGCAAACGCGAAGACGCGCGCGACGCGGTACGGGACAAGGTGCTGCGCGAGGAGTTCCGCAAGAATCAGGTCATCGTCGATCGCGGCCACATCGTCACCGACCGCCACGTCCGCATCATGCAGCAGATGGAGGCGGAACGAGAGATCCTGAGCCGCACGCAGGTCGTCACCGGTGTCGTCGGCTTCGCGCTGTTGCTGTTCGTGACGCTGTTCCTGTTTGCGCGGCGTAACATCCGTAAGTTCAGCCCCGCGCCCCGCGATCTGGTGTTTGTGGCGACGGCGATTCTCGTCGTGCTCGCGCTGACCCGCGTCGGCCTGCTGCTGAGCCTCGCGATCGTGGAGCAGGTCAGCGTCGTCCCGCGCGATGCGTGGCACTACGCCATCCCCGTCGCGGCGACTGCGATGCTCGTGCGACTGGTGCTGAACAGCGAGACCGCGATCGTGGTGACGCTGTTGTTCGCCGCCCTCGCGGGCCTCATGGCCGACAATTCACTGTTCTTCATGTGCTACACCGCGATCGGCGGGCTCGTCGGCGCGACCTCCGTGCGCACGGTCCGGAACCGCATGGGCCTGCTGTGGTCGGGCCTCAACGTCGCGGTCGTCAACTCGATGGCCGTGGTGTGTTTCCTGCTCATCGACGGACGGCTGTTCGGGATCGACCCGTGGGACTCCACGATGCAGGCGGCGTTCTACATCAGCCTCGCCGCGGCTGGTGGCGTGGCGGCGGGCTTCCTCGCCTCGGTGCTGCTGCCGATCGCGGAGACGGTGTTCGGCTACACCACGGACATCAAATTGCTGGAACTCTCCAACCTCAACCATCCGGCGTTGCGCGAGCTGATCATGCGCGCGCCGGGCTCCTACCATCACAGCATGATGGTCGGCTCACTGTGCGAGGCGGCGTCGGAGTCGATCGGCGCGAACCCCCTGCTGTCGCGAGTCGGCGCCTACTATCACGACATCGGCAAGACGAAGAACCCGCAGTACTTCGCCGAGAACCAGAAGCTCGGGGAGAATCCGCACGACAAGCTCAAGCCCAACATCAGCGCCCTCGTCATCAAGGCACACGTCAAAGACGGCCTCGAGATGGCGCGGACCTACCGGCTGCCGCTCGTCATCCAGGACTTCGTCACGCAGCATCATGGCACGAGCCTCATCCGCTACTTTTATCACAAGGCCAAGCAGCTCGAAGACCCGGACATCCCCGAGGTCGTCGAGGCCGACTACCGCTACCCCGGCCCCAAGCCGCAGTCCCGCGAGACCGCCATCTGCCTGCTCGCCGACGGCATCGAGGCAGCATCGCGCGCGATGCCGGACCCGTCGCCGGCGCGTCTGCGCGGCCTCGTGCAGAAGATGATCAATCTCGCCTTCACCGACGGGCAGCTCGACGAGTGCGACCTGACACTCAAGGACCTCAACCTCATCGCGGATGCGTTCCACCGCATCTTGACCGGCATCTACCACCATCGCCCCGAGTACCCCGGCCCCGAGCGCAAGAAAGGCGCGGAGAAGAAGAGCGACGCCAAGCCGGAGGAGAAAAAGTCCGACGAGGTGAAGCGCAAACATACGAAGACCGACCGCGTCAAAGCCGTGACACCGCCGCCACTCACCGCGGATGTCATGATCAGCTCGCACGAGCTGGCGGCGCACCCTTCGGACGCCAGCGACGACTGGGAACTCACGCAGGCACAGCGCGAAGAAATCGAAGGAGACGTCAATGCCGGTCGACATCCACGTAGCAAAGACGATGACGAAGCACCCGGCGATAAGCCGCCTGAAGGCGAGGATTCGGAAGAAGGCCGACAGTCACTTCCGCGCCTTGGGTCTAACTGACCCCGAGCTCTCCGTGCTCATCACCGACGACGAGCACATTCGCTCGCTGAACGCCGAATGGCGGGACGAAGATCACGCCACCGACGTGCTGTCGTTTCCGTTGTGGGAGCCGTTCGAGCCCGACGAGATGGGGCCCGAAATCGCGCTTGGCGACATCGTCATCAGCCTGCCTTACGCCGAGACGATGGCCAACGAGACCGGGCATCGGGACCGTGTCGCGGCGAACCTCGACGTCGATCCCGCCACGCTGACCTGGTCGCTGGACGACGAAGTCGACTTCCTCGTCATCCACGGCCTCCTCCACCTCGTGGGGCACGACCACGCCGAGCCGGAGGAGGAAGCGCGCATGCGCTCCGAGGAGCGCCGCTTGTGGCTCGCCTCAGTTGAAGACCACGCCGGCTGACGCGGTCGCACTGAGCCCAAACCGAATCTCGCGCGGTTTCGCGAACGCGGAGTGCACGACCGCCGTCGCGAAGAACTTCTGGTAGCGCCCCTCGACGCCGCCACCGGCGAATCCGTGCAGGTAGCCCGACAGCGTGTGGTTATCGAGGTTCTCGATGTTGGGGTCGAAACCGATGTTCTTCACGTTGCGCTGCACACCCACCACGCCGAGCACGTGCACGTACTCCAGCGGTGTCACCGTCAGGTGCACGGCGAGCGTCGGTAGAATGAACGTCTTCTTGTCGATGCGCTCGAACTCGTACTCGGGGAAGTCGATCTCGCCGTCGGGTCCGACGGTGGTGTTCCCGGTCCGCACGAACACCGCCTGCGGAATCGCGGCGACATTCGCCTCGAACACAAATGCCGGCGTGACGATCACGCCCTCGATCGGGATGTTCACACGCAATCCCGGTCCGCCCATCAAGATGTGCTGATTGGAGTGTTCGGCGGGAAACGGCAGCACGCCGTTGAGGTTCGGCTCCGCCCAGTCCAGGCGCGTGTACACGGCCTGCGCGCCGACCTCGATGTACTCGTTGGGCGCCCCGTAGATGCCGGCACCAGCTTGCACGGTCGGGATCCACAGCCCCGCCGCACCTTCGGTCGGGATCCGCTCGAAGAACTCCTTCGCGGTCTTAACCGGACCCTTCCCAAACGACAGCTCGAACGAGTTCACCTGAGCAAACGCCTTGAGGCCACCATCGCCAATCGGCGCACCGTGGTTCGCGGGGATCGCGTTGCGCGGCACGAACGCCGAACGACGAATGGGGGTGTTCACACACCCGGCGACGAGCGCGAGGGCCGCCGCCAGTACAACGTGTCGACGGGTCACTTTGCCCTGATGTCCAGGTAGACGTTGCCGGGCCGCGCGATGCGGTCATAGAAGAGCGCAAACGTACCGACGCTGAGGGGCAGCGTGACGAGCATACCCGCGCCGCACGTCACCATCCCCAGCATGTTCACGCCGCACAGCGCGAGCATCAGCACGAGCAGGTTCAGCTTGTAGCCGCTGGACAGCTTCCACGAGGCCGACAGCGCCTGCCGCGCGGTCAATCCCCAGTCGAAGACGAGAAACGGCATGAAGAACAACCCCAGCATCACCACATAGGCGCCGATCAGCAGCGCCAGCGACCCGACCATCGCCGCGCACAGCTGCAGCAGCGAGCCCAGCGTCAGCGGCAGCGCGAACGCGCGGAAGAAGCCCGCGAAGTCCATCTTCCGCGACTCGCCCCGCACGAGCTTCAACCACATCGCCTGGTAGGCCGCAAACGCGAGCCCCTGGACGACGACGATCAGCGTGAGGAAGATCGAGTACCCGAACACGCCACCGATCACCGCGAACACCGTCGCGACCGACTCGCCGACGACTTCGACGGCGAGCGTGAACGCCAGCATCCCCCCCAACATCAACGCGTAGATGCCGATCGTGATGACAGCCTGCAACCCGTAGACAACTCCCATCGCCAGCAGGAACCCACCGACGGTCTCGACGGTGTGTTCCTTGATCAGCGACCAGGAGTCCCCGATGAGGCCGCCGATACTCAGGTCGCCGGCGATGTCTCTGGCATACGAATCGTGCAATTCCGGCTGGCTCTCCATCGGCTCCCTGTCGGCTGTCGGTGTCCCAGCAGCGTAGCAGGAGGGGCGACCCGCTTCACCGGATTTCTGTCGTCAGTCGGCCAACGTAGCGCGCGCGAAGACCCCGTCGAGGTCGAAGCCGTCGGCGACGAAATCCTTCGGGTACGGCTTGCCGGTGTCGGGGTTCTCGAGCGCCGCGGCGGTCGTGAGCCGCAGGAAACGAACCCCACCGCGCAGCTCGGCGTCGGCGAGGTCGTCGAGGTCGAAGCGGTCACCGCCGGCGAGCGGATCGAACGGATCGCTGCACTCGCTGGACTGCCAACGCACCGGCGACACCCCGGCGAACCCTGGCCAATCGGCCTGCGCCTTCGAATACCGGGTCTCGTCCTCGGCGACGTAGTCGTGCTCAAACGCGACCCACGTCTCCCCGTCGTTCGACACCTCGACGACGATCGGGTCCATGAACGTCCCACCCGCGGTGTCGAACGCGTTCTCGAACACCACGAGGTCGGCGCCCGCCCCGTTCGCGACCCGGCGTCCGGACCAGCGAAGCGTGAGGGTGTGATTGGGGGGATCGTTAGACACTCCGCGCGAATAGACGTCGAAGCCACCGCCGTTCGGGTCTCCCTCGACGACCCCATTGATGGCGTTTTCGGGGACGTCGATCGCGGCAGGAGTCTCGACGTGGCCGGGTGCGTCGACAATGACGTCGGCGTACTCGTAGTCACCCTGGCCGGGGCATGTCACGGGGTACTCGTCCGGCGCGCCGCTGCACGCCGCGATGCCGCAGGCTGCGGCGAAAGCAAAGATCGGGCGGAGCACAGGGCGGCTCAGTCGTTGATCACGGTCGGTTTCGCGGTGAACGAACCTTCGAGGAACCACGCATCACCCATGCCCGGGTCGACCAACGCCGCGGTCGTCGTGTCGTAGTTCAGCGTGTCTTCCTTGAACACCTGTGTGATCGAGATCGGGTTGCCGCCCGCCGCCAGCGTGATGAGCGTGGCGTCCCCGTCTTCCTTGGTCATGTAGCCGGCCAGAACGCCATTCACGACGTTCGCCGTTGCGCCGTCCTCGCTGAGGTTCATCTGCCCGCTCAGCGTGAGCTTGTTGATCGGCAGGACCGTCTTGGACACGTCGTTCTCGAACTTGAACGTCGCCACAAACCCGAAGTACTCGAGGCTCGCCGCAAACTCGCCCGTCGCCGCGTCGAGGGTACCTGCGGTCCCCGTCGAATCGGAGTCTGGATCGAAGATGAACGTCGTGATGTCGTCGGTCTTGAGGCCCGACCCGCCTTCGAGGACCACGGTGCCGGCTGCGGCGTCCACGTCGGACAGCTTGAGCAGCACGATGATCGGAAACTCGAGGTTCAGGTCGAGGTTCGCATTCAACAACGTGTTCAGCTTGTTGGCCGGGGCCGTCTTGAACGCCAGCGAGTCGAAGAGGAACTCGTACTCGGAGGCGTACTCGGTTCCGGTGTTGTCCACCTCGACCGGGTTGTTGCCCATGTCCGGGTCGTTGTTCGCCGTCGTGTTGTTCGAGTTGTTCGACGGCTCCGAGCTGCAGGCGACGAGCATTGCGGCGATGGCGAGCACGGTGAGCAGGGGCTTGCGATTCACATCTACCTCCAAGGATCCAAGACGCGCGACACTACCCGCAGTCTGGAAGGTTTTCAAAGAGCTTAGAGGCTGTCCCAGTCATCGAAGCTCACGAGCTTCCGAAACGAGGCCAGCCGTTCGGCGATCCGCGCGTCATCGAGGTCGTGCATGCGATCGTAGCTGAAGCCTTCCACGACGAAGCTCGCCATCGTGCACCCCATGACCGTCGCGAGGCGCAGCGACTTCATGTCCGTGCGACCCCACCGCGCGAGATTGCCGAGCAGGCCACCCGCAAAGGTGTCGCCGGCGCCCGTGGGGTCGAAGACGTCTTCGAGGGGATACGCCGGCGCGAAAAACACTTCGTCGTGCGCAAACGCCAGCGCGCCGTACTCGCCGCGCTTGATGACGACGAACTTCGGGCCCAGCGCGCGGATCGCCGCGGCGGCCTTCACCATGTTCGATTCGCCGGAGAGCGCTCGCGCCTCGCCTTCGTTGATCACGATCATGTCCACGCGCTCGAGCGTGCGCTTGAGCTCCGGAAGCTTGCCTTCGATCCAAAAGTTCATCGTGTCTAGCGCCACGAACTTCGGGTTGCGGACCTGGTTCAGCACCTCCAACTGCAGCTCCGGGTCGATGTTCGCGAGGAACACGTACTC
>JBFIHF010000093.1:0-18172 GCA_041601915.1 Bradymonadaceae bacterium
GAGCCGCCGCATCTCTTCGAACGCGACCAGGTGTTGCGCGTGAACCTCCGCCTCGCCGGGCGCGATATCTTCCTTCCATTCGGTGCTCGGTTCGGACACGACGCTCTCCTCGGTAGTGCACCTTCCGGTAGCACGGCCAACCGGTCGTCGGAAACGTTCGACGGCACCTTTCACGGCTCATGGAGTCGCTCGACGACTCTCGCGATCAAGCGCGCGTAAGGGAAGTGTTTGCCAGGGCAGACCGTCAGCCGGCCATCCACGCGGGTGTGCGTAGTGATGTTCTCGATCGGGATCGAGTAGCGCTGGGCCAGCGTCGCGACGAGATCGACGAGCGCTTCGAACTGGTCGCTCGTGATGTCTCGCTCGTGGAAGTTGCCAATCAGGGAGACGGCGATCGCGTCGGGTGCACCCTCGGGCTTGAACAGGTGGATCGCGCGCTTCTGCAGTTTCCAGCGCCCGACATCGATCCGTCCCTCTGGGGCCTTTTTCCCGTTCGTGACGAGGAAGTGATACTCGATGCCATCGGGGTCCTCGAACTTGCGGCGATGGTAGGCATCGATGCGCTCCAGCGTGCTCCATTCCGATGCGGTGTGATGCACGACGATGTACCGCCACGGGACCACGCTGGGACCCACATGGTCACGGATCTGGGCCAGCACCGCGTCGTTGTGCGCCGCGACGGGCGGCTCGTCCGCCACCACCGGTGGGCAGAGGGCGCTGAGCGCCACGATGAGGGGGAGAACACGCATGACTGAGATGAACGCTCGGTCCACGGTTTGGATCTACTGCGGGGGTGTGGACCAGCTGCGGGCGACTCGATCGTCGTCCATGACCAATGCTAGCATCATGTCTGGAGCCCCCATGTCTGGTTTGAATCTCAACTATAGCGCACCGGCGAGCGCGAGGACGACTCCTGGCTTCCCGGTCCCGGCGTGACGGTCGAGATCCCGCGGGACGTCCCGGCACAGTATCGCTTCGAGACGTCGCGCGACGTCGCGGTCGACGACCTGGTCTATGAGCTCGAAGTCCGGGGTTGGCAGCGGGAATCGGCGCCCGCCTCCTCGGTCGTGGCACTCAGCCTACCGGACTTTCTCATCACGCGGGGGCTGTTGCTCGAACCCGAAGAGCGCGCATTGGCGGTGATGCGAGGGACCCAGACCTGGATGGATCGGCTCCCCTTCTACATGCTGGCCTCCTGCGCGTTCGCCCTCGCGTTCGTGCTGCTCCTCGGCCTGCTGGCCGGGCTGGGGACCGCCTCGTCCTGGCTGCTGTGGGCGCTGGTGGCGTTCGCGTGGATCTTTCTCCCGCTGATGTATCTGGGCACCCGCCTGCGACGACGACGTCCGGCTCCGGTTCGCGCACGACTGAGCATCACGGCGGATCGGGGGCGCACGACCTTCGAGCTCGATGTCGATGCGCCCCACGACCCCGAACTCGCCCACCTGTTGTACGAAGAGCTGAAGGCGCTGACCGAGCCGAACGCGCTCGTTGGTTGACGGTGCCCCCGAGATCCGGGAGGAAGGAGCCCACTGAAGTTCGGAGCTCGCTGTGGCCACGATAGAAATCAAGTCCGTACACTTTCCCGCGTTCAAGTCGACGCTGCCGTCGATGTCGGGCAAGACCGTCGTGATCACGGGCACGACCTCCGGCACCGGACACGCCGCGGCCGCCACCGTGGCCGAGCTCGGCGCGAAGGTGCTGGTGCTGAATCGACCCTCGCAGCGCTCGAAGGCAAGTCTCGCGGAGCTCTCGTCGAGGTTTCCCGACGCCGAGCTTCACGCGGTGGATTGCGACCTGCAATCGTTCGCCAGCGTCGAGGACGCGGCCGTGACGGTGCGGTCGCTATGCCCCGATGGGGTACATGTGCTCTGCAACAATGCCGGTGTGATGGCCCTGCCAGATCAGGCGACGACGGATGGGTTCGACGTGCAGATGCAGACCAATCATCTGTCGCACTTTCTGCTGACCGCGGAGCTGATGGACCTGCTCGAGCTCGCGGCCGAAACCAGCGGCGATGCTCGGATCGTCAACCATTCCAGCACCGCGCGGATGACGCCGAAGAAGGTGCTCATCGCGGACTACTTCGACAAGCGAGGCGGCGATCTCGGCGGCAATGGCTCCGCGCTCTTGAACACGATGTTCCTGGGCCCACGGTGGCTTCGGTACAATCAATCCAAGCTCGCCAATTGTGCATTTACGGCCGCGCTGCATCACAAGCTGCAGAAGGCTGGGTCCAAGGTGAAAGCGCTCGTCGCGCATCCAGGCGTCGCGAACACCGCGCTGCAGCAAACCTCGGTCCGAGAAGGTGGCATGGGGGCGTTGTTCACGAGCGTCGCCATGCGCACCACCAGCCAGAGCAGCGAGGATGGCGCGATGGGCATCCTGAGCGCCATGTGCCTGCCCGACGCGAAGTCGGGCGAGTTCTACTGCCCCGGGCTGGGCGTGACGGCGATGAAGGGCCGCGCGAAGCCGTTCGCGCTGGAGTCGTTCTACGACAACGAAGCGGTGCGCGAGCTGTTGTGGGCGAAGAGTACCGAGGCCATCGGCAAGTCGTTCAGTATCTGAGACTTCGTCCGTCCCTCACCACGACGATTCGGTCGAGGAGCGGCGAATCGTCGTCGCCATGATCTAGATCATGGCGGCACCCCTCCAAAAGTGACTTAGTGCACTTACGATCGCCCCAAGGAGGGTCCGATGAAGATCATTGCACTGCAGCTCGCGTTCTTGTTGGCCGCCTGTGACTCGGGGGTGCCCGCCGTAGCCCCGGTTCCCAGTGCGGCGCCGGCGGCCAACGGGTCCGCCGTTGCAGCGCCGCGCTCCGTGGAGGTGCGCGATTGGAAGGGGGAGGGTGCACCGATCAAGGCGGTGCTCACTTCGCCGCCGAACGTCCCACCACCTATCGATCGCGACAAACCAGCCACGCTGGTTGTCGAGCTCGAGGTGGTCGAGAAGGTGGCGTCGATTGCTGAGGGGGTCGACTACACGTTCTGGACGTTCGGCGGCACGGTGCCGGGCAGCTTCATCCGGGTTCGGCAGGGGGATACGGTGGAGTTTCACCTCAAGAACCACCCCGACAACAAGATGCCGCACAACATCGACCTGCACGCCGTCACGGGCCCCGGCGGCGGCGCCGCGAGTTCGTTCACCGCGCCCGGTCACGCCACGCAGTTCACGTTCAAAGCGCTGAATGCCGGGTTGTTCGTCTACCACTGCGCGACGGCGCCCGTCGGGATGCACATCGCCAACGGCATGTACGGGCTCATCCTCGTCGAACCGCCGCAGGGGCTGCCGAAGGTCGATCGGGAGTACTACGTGATGCAGGGCGACTTCTACACCGTCGGCAAGTATCGCGAGAAAGGCGAGCAGCCGTTCGACATGCAGAAGGCGATCGAGGAGAACGCCACGTACGTCTTGTTCAACGGCAGTGAGGGAGCGCTGGTGGGCGACAACGCGCTCACCGCGAAGACCGGCGAGCGAGTGCGCTACTTCGTCGGCAACGGCGGACCGAACCTCATCAGCAGTTTTCACGTCATCGGCGAGATCTTCGACACCGTGTACCTGGAGGGCGGGTCGATCGCCCAGGAGAACGTCCAGACGACGCTGATTCCGGCTGGTGGCGCCGCGATCGTGGAGTTTGACCTCGACGTGCCGGGGACCTACATCCTCGTCGATCACGCCATCTTCCGCGCCTTCAACAAGGGCGCGCTCGGCATGATGAAGGTCGACGGCGAGGAGCGGAAGGACATCTACTCCGGCCTCCAGGTCGACTCCACCTATCTCGGCGACAAGGCCCCCGGGGTCGTGATCGGCGCCGTCGCCGCGGCTCGTGCGGATGGTTCGAAGGAGAATCAGATTGCGGCCGGCCAGGCGTTGTATGCCGGAGCGTGCTCGGTCTGTCACCAGGCGACCGGAGCCGGAATCCCGGCCGTCTTTCCGCCTCTGGTCAGCTCCGACTATCTCAATGCCGACGTGGACCGCGCGATTGGTGTCGTGATCAATGGCCTGTCCGGACCCGTCACGGTCAATGGCGCGGCCTTCAACTCCGTGATGCCTCCGATGTCGCAACTCAACGACGACGAGATCGCGAACATCCTCACCTACGTTTTCAGCAGCTGGGGCAATAACGGCACGCAGGTCAGCGCGGCGCAGGTCGCCAAGGTCCGCGCGAACACGCCGCGCCCGGCGGGGGCCGCGCATTGATCCGAACCGCGCTCGCTTGCCTCGTGTTGTTCACCAGCTCCGTGGCGATCGCGGCAGAGCCGGCGGCGATGAAGCTCGTCGGACCGGGGACGTGGAGGCCGCTGTACCCCGCCGAGGGCGAGGAGGAGGTCTTCGTCGACGCGTTCCTGCTCGACGAACATCCGGTCACCAACGCGGACTTCGCGGCGTTCCTCGAGCGGTCGCCATCCTGGCGTCCGGACCGAGTCGCGGAGCTGTTCGCGGGGCCCGGATACCTGACGCAATTCGCCGACATGACGGGTTCCGCGGCACAGCGCCCCGTGACGTACGTCAGCTGGTGGGCGGCTCGCGCCTACTGCGCGGATCGCGGGGCCCACTTACCGACGGAGCGCCAGTGGGAGCTCGCGGCGATGGCCTCCGAGGAGGCCCCGGATGCGACGTCGGACCCGGCGTTCTTGAAGCGGATCCTCAGCTGGTACGCGCAGCCATCACGCGACGAGCTTCGCGCGGTCGGTGGTCCGGCGAACTATTGGGGTGTACGCGACTTGCACGGTCTCGTCTGGGAGTGGGTCGACGACTTCCAGTCCGCCCTGGTGTCCGTGGACAATCGCGACGACGGCGCCGTGGACACGGCTCAGTTTTGTGGGGCGGGCGCCGTCTCGGCCGCCACGAAGCAGGACTATGCCGCGTTCATGCGCATCGCGTTCCGCGCATCGCTGCACGCGAATTTCGCGCTGAAAAACCTCGGGTTTCGTTGCGCTCAGCCCGTTCACACAGGTCCTCCACGATGATACGAACTCTTGCCGTTGTTGCCCTGCTGTTCGGCGCATGCGACCGAACCGAGCCCGTGGGAGTGCCCACCACAGCGGCGCCACACGCCGATCACGTCGTCGACCACCACGCACATCACCACGAGGCGCTCGCGGCGGCGGAGGTGGTTCCCGGAACCTCGCTGTATCAACTCGATGTCGCCCTCGAGGCCTACGATGGCCGTCCACGCACGTGGGAGGACTTCCGGGGACAGCCGCTGGTCGTCAGTATGGTCTACACGACGTGCACGACGGCATGCCCGCTGATCGTCGCCGAGATCAAGCGTACGCTCGAGGCGGCGAACGCGCCTCAGGCCGCGGTGCTCCTCGTGAGCTTCGATCCGTCGCGCGACGACCCCGCGGCGCTGCGCGCGATGAAGGCGCGCCACGAGCTGCCGGACAACTGGGTCCTCGCACGGACGGACGTCGAGGGGGTCGCGCAGCTGGCCGCGGCGCTCGGGATCCGGTATCGGCAGCTGCCGAACCTCGACTTCAACCACAGTCAGGTGGTCAGCGTGCTCGATGCCGAAGGCAGTGTCGTGGCCCGCGCCGAAGGCCTCGCCCAACAGGATACGGTGGTGGGCGCGCTAACGAACCTGATCGGCGATGGTGGCGAGCGCGTCGGGCGCTAGGATCACAAAGCGGTCGGGCTCCGTCAGCACCCATCCTTCCTTGCTCCAGCGGCTCATGATCCGGATCGCGGTTTCAACGGTGACGTTGATGAGCTGGGCGATTTCGCCCCGCGACAGCGAGATGCGGATCTGCAGCGGTTCGCCCGCCGCTCCCGCGAGGTGCGGATTGTCGGCCAACTTCAGCATGATGGCGGCCAGGCGCTGTTCGGCGGCTCCCAGAGACAGCTCATCGATTCGCTCCACGAGGTTCGCCGCGCGTCTCGCCACGTCGGCGGTCATCGCCTGGGAGAACGCCGGGTACTCTTGCATCAGTGCCGTCAGCTGCGTCCGCGCGATACCGAGCGTGACGACGTCGGTCAGCGCCACGGCGCTCGCAGGGTAGGGCATCGCGTGCATCACGGCGACGTGCCCGACGGATTCGCCCGGATGAAACAGGCCCAGAATCGTCTCGTTCCCGTCGCGCAGACGCTTGACGATCTTGATGTGGCCGCTCACGACGAACGTGAAATTGATCGGCTCGTCGCTCTGACGCCACAGCCGGTCGCCCTCCGGGATCTCGCGGCGCATCGCGTACTCCGCGAGCGTGGCGAGGCGGTGGAGAGGGATGGCATCAAAGTGGCTGAACTGCCGGAGGGTCTTGAGCTTGTCCATGGCGCCAGTCTACGAGGTTGAAGTGAACGTGGGAAGCCGCCCAGCCGCTCGATCGGGCTATCGGACTTGCGTCTCGATCGAACCCGAATACAATCCGGTTGAATTTTTTCGAAACGAGGGGAGGCTCATGAAACGAACACTTGTCCTGGCAACGATCTGGGTACTTAGCGGATGCGGCGGTTGCGGTGACGACACCGCGGGCACGAACAACGGCGACAACGCGAACAACGGTGACCCGTGCGCGACCCCGACCGAAATCTCACGGGCGGATGTCGAGAGCGGTGGCACGCTCAAGGCGGGCACCTGCTACGACGCCGACGAATCGCTGGAAGTGACGGATGGCACGTTGACGATCGAGCCGGGCGTGACGATTCGGATGGCTCAGGACCGATCGCTGCGCATCTCCGGTTCGGGCCGCGTCAGCGCCAAGGGCACCGCCGATGCCCCGATCACGTTTCAGGGCCAAGACGACACGAAAGGGTTCTGGCAAGGTCTGGCGTTTGAGACCCGTTCGGACGACAACTTGCTCGAATACGTGATCCTCCTCAACGGCGGCGGCAAGGCGTGGTCCGGCTCCTCCGATGAGCAGGCCGTGATCCACGTGGCGTCGACCGGAAAGGTCACGATTCGGGAGACGCTGATCGACGGCAGCGGCAAGCACGGCATCTTCGGCCGCGACAACGCCGAACTCTCCGGGTTCAGCAGCAATACGATCAGCAACTGCGACGGCGCTCCGCTGCGCATCGCTCTCAGCGTCGCCCGTTTCCTCGACAGCGGAAGTACCTTCGAGGGCAACGAGGACAACGTTGTCGCGCTGGTCCACGGCAACAACGAGACGCTGGCTCAGGACGCCACGTGGCCGAATCCGGGTCTGCCGTACCGATTCATGGACCGCTGCTTCATCAAGGCCGACCTGACGTTGACGCCGGGCACCACGCTTGAAGTCGAGGCGGATGCTTCACTGATCCTCGAGGAGGGGGGACAAATCATCGCCGAAGGCACGACGTCGGAGCTCATCACGTTTACGAGCGTCGACGACGCCGGAACGGGCTCCTGGCAGGGCATCCACGTGAAGACGGGGACCAGCGTGTTCTCGAACGCGGTGATCGAGCACGCCGGCTCCAAAGCATGGACGGGCAATCCGGAACACAAGGGCGCATTCTTCATCTCGGCCGGCGAGCTGTCGCTGTCCGACGTCGAGATCCGCGACAGTGAAGGGTATGGCGTGGTGGTCCACGACGCCGGAAGCATTACGTGCGACGGCGTCACGTTCACCGCCACGGCCGCTGGCACACTGTTGGACACGTCCACAGCGGGCAACGCCGTCTGCGAGTGACGTGACGGACGATCGCTACATCCTGCAGAGCTCGCTGCTCTCGCCCTTCAGCATGAAGGCGCGGCTGCTCTGCCGGGCATTTGAAGTCCCCACCCGATATACGCCGGAATCGGGTGGGGTGCTGGACGCCGCGCGGATCGAACTGAGCATGCAGGGCGCCAAACGGGGCTGGGGGCGCAGTCTGCATCGATCGCCCTCGGACCTCGAGGAGTTCCCGCTCGTGCCGTGGCTGTTCCCGCCCACCGGCGGGTTCCTGTGCGACAGCACCGAGATCGGGTTGTACCTCGAGCGAACCATCGACACCGGGGACCGCACGCTGACGCCGACTGATCCGGCGACCGCGTATGTCGTGCGGCTCATCGAAGAGGCCGTCGACGAAGTCGGTCTGTACGCCTTGCACCACATGCGCTGGGTCGTCTCGGCCCGAACCAACGGCGCGATGGCGGCCCTGACGGACGAGATCGCTGGAAGCCTCGGCCGGGTCCCGGCGCGCCTGTTCACTTCCCAGTTCGGTCCGCGGCAGGTGCGGCGCCTCGCCTACCTGTTCAGCGTCGCGCCCGAAGGTGACGCACGGTTTGGCGACTTGCCGAAGGCGATGCGACCGCCGAGTCGGCCCGGTTTCCCACCCACGCACGCGCTCATCGAGGCGATGTGGGAGCGGCTCATCGATGCCGTCGACGAAGCGCTGGGCGAGGACCGGGCGTTTCTGTTCGGCGCGGGGCTCACGCTCGCCGACGCCTCGATCATCGGCAACCTGGGCAGCACGCTGCGACTGGACCCCGAAGCCGCACAGCGCCTGGAGGACCGTGCGCCGCGCACCGCGCGGTGGGTTCGCGAACACCTCGACGGGCCGCTTCAGCTGTCCGCGACGCACGAGGCTTCGTCGGTGCACCGGTCGCTCGTCGCGTGGGCCGAAGACTGCTTTCTGCCGCTCATGCGTCAAAACGCCGCCGCCCATGCTGGTCGCACGGACGAAAAGCTGCGCAACGAGCGTGCGTTTGACGCCGGACGGAGTCTGTTCGACGGCGAGCTGATCGGCCACCCGTACAGAACCGTGGTCAAGGACTTCCAGGTCAAGACGTACCGGGAGGTCTGCGCCCTCCACGAATCGCTGCCGGCCCGCGCAGCGTCACGAGTCGCAACGCTTGGCTGCTCGACACCCTGAGCTTCGTCGCGCCGGGAACAGGTCGTGAAGCTCGTCGAGATAGGTCGCCGAGGACCAGTCGACGGCCGACTCCGTCGCGGTTTCTTCGCCCCGCTGCCAGCGTCCGATTGTGCGGCGGCGAGGTCCGCGGGGTCGACGATGGACGAGCCATCTGCGATGGCATCCGCGGCGTCGAGGGCCTTGTTCGCCGCGTCGTCGGTGGGGGAGTCGGCGTAGAGTAGGTTCGCTCGGTTCCGGGTTTTTCCTTGCGGTTCGCGGCTCGATGGGCCTTTATGTGAGACCCTGCTGCATTCCTTTGCTTTTCTCGACGCAACCCGTCGGGCACCCCAAACGACAGAGCTGTAGATGTCCATGCCAACTCGAGGCCTTCGTGTCGCATTGCTCCTAACGATTTCTTGGGCGGTCAGCTGTGGTCAAGACGCCACGGTGAACCCCACGGAGTACGACCTGAACATGTTCGACCTGGGCGCCTACGACCTGGGTGGCTTGGACGATCAGGGCATCGAGTTCGACATGGACTTCGAGCTGTGCGGAGCCAACGAGTTCATCACCCGCGAAGGCACCTGCGCGCCATGCGCGCCTGGGACGACGAGCGATGGTCGAGCGGTGAGCTGTACCGCGGTGACGTGTGAGGCGAACACGTTCGTCGAGAACAATGCGTGTGTGCCGTGCGCAGCGGGCACGACGAGTACCGGCGGCGACGCATCGGGCGCGAATACAATGTGCGCGCCGGTGCTGTGCGCCGAGGACGAGCGAGTCGCGTCGAATGTGTGTGTCGCCTGTGAGGCATCGTCGACGAACGCGCCGGGCGACGACTCGTCAGCCGGCGACACGACGTGCGACGGGCCCCAGCCGTGTGCGTCGAACCGCGCCGTGGTGGGGAACATGTGTGTCGACTGCGCGGCGGGCACGACCAACGCCGCCGGCGACGACCCTGCTGGAGCGGACACGAGCTGCGAGGCGACGCTGTGTTTGGCGGACCAGGCCGTCGTCGGCAATGCGTGCATGGCGTGCCCGGCGGGCACCACCAATGCCGCCGACGACGATGCCTCGGGGGCAGACACCAGCTGCGATGCCGAGCTGTGTGCGATCGACGAGCGCGTGGCGGCGAATACGTGCGTCGGCTGCGCACCCGGGACCCTCAATGATGCCGGCGACGACGCGTCGGCCGGAGACACGGCGTGCGACGCGGTCCTGTGCCTCGCCGACGAACGAGTCGTCCAGAACGCCTGTGCGGTCTGTCCGCCAGGTACCGTCAATGCGGCGGGAGACGACGCGTCCGGTGTGGACACGTTCTGTGACGCGACGTTCTGCGGCGACGACCAGCGCGTCTCCGCCAACGCCTGTGTCGGGTGCAGCGTCGGCACGACGAACCTCGCCGGCGACGATGCATCCGGAGCCGACACGACGTGCGACGGCATCTTGTGTCCGTCGAACGAGCGGGTCGAAACCAACGCATGTACCCCTTGCGATGCCGGCACCGACAACGCGGCTGGCGACGACGCATCAGGCGCCGACACGAGCTGTGACGCGATCCTGTGTGGCGTCGACGCGAACGTCGTTGCGAACAGCTGTGCCAGCTGCCCGGCGGGGAGCACCAACGCCGCCGGCGACGACGCCTCCGGCCCGGATACCAGCTGCGACGTGGTGCTGTGCGCCGTCGACGAGCACGTGCAATTCAATCTGTGTGAGAACTGCGCCCCCGGCACGACCAACGCCGCCGGCGACGACGCCTCGGGCGCCGATACGTCGTGCGCCGCGGTCCTTTGCGCGCCGGACGAGTACGTGCTCGCCAACCAGTGCACGGCGTGTGCACCCGGGACATTCAGCCTCGGTGGTGACGACGCCTCAGGACCGGACACGACGTGCAACACGGCGTTCTGCGGAAACGATTACTACGTCACGGCCAACATGTGCGTAGCCTGTCAGCCAGGGACGACCAATGCGTCTGGCGACCCCGCTTCGGGCGCCGACACGGTGTGCGACATCACGTACTGCGGTCCGGACGAATACGTCGACACCAACGCCTGCGTGGCATGCCCGGCCGGCACGACCAACGCGGCCAACGATGACGCGTCGGGGATGGACACCACCTGCGATCCGACCCTGTGCGCCGCGAATGAGTACGTCGATACCAACGCCTGCGTGGCGTGCCCCGCGGGCACGACCAACGCGGCCAACGATGATGCGTCGGGCATAGACACGAGCTGCGATCCCACGCTTTGTCTCGTCGATGAGCACGTCGTCAACAACGCGTGCGTCGACTGCTCAGGCACCGACACGAACGTGGCCGGCGATGACGCGTCCGGCGGCGACACGATGTGTGACTCGACGTCGAGCGGGCCCGTCGGCGCGTTGGCGATGGGCGTGGATCACACCTGCGCACGCCGCACTGACGGATCGGTGAAGTGCTGGGGCGGCAACTCCTCTGGCCAGCTTGGCCTTGGCGACACCACGCGCCGAGGCGCTGGAGCAAATCAGATGGGCGCCAATCTACCCACCGTCAGCCTCGGCACCAACCGGACCGCGACGGCGATCGTGGCCGGGGACTATCACAACTGTGCACTCCTAGATAATGGTACGGTGAAGTGCTGGGGAAACAACAACAGCGGCCAACTCGGCCTTGGCGACACCTCGAGCCGAGGCGACAACGCCGGCGAAATGGGCGACAGCCTGCCCGTGGTCAGCCTTGGCAGTGGACGCACAGCAGCCGCCCTTTCGGCGGGCGGCTACCAAACCTGCGCAGTCTTGGATAACGGTTCGTTGAAGTGCTGGGGGCGCAACTCCCGGGCCCAGCTGGGGCTAGGCGACACCGCGCACCGGGGCGACAACGCGGGCGAGATGGGCGATGGCTTGCCGGCGATCAGCCTCGGTACCAACCGTACCGCGTCAGCAATCACGGTCGGCTACTACCACACCTGCGCACTGTTGGACGACAACACGTTGAAGTGCTGGGGCTTTAACACATGGGGCCAGCTGGGCCTTGGCGACACCGCGACCCGTGGCGACAATGCGGGCGAAATGGGCGACAACCTGCCCGCGGTCAGCCTCGGCACTGGCCGGAGCGCGACGCAGGTCGGCGCCGGGTTCGCTCACACTTGCGCACTGTTGGACGACAATACGTTGAAGTGCTGGGGGTACAACTCGTACGGCCAGCTGGGCCTTGGCGACACCGCGCACCGTGGCGATGGCGCAAATGAGATGGGCGACAACCTGCCCGTGGTCAGCCTCGGCACTGGCCGGAGCGCGGCGCACCTCTCATCCGGGCGGATACACACTTGTACGCGTCTCGACAACAACTCCGTCAAATGCTGGGGCTACAACAACCAGGGCCAGTCCGGCCTCGGCAACACCGCGAGCCGTGGCGACAATGGGGGCGAAATGGGTGATGCCTTGCCTGCCATCAACCTCGGCAGTGGGCGTACTTCGACTTTCATCCCTGCCAGCAGCACGGGACTCCACATCTGTGCAGTGCTCGACGACAGTTCTGTGAAGTGCTGGGGGCGCAACACGGGCGGCCAACTCGGCCTCGGAGACACGAATCATCGCGGTGACGACCCGGGCGAGATGGGCGACAACCTCCCTGTTGTCGACCTCGGCCCCTAACGCCGCGGACTCGCCGACCACTCGCGAAGGGCGAGTCGGTGCGCTACTCTCGACCTCATGCGACGACTCCTGACAATGCTCCTCGTGGCCACGCTGTGGAGCTCGCCGGCCTTCGCGCAGCCGGCTGAGGAGCGCATGAGAGCCCTCGTGACCGGGGTGACGGCCAAGACCGGTTGGCACCCCAACGACCGATGGCCCGACGGGATCGATCCTGACGCGATATGTGCGGCCAACTGCCAGCGCGGGAGGACCGGGGTTGCGCAGGCTTCGATCGTGCGTGATGAGAAGCACCACGGATCGTGGGTCGTGCTGGAACTCCACGTCTACGTCTTCGAGACACAGGCCGCGGCGAACGACGAAGTGAAGCGGATGAACGACGTGGCGTTTGGGCCGTATGCCAAGCACCCGTACCGGGTGCTGCGACCGGAGCCCACGGTCGTCGTCACCGTGGAGGGGCGCTTCCGCTTTCCACGCTATCTCGACGAACTCAGCAGGCTCGCCGCGCATGCGCTGGGACTTCCGCCGCCCCGCGCCTCGGCACCATCGCCGCGCAAAGCGCCCGCGAAGGAGCGCTATAATGCGTCGGAGTGCAGCCCCAGTACGTACCCCAAACCCAAGACACGTTGCAGCTGTCGCTGTGTGGGCGGTGAGGTGATGTGCCCCACCTGCTTGCGGCGCGACGAGGATTTGGAGCGGGAAGCTGGGACGTTCGTGTTTCCGATCGAGTAGTGGAACGCGCGGGGTCGGCTGAGAACAACGTTGACAACGTTTCGGGAAACTCGTCTCCTGAATGCATACCAACCCCGCAGGACCATGTCCGACGACGAGCGAAAGCGCACGGCCCAGCTCCGAGGTGTGGAAATCGATGCCTTGCTTCGCACCGATGATCCCGCCGAGCAGGTGAGCCCGCTGGACGCGACGGCTCAGATTCGCCCTGCAGACTTGGCCCGCCTGGAAGCCGCAGCGTCCGAGACGTCCCTGCCGAGGACCGAGCGCAACGAGGCGGTGCCCGAGGCGATGGAACACGCGACCGAGACGTTTGGTCAATTCGTGCGGCCCACGCAGCAGAGCGGTCAGCTTCGCGCGGTGCTGGATCAAGACCTCCGCGAAGTGCCGGTGGAGCCGATCGGGGAGAAATTCAACGCGCGGTCGCACGACGCCGGCGCGGTTCAAGCAGCGGCGCTGCGCGAGAGCAGCGAACTGAAGCAGATCGCGGCGTCGGAAGGCCCGATCACCGAGCAGTTCGGCGAAGACCAGATGAACACCCTCGTGCTCCCCGTCCAACCGGCAGTCGATCCAAGGACGCTGCCCTACGCCCAGATCAAGCCGCCGCCCGCCGACCCGCTGTCAGAACCCGAGTCGCCACCACCAGTCAGCGCGAAGTCTTTCGGGCCGCTCCACGTGTTGCTCGCGCTCATGGCGGTCGCCTTCGTCGTCGCGGCGCTCGCCATGGGGCTGTTGGTGCTCAGCGCCGCGCGATAAGAGTCGGCGTGTAACGCTGCCGTTGCGTCCGGCGTCAGATCCGGTCGCAGTCTCCATGATCGGCCCGACGGATTCGAGTTCGCGACTCATCCATTCTGCGTTCCGACCAGCGCATGTCGGCCGGCCACTCCGCGCAGCGCGGCCGGGTTCCAGAACCGGGTCTGCTTGCGTTTCCCGGGATACACGCCAGCTCGTCGCCCTCGATGAACCACACATGCGGGTCGTCGGCCTCGCGAATCGCGGCGGCGATTCGCGTCAGTAGTGCAGGGAGCGCGGTGGGAAACGGGCTGCCGCCGGGGTCCGCAATCTCGCCGCGGCGCGACATCGTCCGTCTGAGGGGAATCGTCGAGCGTCGTTGAATCTGTGGTCTAAGTGTGTTATTTACACTTATGCGAAACGACCTGGCCGAAAGCGTGTTCACGGTGGATGACTTGTTGACCCCGGCGGAGTCACGAGAGTGGATCCGGCGGACCGAAGAGGTCGGTTACGACTCGGCGCCGGTGACGACCGCGATGGGCCCCGTGATGATGTCCAACGTGCGGAACAACGACCGTGTGATGATCGACTCGGTATCCGACGCCGAGGCGTTGTTCGACCGCTTGTTGCCGCATATGCCCGAGCATTGGCAGCAGCTGCAGCTGCGGGACGAACGGTTCACGTGCGTGGGGCTGAACGAGCGTTTGCGGTTCTACCGGTACTCTCCCGGCGAGTTCTTCGCTGTGCACCGCGACGGGAGTTACCGTCGCGACAACGGGGAGCGCAGCTTGCTCACGCTGCTGGTGTACCTGAACGAGCCCGAAGAGGGTGGAGCGACCAATCTATGGGCCGGCGGTGGCGAGATCCACGTGCGTCCCAAGGCGGGGCTCGCGCTGCTCTTCGCACACCGCCTGCTCCATGAAGGCGAAGTACTCACCGCGGGCTCGAAGTACGTGTTGCGAACGGATGTGATGTACGAAGCGCGACCGGCTTGACCTGAACTGAGCCCGCTCGCGGCGCGCCGGCGCGGCTGATACCATCCGCAGACAGCCAACGAGGGGTCGTGGACATTGTCTGGGTTATCATCGCGGTCGGCGTGTCGTCCGCGGTTGGGTACGCGCTGCGGCCGCGCGGGACGAAGCAGCGGAAGTTCCCGACCGATGCTCCGGCCTGGGAGGAGGTCGCTCGCCAACACGGTCTTCGGTTTAGCGGCACGACGATCGCCGGGCAGTACGGCGGCCACGAAGTGATGGTTTCGTTGGTGACCCGTGTCGTGGAGCGGCGGCGCCGCAAGCAGTACATCGTGCAGACTCACTACGTCGTCTCGATCGCGGGACTGCCGGAAGTCGGCGTCACGCACACCAAGGACGAGCCGATCGACCCCACCGCGGAGCCGGTTCGCGGCGAGATGCAAGAGGTCTCGATCGGAAACCACGCGTTCGACGCGGCCTTCTTCACGTACGCGCCGGACGCAGCCGCCGTGGAGTTCTTGCACCGACGCGGCGTCGCGGAGACGATCATCGAGCTGCGCGATCGCGAATACGTCATCGAACTCCGGGACGGCGAGTTGCACGCGCTTCGCACGGAGTTCGTCGATGATGCTGAGGACCTGATCGCGGACCTCGACGAGATCGTCGCGGCGGCCAACGTCCTGCAAGGGGACGCGCATCCGGGCACGTTCACCTCCGACCCCCACATCGAGCGGTGGTACTGGGCCGAACAGCGTGGCCTGGAGTACGACACCACGAACTGCATGATCCACGGCGCCGTCGACGGCCGAGACGTCAAGATTCACTTCGGCCAGCGCGCCCCGCTGACGGTCGTGGAAGCGTCGACGGCGCGGGACCTCGGTATCCGCACCCGGGCCCCGATCCCCGCGCACCTCGCCATCCCGCAGGACGCGAGGGAGGCGGCGGATCGCGTGGCCGAGAACGGCGACGAGGTGCACTTCCTCGAGGTGGTCCGCATTCGGGCGGACCGACCGCTGCCGTTCGACGAGATCGAGCGTCGTTTGGACGCGATGCTGCGCGCCGCGGCCCACGTCGAGGGATGAGCTACCCGAAGTCACACGCGTCGCACGACGCACGCGTGTCCCCGGTCTCGCAGTCGCACATCGCCGGCGCGCAGACGGGGACGATACACGCCCCATGGACGCAGTTGAGGCCGAAGCACGCGTCCGGCTCGCAGTCGCCGTTGTCCGGGATGTAGCCGGACCGTGGAGCGGTGGCTCTAGAGGTCGTCGTACGCCGGGACGGCGAACGTGTCACACTGGCGGGGGTCACCGCTGTCGAAGCCGCGTTTGAACCAGCGAATGCGCTGCTTGCTGGAGCCGTGGGTGAACTTCGACACGTCGCGATGTCCCAACGCATCGTCGCCGATGGAGTGGGCCGCCTGGGTTGCTTCGGCGAGATCGGCGCTCGAGATCGACAGGTCTTTGCGGGCGCTGTGCCCCCAGACGCCGGCAAAGCAGTCCGCCTGGAGTTCGACGCGCACGGAGACCTGTTTGCTGGTCTCG
This sequence comes from Bradymonadaceae bacterium, assembly GCA_041601915.1. GTDB lineage: Bacteria > Myxococcota_A > Bradymonadia > Bradymonadales > Bradymonadaceae > JBFIHF01. Next base: position 16,352 of record JBFIHF010000093.1, read on the forward strand.
CCCGGCACTTTCAAGGATGTCGAACCGATCAAGTTCTGCACGTGATGACCCGCTTCATGGGCGAGGACGTAGGCTTGCGCAAAGTCTCCCGGCGACTTCAGCTTTCCGGCCAGCGTGTCGTAGAAGCTGGGGTCGATGTAGAGCTTGCTGTCCGCGGGGCAGTAGAACGGCCCCGTGGCCGAGGTCGCGTTGCCGCACCCGCCGGTGCTGACCGAGCGGGTGAAGACCACGAGGGTCGGCTTGCGGTAGCTCTTGGGCGTCGCGTGACCGCGGTAACTCGGCAGCGATCCGGCCGCGAACTGTTGAGTCCACACGTCCTCCGTCGACGCCAGCACGACCCTGGAGAAGTCGCAGGCGGCGGCGTTCTTGGGCGACGCATCACACACCTTCTTCGCGGAGCCGCCCGACGGAGCGCGGCTGCCCCCGAGCACCGCCTGCTGAACCGATGGTGGCGCGAAGAGGTACACGCCACCCATGACGACGCCCGCGACGATGACGCCCTTGAAACCGAAGCGACGCATCACCATGCCGAGCAACCGAGGACCGATGCCCCCGCCGCTGCGCCCCCGCGAACCGCCATCGCCACGGTCCTCGAAGTTATCTGATCGCCTCTTTCCGCCAATCTCCACGGCTATCCCTCCTGCAGGTACCGGATGTGTACCGTACCTGTGCGCCCGCCGCGAGCCGTCCAGCGCAGCACCGCTCCCGGCGCGGCTTTCGCGCTCAGTCGACGCGTTTGCGGAACCGCGCCGTCCCGATGAACAGCAGCACGACCGTATAGACGCCGAGGGCCAGCGCCTGCATCCACAGCGCATGGATCGGCGCCCCCCGCACGATGACACCGCGCAGGATGTCGATGAAGTAGCGCGCGGGGATCACGTAGGTCAGCGGCTGAATCAAGTCTGGAATGCTCTGCAGCGGAAAGATGAAGCCACTGAGCAGGATGGAGGGCAGCAACGTCAGCAGCGCGAACTGCATCGCCTCTGTTTGCGTCGTGGCCACGGTCGAGATGATGACGCCGAGCGACAGCGATGTAATGACGAACAACATCGACAACAGCAGCAGCGCCGCGACACTCCCGACAATCGGGACCCCGAACACATACACCATCGCGAGCAGCACGAGGCAGGTCTGCACCATCGAGATGACGAAGTACGGCGCGAGCTTGCCGAGGATCAGCGACCACGCCCCTACCGGTGTCACGAGGAGCTGCTCGAAGGTACCCAGCTCCTTTTCGCGCACGATCGAGAACGCCGTGAGAAGCACCGTGATGAGCTGCATGATGATGCCGACGAGCCCCGGCACGAAGAAGTTCGCCGTGCGCAACTCGGGGTTGAAGATGAATCGCCCTCGGAGGTCGACGCGCGGGCGGTCGGCAAAGTTCGCCAGCTCGCGCGGGTGCAGGCGGACGGGCTGCGCGCTCCGCGCGGCCACGAGCTCCGCGGTGGACAGCGTCGCGTTGGCTTCGGTGGAGTACGAACCGTCGACGATGAGCAACACTTCGGCGTTCTCGCCGCGATGAAGCGTGCGCGCGAAACCGACCGGGACGTACAGCCCGGCCCGAATGTCTCCCCGCACGAGCCCGTCTTCGAGCTTGCCGAGCGAGGTGTAGCGCTTGGTGAGGTGGAGCGTATCGGTGTTGTCCATCGCAGTGCGTAGCTCGCGCGATTCGATGCTCTCATCGAGATCGGTGATCCCGACCGGCACGTCGACGACTTCGAGGTTGATCGCGTAGCCGAACAGGATGAGCTGAAAGATCGGGATCACGAACACGAACCGGGTCGACGGGTCGCGCAGCACGTGGAGCAGTTCTTTGTACGC
>JBFIHF010000094.1:0-18130 GCA_041601915.1 Bradymonadaceae bacterium
GCGCACCAGAATTGTTCGAGTACAGATCGATCGAGCTTCGACCCATGCATACGAGGTCGTACATCAGCTTTCCATGGCGTGGCTAACGAGGGGCAGGCGAGGGTCTTGGATGTCCCAGGTGTCTTTGACCCACGCGTAATCAGGGTCATCGGAATTCGCGAGGGACTGCGCGGAACCGGCGAGGAAGTTGAGGTAGTAACAATCGTAGCCGTAGGCGGCACTGACAGGGTGGTATCCCTCGGGCACGAGCACGATGTCGTTGTCGTGGGCGGCGCCCACGAAATCCAGGGCGCGGTCCGACGTGTAGACGCGCTGGAGCGCGTAGCCCCGTGGGCCGGCCGTGTTGCGAATCTTGTAGTAGTAGATCTCTTCGAGGTCGGCCTCGACGACCTCGCCGTCGCGCTCGACGTGTACGTCGTGCTTGTGCGGCGGGTAGCTCGACCAGTTTCCGCCCGGCGTGTAGACCTCGACGCACACGATGCGGTGGCAATCGGAACCTGGCGGTAGGATCGAGTTGATCTGGCGCGTGGCGTTGCGGCCGCCGCGGATCTCGACCTTGGAATCGGCCGGCGTGATGTGCCGGGCGGGGTGCGTTTCGTCGGTCGGCACCCAGCAGGTCGCGATCTCGCAGTCCGACAGAGCGGTGATCGTCCACGCGTCGCCGCCGCTGATGTAGATGGCGTGCGGCATCCCGGAGAAGACGTCTGGCCTCCGGCCGACATTGCGTGCCGAAAACGTCGTCGACTCGAAGTCGAGCCGACCGCCGAGGACCACGAAGACTTGCTCACACCCGGGCGTCTGTCCGCGCCACGTCTGGCCCGCGGACAACGCCCGAACCTCGGCGTTCAGAAACTCCCAGCCCGCATCGGCGGCCGTGACACGGGTGATGAGCCCGTCGGCGTAGGCCGGTCGAACGAGGAGGTCTCGGGGTGTCGAATCCATGGCCGATCGGTAGCGCCTGTACGGGACGGCGTCAATAGTCGGCTCGGCGCGTCACTCCGGCGCACCCTCACGCCACGCGTCGATCGCGAAGGCGATGTTCATGACGAACACCGACGCGAACATCGTCCAGTACAGGCTCTCGTTCAGGGGCTGAATGCTCAGCTCGACGTAGGTCAGGCCGATCACGCCGATCAGCCACAGGATGCTGTAGGCCTTCTTCGTCTTGTCCTTGGACACGAGGAGGTAGCCGGACCCCGGGAAGAAGAAGTTCAGTGCGGTGCCTGCGATGCGTTTCATGGTGAGCCTCCGAAGTAGTTGCCAGAGAAACGCTACGCGAGACGTCTGGACAAATGAACGTCCCAAGGTCCAATATACATGTTCACGCGTCCCCGGAGGGCGATGGATACGCTGAGCGACATTCTCAACGATGTGTACGTGCGCGGGACGGTGTTTGGGCACGCGACGTTTCGCGGCGATTGGTCTGTGTTCACGCGCGGTGCAGACTTTGCGATCTTCCACGCCGTACTTCGCGGCGAGGCGTGCATCGTGTGGAGCGACGGCAAGCGGTCGCAGCCGCTGGCCGAGGGAAGCGTGGTGGTCGTGCCGCGCGGCGTGGCCCATGTGATGTGCGCGTCCGCGGACGTCGAGACGCCACCGCTGTGGATCGGCGACGTGTTCGCCGATGGCTCAGACGCGATGGTCGCGATTGCGGACGCCGGGGAGGGCGAGATCCGCACGCGGATCATCTGTGGCACGTTCCGCTTCGACGACCGCACGCCCAACCGACTGCTCGACGCGTTGCCCGACGTCGTGCACGTGTCCGGCGACGAGCAGGGCGGATGGGTCGACAAGACGCTGCGCTGGATCGGCGACGAGATCGAGTCGCAGCGGCCGGGGTCGGACGTGCTCGTCACGCGGCTCACGGACGCGCTGTTCATCCACATCGTTCGCGCATGTCTCGAGCAGACGACCCTCGGCAACGCACCGTGGCTGGCCGCGCTGGGCGACACCCACGTGTCGAAGGCATTGGCGGCGATCCATCGCGAACCCGGACGGCCGTGGACCGCCGCGACCCTCGCACGCACGGCAGGGATGTCGCGCTCCGCGTTCTACCCGAGATTCGCGGAGCTGGTCGGCGAGACCCCCGCGCAGTATCTGGCGTCGCGACGAATGGACCTCGCCGCGCACAGCCTGACGACCGACAACCGCTCCGTGGCGGAAGTCGCCGCCGCGGTGGGGTATCGGTCGGAGAGTTCGTTCTCGAAGGCGTTCAAACGGTACTTTGGCGTCCCGCCGAGCCAGTTTCGCGCTGCGTCTCCTTCGGCTCGATCGGATGCGCCTTGAACCGACCCCAGGCGACGAACGCCGCGACCGCGCCCAGCACCGCGGGGATCGGAATCACGCCGTACTCACCACGATAGATGTGCGTCGCGATCGCGCCGAGCATCAACACCACGAGTCCCTCGGCTGCCAGCGCGCTCAGCTTCGGCCTGACGCGCAGCAACGACGGGAAGATGAGGCCGATCGCGGCCGTCACTTCGGCGACACCGATGAGCGTCGTCAGAACTGGGCCAGTCGTTTCGACCCACAGAAGCCCGTTGGCGATGAGCTCGTCCATCGGGGTGATCAGTTTCAACACGCCGGCCATGAGGAACACGGCGGCGAGGGCGATTTGTGCGATCCAGATGACTACGTTCATGGCGAGCCTCCCGGTTGTTGACGCCGCTCAGATGACGCGTCGTGCGTCTCGTTTCGAGAACTCACTGTTTCGGGAACAGAAACAATACGTTCGGGGCCCATCTCGTCAGAGCGCGAGGAGCTGTCGAACGTACTGCGCGATCGCGTCGGAGTCGTGGGTGCCGATCACGATGTCGCCCAGCTCCAGCAGCGTCGGGTTGGCATTCCCCATCACGACGGCGGTTCCGGCGGCGCGCAGCAGCTCGACGTCGTTGAGCTCGTCGCCGAACGCGACGACATCGGCGGGGGCGATGCCGTAGTGGATCTCGATCTCGGCGAGCATCGCGCCTTTGTCGACGCCGGGCGGCAGCACTTCGAGGTACGTCGGCTCGGATTGCACCATCGTGCATGGCGACTCGAGGACTTCCTCGAAGCGCGCTCGCAGCGCGGAGAAGTCCCGAGATTCGTCGATGCACAGCAGTTTGAAGGGCGCGCTGGCGTGTTCCTGGACAGTCCGCATCAGGTCGGCGACCTCGGTGTGTGGGACGCCGTCCTTGGCTTCGCTGGCTAGCGAGAGCGCCCCGCGGTGCGCGACGAACAGCGTGCGGTCGATGTAGACGTTGGCGTGCACCTCGAGTTCAAGTGTTGCTTCAACAAGACGGAGGGCGTCGGCGCGCGGAAGCGTGCGCGACGCGACCGCGCGGTCGCTGGGTACGTCCCACAGCACGCAGCCGTTCAGCAGGATCAGCGGGCCGTTGGGCCGCAGCGCATCGAGATACGGCGAGACGGAGACCCGCGAGCGACCCGTGGCGAGTCCGACCCGCACGCCGTGCTGCATCGCGGCGGTCAGCGCCGCGATGCTCGCCGCGGGGATCTCACGGGCCGAATTCAGCAGGGTGCCGTCGAGGTCGAAGAGCAGCAGTCGCGGTGTCATCGAAATGCGATGCACGACCCGAGGAACCCCTCGCGCATGCTCACGTCGCTGCCGCCCTTTGCATTGGCCGTGCTCACGATGCGGTCGGCGTTCCCGGTGATGATCACGGCGTCGCAGCCGAGCTCGCCGGCCTTCTTTCGCAGCGCCTGCAGCGCTTGCTCGCTGTCACCCGCATCGCTGCGAATCATGTAGACCTCGTCGTACGGCGCCTCCGGGACCTGGGTCAGATACAGGTGCACCTGCGCGGCCTCGCGAGGCTGCAGCGGTCGCGGCGGTGCGTTCAGCGGGGTGACCTGGACGGTGGCGCAGCCGGCGGCGACGAGGGCAATAGCGAGGACAACGAATCTCATGGCGTACATCACATGATCAGTTCGACGCGCACCGGTCGATCGGGCACCAGCGAGTTCATTTCGACGTAGCCGGCCGGAACGCGGAGTACGCCTTTGACGCCGTCGGCGTCTTTCACGCGGGCGTGGGCGGCACGCAGGCCGCCGAACCACCAGCGGTTGTCGGCCATGTAGATGAGGTCTCCGACCGACGCCTTGAGCACGGCGAGGTCTTCCGGATGTAGGCTCAGCTCGAGGCGCTCGCGCTCGTCGTCCAGCGACAGCGGGTCGAAGCCGTCCTCGGACCAGTCAGCGTCGGGCACGATGTCGAACGTGCACTCGACCTTCTTGCCGATCTTGAGGTTGAGGTCACCGCCCTTGAACAGCCGTTGCTGGGCGCGGACGGTGTGCATCGTGAGGCCGAAGATGTCTTTGTCGGCCTTGGGCTGCGTCATGAACGTCACGACGACGCCGATGGTCCCGCTCGCGAGCATGCCGTACGCGGCGCGCATGTACTTGAAGCCGCCTTCGGGGTCCACGGCGTGGGCGATCGGCGAGATCAGGATTGGGAACTTCACGGACAAAGCCATCGCGATCGCGCCGCCGAGCAACGTCGCGAACGCCGCCACCGGGGTGTAGCGCTTCCACGTGAACCCCAGCACCGTGCACACCGCCATCGGCGGGCCGACGGTCGCGACGAACGCTCCGTGGGCGACGTAGATCGACTCGAACTGCATGAAGATCGGTACCAGCGCGAGGCCCACCGCCGCCGCGCCCAGCGACGCGTAGCGCGCCACGTTCAGGTAGTACTTGTCCTCACGGCCCACGACGACATAGGGCCGCACGATGTCGTTGACGACGACCGCGGCCGTGGCGTTGATGAGCGTATCCGCGGTCGACATCAGCGCTGCGAGCAGGGCGGCCATGATGAGGCCGAACACCCCGGGTTGCGCCAGAATGTGCGTCACGATCACGAACACTTTGCCGGGGTCGGGGTCCTGCGGATAGCCCTCGGGAAAGATGCCGAGGTTGTGCATCGATGCGCCGATCCAGCCGGCGTTGCCCACCGCGATCACCGCGACCGGGAACAGCACGATGAACGCGATCATGATCGCCTTGCGGCCTTCGTGCACGCTCTTCAGGGACAGGAAACGCATCAGCATCCCCTGGTTGAAGAAGTACGCGGCGAAGGTGCCGGCCATCGCGTCTTGCCAGAACACGCCGACGAAGTTGAAGTTCGGTGGATCGTTGAAGTGTGCGAGCCCGTAGCGCTTTTCGGGGGGGAGGCCCAGCCAGAAGCGGGTTGCGCCATCGATGATGTCGCCATCCCCGAACCACGAAAAGCCGAGGTAAAGGATCACAAAACCGGCCACGAGCAGGACGACGCCTTGGAAGAGGTCCGTCATGATCACGGCCGTCTGGCCGCCGGATGTGACGTAGATCGCGGTCGCGACGGCGACGATTGCGGCGTAGTGGAACACGCCGAGTTGGACGTCGAACACGGTCGCGGCGGGGAACAGCGCCTCGAGCGCCACGCCGAGCGTGAAGAAGTTGATGCCGATGTAGCCGACCAGATACAGCGTGATGAACAGGATCGCCATCACGCGGGTCCGCGTGTCGAAACGCCTCTCGAAGTACTCCGGCACCGAGGTGATGCGGCAGTAGTAGATGATCGGCAGCCAGCCAAACATCCACAACGGCATGAAGAACCAGTCGTTGAGGTAGCTCATCGAGCTCGCCATGCCGTACGTGTAGCCGGCCTGCGAGTACTTGATGAAGCTGTAGGAGCCCACCACCGTGGCGACCATCGACAGCGCGATGACCCACCATGCGAACTTTCGGCCGCCGAAGAAGAAGTCGCCGGTCGACTTGACGAACTTTCCGAAGAACGCCCCGAGGAAGAACACGGCGAAGAAGTAGCCGACGACCAGGACGAGATCGATGGTTGCGATGTCGACGTTCATGGCTCAGGTCCCCACGTGGGGGAGAACGAACTGAAACAGCGCGTGACCGGCCGCAAACAGGGCGAGTCCGCCCGTCGCGAGGCACCAGACCTGGCGTTCACGCGGTTGCGAAAAGTCGAGCACGTCTTGTCGGACGCAGAAGTAACTGCCTAGGAAATAGACGAAACCGCCTACGCCGTAGAGGTAGAACCACGAAATGCCGTACGGCCAGAGGGACTCCATCTGCCTCACCTAGTCTCGAGCGCCGATAACCACTTGGTCGTAGTCGATGCAGGAGCCGGTGAGAAGGGCAGAGTCGTCGCTGAGCAGATATGCGGTCAGCTTGGCGACGTCTTCGGGCCGCAGGATTCGGCCGAACGGCTGCGCGGCGTCGGCGCCTTCGAGCCAATTGTCCGCCGCGCCGTGGAACTCCGTTTGGATGGCGTGCTCGCCGTCCGTGGCCATCCAGCCGATGTTGAGGCAGTTGACCCGGATCCGGTCATGCCGCAGCGAGTGCGCAGCGTTCTTGGTCAGCGTCATCAACGCGCCCTTGGAGGTGCAGTAGGCGGTGAGGAAGTCCTGGCCGCCGTGTCCGGACACGCTGCCAATGTTGACGATGCTGCCGTGCACGTGGTCGCGCAGCATCAGGTTCACGCAATCGCGCATCAGCAAGAACGGGGCGCGTAAGTTCAAGTTGAGCATGAAGTCCCACTCTTCGACCGTCGTCGTGGTGATGGTCCCGCGCGCCGTGGAGGCGGCCGCATTCACGAGTCCGTCGACGCGCCCGAAAGCGTCGTCGTGGGCCTTGACCACCCTCGCGCACGCCGCGGCGTCGCAGAGATCGGCACCCACGAACAGCGGGTGTGTCCCGAGCTCTTTCAGCTGCGCGGCGACGCGCGCTCCGTTGGATTCGTTGCGACCACAAATCGTGACGGCCTCGGCGCCTCGGGAAGCGAGGTGGAGCGCGGTCGTGGCACCGAGGCCTTGCGTGCCGCCGGTGACGATGAAGTATTTTCCGGAGAGGTCGATCATCGGCTGGTTCCTGGTTCGTTCGGCCGTGAATGTCTGGCGGAGCATACCAGCGAAACGGCGACCGACGGAACGCCGAACACGCTACCAGGGCACGGGTTTTCCGTCGCGAAAGAAGCCGTTGTTCGGCCCGTCGTCGGGCAGCGTCGCGGCCCAGACGATCCCGGAGACGCCGCTGGCGATGTCCCGGTTGGCGTGGCTGCCGCCCATCGCCGTTTTCACCCATCCCGGACACACGGCGTTGATCTTCACGTTGAAGCCGGCTTCGTGGGCAAACACGCGTGTCGCGGCATTCAGGGCCGCCTTCGAGATTCGATACGCGGGGTAGCCACCGCCCATTTCGGCGATCCCGCCCATCCCGGTCGAGACGTTGACGATGCGTCCATAGCCGGCCGCGTTCATGCGTGGAATCGCGCGAAGCATCGTGCGGTAGGCGCCGAGGGTGTTGGTGTTGAAGGCTTCGGCGACGAGGTCGGTGGGGATCTCGAACGGCCCCACATCCCAGCGATTGGCGTATTCGCGCTCGAAGATCGTTCCGGCGTTGTTCACGAGCACGTCGATGCGACCGAACTCGTCGTCCAGCCAGTCGAAGAGCGTCGTGCAGCTCAACTCGTTCGCGACGTCGAGCTCATACGGCACGACCGTGAGCCCTTCACCGGCAAGCTCGCCGGCGGCGTCGTTCGCCTTGGCCTGTGTTCGCGCCGTGAGGACGACCGTGTAGCCGTCGATGGCGAGTTGGCGCGCGGTGCCCAGGCCGAGGCCGCGGTTTGCGCCAGTGACGACTGCGACGCGTGCCATGTCAGCCCCCGGTCACGATCTTGATGTTGAAGTTGGCGGTGCCGAAGGCCCCCCACATGCGGATCCACAGCGGCATGTACGACTCGAGCCCCCGGGACTGCTCGATCGATCCGAGGTCATGAACGGTCTGCCAGCCGAACCACTCCGTCAGAATCTGGCGGGTCTTGTTCTTGGCGTCCTCGTCGTTGCCGCACATGAAGACGTCCGTGGGTTCTGGCAGCAGCGATGGCTGAACCATCAAGTTGCAGTTCACGGTGTTCAGCGCCTTGACGACGTGCGCACGCGGGAACGCCTCCTGGATCTGCTCGCCCAGCGAATCGTCGTTGAAGACCGCGAGCGTGGGCGGCATCCCGTTGGTGAAGTCCAGCGGGTTCGTCACGTCGATTAGCAGCTTGTCGGCGAGGTTGTCGGCGCCGGCCGCCGTGAGGGCGTCCAGGGTGCCCATCCCGTTGGTGCAGTTGAACACGATCTCGCCGAACGCCGCCGCGTCGGCGTAGGTGCCGCACGAGGCACGCTCTCCTTGAAGGGCGGACCACTCCACGGCGTTGACGTTTTTCGCCGTACGCGAGCCCATCTTCACGTGGTGGCCGAGCTTGACGAGCTTGGTCGCAATGGCCTTGCCGACCATTCCCGTTCCCATCACCGCAATCTTCATTGCCGCCTCCTCGTTCGATGTCTGCGAAAACGGTACGCCCTGGGCCCCGCGTCGTCCATGGTCGGCCGACGCGGCCGCTGATGCTGCGGGACCGGCGGCATCGACTTCTGCAGAGTCGGGTCGTATGGTGCGGGCATGACCAAACACGCCATGAACCTGCCTGATCAGGCCGGAAAGATCGCTCTCGTCACCGGTGCCAACACCGGCATCGGCGAGGTCACTGCCCTGGAACTTGCCCGTGCCGGCGCGCGGGTCTACGTCGCGTGCCGCTCCACGCACAAGGCCGCCGAGGCGATGGCGCGGATCAAGTCCGAGGTGCCCGAAGCGGACCTGAAGTTTGTGGCGCTCGATCTGGCGTCCCAGAAGTCGATCCGCGCATGCGCCGCCGAGTTCCTCGATCACGAGTCGAAGCTGGACCTGTTGATCAACAACGCGGGTCTCGCGGGCCCCAAGGGCCTGACAGAGGAGGGGATCGAGCTCACCTTTGGCGTCAATCACATCGGCCACTTCCTGCTCACGATGTTGCTCATCGATGCGGTGGTCGCCGCTGACAGTGGCCGCGTGGTCACGGTCTCGAGCAAGGCGCACTACCGCGCCGTCGGCTTTGATTGGACGACGTTGCGGGAGCCGACCAAGACCCCGACGGGGATGCCCGAGTATCAGGAGTCGAAGCTCGCGAACGTGCTGTTCGTCAAGGAGTTGACCCGTCGCCTCGAGGGCACCAACGTCACGACCTACGCGCTGCACCCGGGCGTCGTAGATTCGGACATCTGGGGACGCTCACTGGGCGGCAAGATCGTGGGGCTGTTCGCGCCGCTGTTCATGATCTCGGTTCAGGACGGGGCGAAGACCACGCTGCATTGCGCGACGTCACCCGAGGCGGCACAGCACAGTGGCGAGTACTGGGACGAGTGCAAGACGAAGCGCCCGAATCGACTGGCGCTTGATGAGGCGCTCGCCGCGGAGCTCTGGGCGAAGAGCCTCGAGTGGACCTCCGCGCCGGACTACCCGCGCTCCTAGTTCGACTGCTGCACGATGCGGAAGGGGTGCAGGAAGTCGATGAGGGCGTTGGAGCTGCGCGTCGAGATCCAGACGGTGCCTTGGCCGGAGAACTGGCACACGCTGCCCTCACCGCCGCCGAGGAAGCTCTTCAGGCCGCCCATGCGGCGAATGTTGAACGTGAGCCCCGCGGTGAAGCCTACGATGTGGAAGTTGTCCACGATGTAGCCCTGGGGTCCCACCTCCACGGGGTGAATCCCGCCGTACGAGCCCATGAACAGGGGGCCCGTGCCTTCGGCCTTCAGCATGAACAGGCCGCCTTGCCCGAAGAACCCCTTGAGGCCCGCGAACGAGGTGTCCAGCGCGACGTTGGGGCCCGACGCGATGTAGTTGCCCGAGGACATCATGATCGGCGTCCCGTCCATGTCGACGGCGAGGATGTCGCCTTCGGCCGCAGGGGCCACCCAGATCGACTGACCGGCCGCGGTCGCGGTGAACGTGTTCTGAAACAGCGACTCGCCGCCGAGCAGCTTGCGCTTCGCGGCGCCGAGCATCCCGCCGCGCATCGCCGTCTTCATCTCGAGGGCGCTGTCCTTGGCGACCATCGCGCTGGCTTCCACGACGAGCTGCTCGCCAGGCTGGTCGAATTCGACCCGCGCGATGGAGAAGTTCGGCTGCTGTCTGATTTCGTAGCGCATCGTTTCCTCAGTTGGTGCGGGGCGGCAGCATGCGACCGACCTTCGAGCCATAGCCGTTGGGGTTGCGCGTCTGGATCCAGACCCGGCCTTGCCCCGAGAAGCGACAGACCATCCCTTCCTGGGACAGGAACGACGAGATCCAGCCGCCCGACGCCTTGGTCAGATTGAAGGTCAGGTTGCCGTCCCATGCCACGAGATGCCCGTTATCGATGAGCATGTTGCCGTCGACCTGCATCTCCTGAATGCCGCCGAACGCCCCGAGCAAGATCTTCTGGCCCGGTTGCGACGCGGTGGCGTTGATGACGAACAGCCCTTCGCCGCCGAAGAACGTCTTGTATCCGCCGAGCTCCGCCTGCATCTGCACGCCCGTCGTGCACGCGATGTAGGCCGTCGACTGGACCTTGAGGCCGCTGCCGGGCAGGTCGATCCACACCATGTCGCCGGGCAAGGTGTGGGTGAGCAGGAGCTCGCCGGGGCCTTGCTGCGAGGTGTAGGTATTCTGGAAGAAGGATTCGCCGGTGAGCATGCGGCTCGCGGCGCCGGCGAGCTTTCCGAGGAGGCCGCCGCCGCCGCTACTCGACGCGGGGATGCCCGTCGCCATGTGCATGTTGGTGCTCATGCCGACCATGGCGCCGGGTTCAACCAGCAGTTGTTCGCCGGCATCGAGGCGAAACTGGGCGATGGTGCTGACGGGGCGATACAGCAATTCACAGTTCATGAGGAAAGCTCACGCGGGCATCAGAGGAGAAAGCCAATCCACGATGGACGGCAGATTGCGCGACTGGATCCAGATCTTGCCCTGGCCCGTGAACTCGCAGACGAGCCCCTCGCCGGAGGCAAACATGCCGACCAAACCTCCACCCGCACTCTTGAGGTTCATCTTGAGGTCGCCTTCCCAGCCCACGATATGGCCGTTGTCGACGACGTAGGACCCCTGGACGTCGATGACGTCGACGCCGCCGAACGAGTTGAACCAGATGTCGCCGTTGCCGTGGACCTCGAGGAAGAAGATGCCTTCTTTGGCGAGGATGCCGCGCAGCCCGCCGTAGCGGGCGAGCACGTCGATGTCCCCGTGCGACGCCACGTAGGCGCCGGCCGACAGGGTAATCGAGCCGCCGGCGAGCTTGTGATGCACGATGGAGCCGGACATCGTCGGGGCGAGCCATACGGTCCCCCCCGGTGCGCTGTAGTGGCTGACGAAGAAGCTCTCACCGCCGAGGAACTTTCGCACGACGGCGGCGACGAGCGCCTTGGCCGTCGCGCCCAGTCCCGCGGTCGGCGAGGTCGTGAGCTTCGCTTCCAGCTGAACGTTCTGGGTCATCGCGACCATCGCGCCCGGCTCGGAGACGAGAATCTCACCCGGTTGCAGGTCGACGCGCAGCATTGAGAATGCCGGGTCGTGCGTCACTTCGTGGTTCACTGGAACCCCTCAAATCACGTGTGGTTGAGAGGTCTAGTATCGCGAGTTGTCGCGCGCGACAAGGCTACTTCTTGGACTTCTTCTTCGTCTTCTTGGCCGGCTTGGCCTCGGCCGCATCGACCACCGCTTTGGTGTGGTCTGCGACGAGCTCGTTGCCGCCTTCGTCGATAAACCTGCCGGTGCCGGTGACCACGACTTTCCCGTAGATCTTCGAGTTTTTCGCGGAGACATTGCCGGTGCCGGTCACGTTGAGCGCGATCGGGCCGGCGAGCTGGGCGCCTTCGAGCACGACGTCCCCGGTGCCGGTGATCTGGATCGCGACCTCCGTCGCTTGCACGATGCTATCGGTGACCCGCAACTCGCCGGTGCCCGACGCGACGATGCCATGCTTGGCCGCGGAGATGTGGGTGTTGAACACGTCGGCGTCGCAGTTCCCCGTCATCGTGACCGCGACGGGCTCCGCGTCGATGTTGCGGTGTTCCACGAGCAGGTCGCTGTTGGCCTCGCACGCCACGGCGATGCCCTTGGTGCGCGGCTCCTTCGAAGCCGTGGCGCCCAGCTTGAGGTCGTTGTTCGCGCCCCGTTTGAACTTGTCCGGGGCCTGCTCCATGGAGCCGTCGGCACCGAGGGTGATCACTTCCCCGTCCGGCGTCGTGATCTGGTACTTGCCGTTCTTGCCGACCTTGATGCTCTGGGCGACGGCGGCGCTCGTCGCGAGAAAGCCAACTGCTGTGATGACCGCGATGACGACCCGTTTCATGTGCTGTCTCGTGAGGTTTGGTGATCCGAAGGCCATCGTAGTGCAATCCGCATCGCACCGCGAGAGGCGGGTGTTCATTCGGTCGCGACGCTCATGGTGAGCAATAGTGTCGCGATCCAGACGAGCTGTGCGGTGAGCAAATGCGCGAGCTGCATCCAGCCCGGCGCCGCGAGCGCGATGCTCATCGTGCCGAGGAACACCTGGGCGACGATTAGCAGGATCGCGGCACTGGCCCATGTTTCAGTGCGCGGTCCGAAGTCTCGGGACTTGGCGTAGACCGCGACGGCACCCACGAACAACGCCGTGCACACGGCGAGAATCGGATGCACGATACGCAGTCGCACCAAGAAGTGGTTGGCACCGGAGAGGTCAGTCCGCAGCCGCGCGATGAGCTCGCCGGCCGCCGGGTCGACCGGGAACAGCGTGTCTCCCAGCGCCGTCACCGCACCAGTCATCGACGTCGCGACGAGCGCGAGCAAGCCGATGCCGCAAGCCACGAGTAGGCGGGGCCGTTGCTGGCGATCGAGGTCTTCCGGACGTCCGTCCCAGTAGACGGTGAGCGTTGCTGCCGACGTCAGGATGAGCGTGTTGGCGAGGTGCAGCGAGATGACGATCGCACGGGCAACGGACGCGTCGTCCGCGACGAGCTCCTGCAGCACGAGCCCCGCGCCGATCAACGCCTCGAACACGATGAGGACCAGCGTCACGACGGACGCCTTGAACACGCGGCCGGTGCGATGCTTCGCCCAGGCCCAGCCCACGAGCACCAGACCGAGGATCCCGAGCAGGCCGCTCGTGAGGCGGTGGGTGTACTCGATCATCGTTTCGACGGAGGGTTCGAACGGGATGATCACGCCGTGGCAGGTCGGCCAGTGGCTGCCGCATCCCGCGCCGCTGTGCGTGATGCGAACCCACGCGCCGAAGAGCACCACGAACAGTAGGTAGCCTAGGAATGCGGTCGCATACCGGGCAAACGCGGACTTCACGAGCTACTCCGCGGCGACTTCATCGCGGCCTGATTCGGACTCAGAGTCGGGTTCGGATTCGGACTTCAGGCGCGGCACCACGAACAGTTCGGGGTCACGAGCCATCGCCGGACGGTAGAAGTCGCGCATCTGGTCCATCACCTCGGACGGCGTCCCGATCGGGTAGATCGACCGCCCGATGCCCGCGGTCTTGTTCTCGTAGTCCAGAAACCCGAGCACGATCGGGACGTCTGCGGCCTTAGCGATATGATAGAACCCCGACTTCCAGAACTCCGTCTTCGAACGCGTGCCTTCGGGGGCCACGACGATCGCACAGCGCTGTTTGGAGCGGATGATCTCGGCGACCTTCTCCACATAGTTCTGCTTGGAACGTCGATCGATTGGAATGCCACCCATGAAGCGGAAGAACGTCCCCCACGGCGGCCGAAAGATCGTGTGCTTGGCCAGGAAGTGGAAGCTGAGGTCGAGCCCCGCGCCCGTCGCCATCGTCGTGGGCAGGTCCCAATTCGACGAATGCGGTGCGGCGATGATCACGCACTTCTGCACGTCAGGCACCTTGTTCTCGAGGCGCCAACCGAACAACTTGAGATAGAGCAGCCCAAATGGATGGAGAAAGGTCACGGGTCAACCACAGGATGAGTGAAGTTGGTCACGGTCGAGTCACGATTTGGACAATGTTCCACACGGAGGCCGCCACGAATCCGAACCCGACCACGCGAATGACCGTTCGGATGAACGTCGCGTTCAACGCGTGACCCCACCGCCTCATCGTACCTATCAGTGTGAGGTAGCCCAACGCAACGCCGGTGCCTACTCCGGCCGGGAACGTCAACTTCTGTCCGAGATCGGGCGTGATCCCGGTCGTCGTGATCGCGATCGCGGCGACCGCGGACCACGACAGGAACAGCGTCACGTTGAGCGAGGCGACGATGAGGCCCGACCAGTCGCCCCACTTCGAGCGCTCGGCGTTCTCGGGCCGCGGGTTCATCGGTGCCAGTGTGAAGTAGCCGCCTAGAGCGAGCAGCACGACGGCGCCGATGATCTGGATCCAGTCCTTGGCGCCCGGAAACTCCGCCAACGCCGCCGCGGCGCCGAACGTCGCGAGCCCGCAGTAGATCGTTTCGGGGATCACGCGTCCGAAGCCGACTTTGAGCGCGCCGCTCCAGTCCTGCTCCATCGCGCGGCGCAGCACGAGCAGCGTCACCGGCCCAAGCGGTGCCATCGCTCCGGCCATGCCGAGGAACATCGCGACAATGAAAGTGGCGAGCAGCATCAGTCATCGCGGCTAGGTGCCGCGAAACTCCGGGGGTCGGCCTTGCATGAATGCGGTCATCGCCTCCTGAAGGTCGTTGGATTGCAGGAATGCGCTGTTCCACGTCGCGACGAACTGCAGTGATGCCGCGGTCGTCGCGTCTTTGCTGAACTCGAGGACTTGCTTCGTCCCCTGGACCGCGAGCGGCGAGTTCGCGGCGATCATGGTGACGTATTCGGCCACGGCAACGTCGAGCGCCGCCCGGTCCGCGTAGCAGCCTTCGACGAGGTTGTGGCTCAGCGCCCAGTCTGCGTCGAAGTCGCCGGCCGTGAACGCCATCAAGCGCGTGGCGCCCTCGCCGATGATCTTCGGAAGGCGTTGCAGCGCGCCGACATCCGGGACGATGGCGATGCGCGGTTCGCGGAGGCTGAACTTCGCGGCGGCGGTGCAGAGTCGCACGTCACAGGCTGCGATGAGGTTGACGCCCCCGCCAATGCACCAGCCGTCGATCGCTGCGATGACGGGCTTTCGGCAGTCGGCGATCGCGCCGAACGCGCGCTGCCATGCCAGCACGAGGTCGCGGAGCTTGGCACGTTCGGCGGCGAGGTTGTGGCCGGCGATCACGGGACCGAGCACCGCAGCGGTCGCCTTGAGGTCCAGCCCGTACGTGAAGTGCTCGCCGCGCCCGCGCACCACCACGACGCGGGTTGCTTCGTCGCGGTCCAGTTCGGCGAAGGCGAGGGGCATCTCGGCCCAGAAATCGGGCCCCATCGCGTTGCCGCGGCCGGGACCGATCAGCTCGACGGTCGTGACATGCTCGTCGCGCGTTACGCTCAGTGACTTGTACTCAACCATCGCCTCACCATTGCCGTTGGGGCCCATCCGCTGCGAACTCTTCCCATAACGGATCGGGGGCGGCAAGCGGACCGACAAATTACGCAGCGGCGCGGGGGATGGGCATCCGCGTCTATGGCGCGATCGTCAGGTGCGCTACCATCGAGACATGGACGACCTCAGCAGCGAACAACTCGGCGAGCTTCGGACTCAGTTGCAGGTCCTCGTGACGGAGCTGGAGGCGGACCTCACCGCCGCGAAGACCGGGTCTCAACCCGTCGATCTCGACGAGCCGATCGGGCGGCTGTCGCGGATGGACGCGATGCAGCAGCAACAGATGACGAAGGCCCATCGCCGTCGGATCGAACTGCGGCTGCAGCAAGCGCAAGCTGCGCTGGCCCGCATGGAGCGCGACGAGTACGGCGAGTGCCTCGCGTGCGGTGAACCGATCAGCGCCAAGCGCTTGCGTGCGAAGCCGGAGTCGCCGACCTGCCTGGCGTGCCAGTCCGAGCGCGAGCGCGGCTCGGGCGCCTAACTGGCGAGCGCTGCGTTCACGCGGCCGGCGAGTTCGCTGCGTCGCGCCGCGATGGCGTCGACGACACTGCCGCGGGTGAAGCGCAGCCAGGTGCCGATCACGGCGCCGCGACGGCTGTCGAGGCGCTCAAAAAACCGCACCGCGGCGATGCCGGTCAACGGTCCGGCGGCACCGACCGCGATCGCAGCCCACGGTCCCCACATCCACCCTGCGAGCGCTGCCTCGCCGACCCAGGTGAGTGGGTAGAACAGCAAGCCGGCCAGCGCTTTCACGGTGCTCACGATGTCGACGTCCTTGCCGGCGATGCGATGCGACAACGGCGCGATGACGTAATACGGCAGCGCGTTGAGGATCACCCCCACGACGGCGGGCACCACGAACGCCGCGTACCAGCTGGCGTTGCGCGCGACCCGGTAGAGCGTCGGTGGCGCTGGGCGCTCGAGGTCGAACGGATTGTCGACACCGATCGCTTCGAGCATCGACACGAAGCGGCGCGCGTCGTTGGCGATCGCCTCGGCCTCGGCCGGGTTCTCCTGCATCAGGCGGCTGTAGGCGGCGGACAGATCTTTGGCGCGCGCTTCACACGCCGCGACATCGTGCACCGAGTCGGGGTCCGTCCACCGCGCGACGGCGAGGAAACCGTGCCAGACCTCGTCGCTCTCCGCTTCGAGCATCACATCTGCGATGGCCGACGCCATGTCCGCCGTGAGCTGCTGGGCAGCCTCCCATTCGTCCGCCGCATACGCATCGCGGTACGCCGCGACCGCGAGCGGTGCGCCGACGACGGCCGACACGCGTGACCGGAATCGCCCCTTGTCTTCGTAGACCAAGCCGACGGGCAGAATCTGCAGCCCGAGGCCAAAGTCCCGCTTCGCCTCGGAGGACAGCGACAAGCGCGCGGCGCCAGTCTTCACGCGTTGCAAGCTCGGTTCGCTGTGGCTGTGCCCCTCCGGAAAGATCACGACCCAGCGCCCGTCGCCGAAGCGCGCGTCCACCGCGTCGAACGTCTTGTCGTTGGCGCTCGTATCTCGGCCGTCCTTGGTCCGGTAGACCGGGACCGCCGCAAACGAGTCCATCGTCAGCTTGCCCAGCGGATTCTCGAACAGCGGTGCCTTGGCCATGAATCCGATCTCCCGGCCGAGCGCGACGCGGATCACCAGCGGATCGAGCAATCCGTTGGGATGGTTCGCGACCACCAGCAGTGGTCCGCCGGCAGGGACATTGTCGCGACCGCGCACCGCGATCTGCCGGTAAAAGAACCGAATGATCGTCATGAACACGAAGCGAACGAGAGCGTGGAGCATCGGTGCACGATAGCCGGCGCAGGCACTCTGCGGCCACTCAATTTGCAGTTGCGTCGTCGCATCGACTCCCTATTCTCGGCCACATGACTGAATTCATCCGTCGGCGCGAACTCGATTTCTTGCTGTTCGAGCTCTTCGATCTCCAGGGCGTGCTGGACGCGCCCGCTTACGACCACCTCGATCGCGAAGCGGTGCGGTCCGTTCTCGACACCGGGATCCGCGTGGCGCGGGACCACTTCGCCGCCAACGCAGATTTCATGGATCGCAACGAGCCGGAGCTGGTCAACGGCGCCGTCAAGATCGACGACAGCGTGCGCGCCGCGGTCCGTGCGTTTTCGGACGCCGGTTTCGTCGCCGGCGGCTTCGAGCTCGAGGATGGCGGGATGGGGCTGCCGCAGGCCGTCGTCTACGCGTACGTCGCGATCTTCAACGCCGCGAACGTCGGGACGGCGGGCTACGGCCTGCTGACCGTCGCGGCCGCACGCTTGCTGCGTTCGTACGGCGACGAGGAGCTCGTGGGGCGCTACCTCGACAGCATGCTGGCCGGGGACACGATGGGCACGATGTGCCTGTCCGAACCCGACGCGGGGTCGTCGTTGGGCGACATCCGCACCAGCGCACGCCAGGCCGACGACGGCTCGTATCGATTGGTCGGCAACAAGATGTGGATCTCGGGAGCCGGTCACGACCTGACGGACAACATCCTGCACTTCGTCCTCGCCCGCATCGAGGGCGCGCCCGCCGGTACACGGGGCATCTCGCTGTTCGCCGTGCCGCGCTGGTTGGATGGAGATGAGCGGAAGCGCAACGACGTGCACGTCGCGGGGCTCAACCACAAGATGGGCTACCGCGGCATCACGAACTGCGCGCTCAACTTCGGCGAGAACGGCGGGGCGGTCGGATGGCTGCTCGGCGAGCCGCACAAGGGCTTGCGCTACATGTTTCAGATGATGAACGAGGCGCGCATCGAGGTCGGCATCGCCGCGACGATGTCCGCGCACGCCGCCTACCTGTTCGCGCTCGACTACGCGCACGAGC
>JBFIHF010000095.1:0-18085 GCA_041601915.1 Bradymonadaceae bacterium
GGTCATGGACGAGGGCCGCCACGTCGAAGCGTTTCACCGTTACATCGACACGAAGCTCGAGAAGCTCTACGTCATCGACGACAACCTGTTTACGATCATCGACTCCCTGATGACCGATTCGCGCTGGGACATGAAGTTCCTGGGGATGCAGATCATGGTGGAGGGTCTCGCGCTCGGCGCGTTCGGCATGCTCTACAAGTTCACACGCGAACCGCTGCTCAAGAGCATGCTGCGACTGATCATTCAGGACGAGGCGCGACACGTGCACTACGGCGTCCTCGCGCTGCGCGACCACATGCGCAACCAGCTCACCGACAAAGAGCGCCGCGAACGCGAGGACTGGGTCTTCGAAATCGCACTCCTCATGCAGAACCGCTTCATGATGTACGAGATCCACGAGGAGTGGTTCGAACACAAGATCTCGCGGCGCCAGTGGCGCGAGGTCGTCACCCAGATGCCGGGCCTGCGCGAGTTCCGCAGCACGATGTTCTCACGGCTGGTGCCCAACCTTCGCGAGATCGGCCTGCTGCCGGAGCGACTGCTGCCGCACTACGAACAAGCCGGGCTTCTGCAGTACATGAACGGTCTCGACGCCACGCAGTATGAGGACGAGCACGCGATGGTGAAGAGCCTCGACGACGAACCGCTGGACATGTCGCTCTACGAAATGGCGGCCGCAGAATGAGTACGACGCCGCGCGCCACACGCGCCAACGGACAGGCGACCCGCGAGCGCGTCATCGAGTCCGCCGAGAATCTGTTCGCATCGATGGGGTACGAAGCGACGTCACTGCGGGCCATTGCGGGCTCCGCCGGGATCGACATCGCGACACTGAAGTATCACTTCGACGACAAGCCCGCGTTGTTCGGCGAGGTCTACCAGCGCGGCCACGTGCGTTTCATGGAGCTGCTCGACCCGTTCCTGAGTGATCTCGACGCTGTGCGGACGACCGAAGACTTCGAGCTGTTGCTCGACGAGTTCGTCACCGCCGTGCACGACTTCGTCGAGGCCGATTTCTCGTTCGTGCGCCTGACGCTGTACCGCACGCTGGAGGACTCCGAGGACGTCATCTCGATCGAAGAGGAGCTCCAGTCCATCGCGATCTCTCGCCTCGAGGCGAAGTTCGCAACACTCACGAAGCGCGGCGTGATGCGCGATGTCGATTCCCGCGCACTGGTGGTGCTCCTCGTCTCCGCGATGTCGTCGTGGCACGTGACGGGACGCTTCAAGCCGAATTGGTTGGGCGCACCAGGGCTGGACACCAGCGCCGGACGCGCGCGATCCGAAGCGTTCTTCATCGACCTGCTGACGTTCTGGCTCGTCAACAGGGCAAACGCGACCTAGCGCCCAGGGTTCTGACGTTCCGCACGTGTTCGGTGGCGCTTGTCGATGCCCAGCAGATACTCGAACGCGTCCAGCGCGAACTCACCGCTCGTGACGGTGATGGCGAGCCCGCCGCCGAACATCGGGGCGTTGCCCCGCCACACCGCAGGGAATCGCGTCCCGGCGCGCGGAGTCGCGGCGTCGAACGGCAGCGCGCCTCCGCCAAACGACGCCAGAAACGCGACGCCGTTGTACTTGTAGAACACGACGCTGAGGTCCAACCACCACTCGTTGTCGGTCTGCAGGTTCGTCTCCCCGCTCACCCACAGCTCCAGACTATGCCGATGCCGCATCAACCCTGGGTAGCCCCCAAAGCCGCCCTTGTTGACGTCGTACAGGCTCAGCACCGGCACATCGAGGCGGTACAGCCGACGCTCGCGGATCAGGTCCTGGGTGTCGCGGCCGCCGTCCGCGGCTTGGTACGTCAACTTGCGGCGCCCCACTTCGAAGGGCAGCAGAAACCGGGCGTACCGAAAGTCGAACGTCGTGGCGAGCTGCGCGGTATTGCCCGAACCGGCGATGTCGAGCTCGCCGATCTCGCGGGAGAGCGACCCGGTGTGGCGGCTGTGGCGATAGCCGATCGTGCAGCCCGCAAGCAGCAGCGCGGCGAGGCACACGAACAGGCGAGACGTCACCGCGCGATCGTGAGTCCGGCGCCCGCGAAGACGTTTGTCGCGCCAGACTGTGCGCTGGAACCGGCATACACATCGACGATCAGCGTGTCCAGAATCGGATAGCCGGCGCTCAGACTACCGCCGACCGTCGGATCGGCGAACTGGCCCAACACGGTGAAGCCTTCGGCCGTCACACCGATCGGACCCAGTCCCACCGATGCGGCGAGGCTCGCCGCGTAGAACAGCTCGCGTGGTCCGGCCTCGTCCGTCGACCCCGGACCCACCGACGCGCCGAGCGTACCGGCGATTCCGAACATGTCGCTGAGGCCGTAGCCCCACAACAGAAAAAAGCCGAACGTGGACTGACTGAACGCCGTCTCCTCACCGCTGTTCGTGGCGATGTCGAAGTACGGCAGCGCGCCGAGCGACAGCGAATCGGTGACCTCCCCGGCGACCTTCGCGCTCAGCTGCAGCGCTCCCAGATCGGTCTCCGCGTCCGACAACGGTACGATGAAAGACGGCAGGCCGATCCTCAACTCGAGGGACTCCGCCACGCCGACGCGCGCGAGCACCGGAAACGCGAGCTGTGACTCGCCGTCCGAGGTCGAGAACTCACCACCGATCTCGAACTGGCCGTGTCCGGCCTCCACGGTGGACGCTCCAAACGTGAACGTCGGTCGGTCCGGAGACACCGAGAGCGCCTCTTTCTCTTGGACTTCGGTGACATCGGCGGGCTCTTCTGCGCTGGCCGACGAGACACAGGCGCACAGAGAAAGGGTCGCGAACGTGGCGTAGAATTTCATAGTTCCTCAGGCGCGTGTAACGACATGCAGCATGGACCGCTGGGTCAGTTCGAACTGTTCGGCAGCGGAGCGATTACGAATACCGAGCTCGAGGTAGTCGGTGCTGTTGAAATAACAGACGGCGTCACCTTCGGGCACATCGCCGAAGGTACTGCGCAAAGGGGCGATCGTCCCTTTTATTTTGATCCCGAACACGTGGCGGCGCAGCGCGTCGAGCGTCGGGCGCCGAAGATTCGTGATGACGTTGCCAAAGTGGTCGATGTGCGCAACCCGCGCTTCGATCGAGTCGTCCTTGATCATCGGCCCGATCTCGGGGAGCCGCACCAGCGACTGCACATCGCACGCGGTGCCAATGTCGGCCAGCGTGCGGCCCGCGGCGAGGTATCCACCGCACGGCGAGAAGATATCGCGACCGTGAAACGTCTGGCTGACGTTCGGGAGGTGGAACTCCGGCTTATCGAGCACCACCGCACGCTTGGGGGGCTGATGTTCGAACACCTCGGTCAACAGCCCGTTGTCCGGCGCCACGAACACGAAGTCCGGCGTCTCCACCGCCACGGCGCGGCGTTTGGAGCCCACGCCCGGGTCGACCACCGCGATGACGGTCGTGCCCTTCTCGAGGTACGGCACCGCCGTCGCCAGAATGTGGGCCCCCGAGAGCACGTTCTGCCGGGGCACGTCATGGCACAGGTCGACGATCTGCGCGTCGGGGCACCGCGCGAGGATCACGGACTTCATGATCCCCACGTAGGCGTCGCTGTGGCCGAAGTCCGAGAGCATGATGATTTTGGGTCGCATCGAACATCCTGGATTGTCGCCGAGACGTGTGTGTAATCGACGGCCGGCGAAATTGCCAGATCTCGTGCAAAATCAGGCGATCACACCGGCGACGCGCACGAGTTCGTGCCGAATTCGCGGGTCCACGCAGACGCGAACGATCTTGTAGGCGTCCTTGCCCAACAGGTGCACGATGTCGCTGACATCCTCGATCGGCACCGCCGCACCATCGCGAGCGATGATCGCGATGTGGGCGCCGACGTCGGGGGCTGCCGGATCGTAGGGACGATACGGGGTGTCGCTCGCGCGATCGATGAGCACCGCGTACCGCGGATCGAGGCCTTCGCTCTTGGCGATCGAGCGCGCTCTGTCGATCAGTCGCGCGATCGATACTGGATCCATCGGATCGAGCTGCAGGGTCTTATAGAGGCTGCGATCCAGCAGCCCCGACGCGAGCTGCGACAGGATGTCGTCGGAGTCGGTCCGCCAGCGTTTGAGCGCCATCCAGACGTCGGTGTCATCGAGCTTCACGAACTCGGATGCCGCCATCGGGTCCGGCCCGAGCAGCTTCGCCATCCCGTCATCGAGCGGCTCACTGAACGCATGGCCCAGCTCCACGAGCTCGCGGGCCCGCAGCAGCACCGCTTCGAGCATCTTCTCCGCCGCGCGCACCGCCTTGTGCAGGTAGACCTGCTTGAACATGTGGAAGCGCGCCATCAGGTAGCCTTCCACCGCTTCCCGCGCGCGATAGCCGACCGCGAGACGTCGCGAGACCCGCCCGTCCTCGAGCGGGCGCTCGAAGACGTGGAACATCGACAGGATGCGTTCGAAATCGTAGTTGCCGATCTTGACGCCCGTCGCCAGGCCATCGCGCAGAATGTAGTCCAAGCGATCGGCGTCGAGCTGGCTGGATACGATGTCCAGTAGGGCGCGTTTTTCCGGGGCGAACGCGTCGCGCGGGCCAAAAAACGCCGCAACCCGACCGGGCAGCGACTGATCGGTCTCGGCGAGGATCTGATGCAGCTCGCCGGCTTCCTCTTCGACGATCAACCGCGAGTAGTCCTCGTGCGCGACGCTCGTGACCGTCTCGATGGCGTGGCTGAACGGTCCATGGCCGACGTCATGTAGCGCCGCGGCGCACAACACCTCCAAGCGCTCGTCCGCGCTCAGCTCCAGCGCCCCACAGATGCGTCGCGCGATGTGGAGGACGCCCAGCGAGTGCGCAAACCGGCTGTGCTCGGCGCCGTGATACACGAGGTTCGCGAATCCGAGTTGTCGGATTCGGCGCAGGCGCTGAAACGCGGAGGTCTGAATCAGGCGAAACACGACGTGCTCAACGGGATCACTCTGATCGAACGAGATGATGTCGTGAACGGGGTCGCGGAAGAGCTTCGGTCGCATGCCTGCCCCATAGCATCAAATCTCGTGTCGATCGAGTGGGCAGCAGTCGCGAAAAGGTGACGGCGCGGTCGGACGGCGGTACTACAATGGGAACGCTTGCAATCTGAGTCAGATTCAGCGAAGCAGTTTGCTTGAAACGAATCACCTCCATCGCCGTCTTGCTTGCCTGCGCCGCGTCCCCGCATCGCGCGGATGCCCAGCGTCCCATCGACCTCAACGGTGCATGGGCCCACCGCGTCGTGACGACGTCGGTCTCCAAGCTCCCGGTGTTCGGCAGCATCCAGAACGAGTCGCGCTTCTATGCCCGCGTGCAGATCACGCACTCGGGTGAAGCGGTCGAACTCCAGATCGAGCCCTGCTGGGTGCGGATGCGCGGCGAAGTGAGCCGCGTGCACACGATCGTGCCGGACGAGACGGTCGCGATCATGGGGCCTGCACAGCGCGCCGGCACGCTCGATGGCGCGACGCTCAGTATCCGGCGCGCCGTCGACGTCATCGGTGCAAAGCTCGCCAACGAGTGGACCGACGAGCTGCCCGACAGCATCGAACACGCGGCGCAATGGGACGAAGACGGCGACGGTCAACCCGGTGTGACGATTCGCATCATGGGACCTGTCGATGGCGACGTGTACATCGCGCAACGCAGCTGGAACAGCTTGCGCGGGACCGTCAGCGACAGTGGTGACACCATCCAGGGACTCGTCACCTGGGCGACCGAGCAACAGGTCCTCGGCGGGACGAGCATATTTCTGAAGGCCAACCCGAAGTCGAAGCCGCATCGCGACAAGAAGAAGAGCTACTTCGAAATGCGACGAATGCCAGACACCACGACGTGTGCCGACATTAAGCGCGGCAACGATGAGTTGTTCAAGACGGCGCCGTGAGGATCGCGATCACAGGGGCCTCCGGCCTCGTCGGACGCGCGCTGACGAGCGCCCTCGAGCAGGACGGCCATGTCGTCCAGCGCCTCGTTCGGCGCAGCACCAGTGATCCACAGGAAGTCTCGTGGTCGCCCGCTGAAGCGACTCTCGACGCCGAGAAGCTCATCGGGACCGACGCGGTGGTGCACCTCGCCGGTGAGCCGCTCATCGGACTGCGATGGACCGACGCGAAGAAGCGCCGCATCTTGCGCTCTCGGGTCGATGGCACCGCGCTCGTTGCAGACAGTCTCGCGGGGCTCAGCGGCGGACCGCGAATCTTGATCAGCACGTCAGCCGTCGGCTACTACGGCGACGGACGCGCGTGGGTCGACGAGGACGCGCCGCGCGGCGAGGGGTTTCTCGCCGACGTGTGTTCGGCGTGGGAGGCGGCCGCCGAACCCGCCCGCGATGCCGGCGTGCGCGTCGTACACCCCCGATTGGGTCTCGTGCTCAGCACCGCAGGTGGCGTGCTCAAGGAGATGCTGCCGGCGTTTCGCCTCGGGGTTGGGGGGCCAATCGGCGACGGCACGCAGTACTTCCCGTGGATCGCGATCGATGACGTGGTGGGCGCGATCCGATTCGCCCTCCACAACGAGGTCGATGGACCGCTCAATTTGGCCGCCCCGGGCGCCGTGACGAACGCCGAGTTCACGTCCGCGTTGAGTGGCGCGCTCCACCGCCCGGCGTTCGTCCGATTGCCCAAGTTCGCGATCCGCGCCGCCCTCGGGGAGATGGGCCGGGAACTGCTGCTCGCCGGGCAGCGTGTGCGCCCGCAGCGCCTGCTCGATGTGGGGTTCTCGTTCGAGTATCCCGAGCTCGGCCCGGCGCTCGATCATCTGCTATCGCGCTGAGCGCGCCGGGGGTGTCGCGACTAAATTCGCGCCCCCTGCCTGGCGCTCCGGCCTGTCCCACCAGAAATTTCGCAACGCCAGCGGCATCTCGCCGACTACGTGCTCGCAATCGACCCGCGATCACGAGGACGCCATGCTCGCCAAGATCAACTCCGGTGCCGTACTCGGCATCAACGCCTACGAAGTGTTCGTCGAAGTCGACATCGCTTTCGGACTGACCAACTTTCACATCGCGGGGCTCCCCGACGGAGCGGTCCGCGAGGCGCGGATCCGCATCCCTGCGGCGTTCGCGAACTCGGGGTTGGACTTCCCGGATGCCAAGCTCACCATCAATCTCGCGCCGGCCGACATCCGCAAGGACGGGACGGCCTTTGATCTCCCGATGGCCCTCGGAGTGCTCGTGGCCCGGGGCTGGCTCCCTCAACGCGGGCCAGTCGGCGAGATCGACGACTTTCTCGTCGTGGGAGAGCTGGGCCTCGACGGCGAAATCCGACCGATCCGCGGGGTCCTTCCACTGGCGGTGCTGGCCCGCGACACGGGACGCCGCGGGGTCATCGTGCCCAGCGAAAACGCCCCCGAAGCGGCCGTCGTCACCGACATCGAAGTGTATGGCGTCAGCCACCTCACCGAGCTCGTCGGCTTTCTGCGCGGCACCCACGAGGTCAAGCCGACGGTGGCCGAACTCGGCGACGACGATGTCGGCGCGGACGTCGACTTCGATGAGGTCGCGGGCCAGGAGTCGGTGAAGCGCGCCCTGGAGGTCGCGGCGGCCGGCGGACACAACGTGCTCCTGATCGGCCCTCCGGGGTCCGGGAAGTCGATGCTCGCGAAGCGGTTGTCGACGATCCTGCCGCAGATGTCGTTTGAGGAGTCCCTCGAAACGACGAAGGTGTTCAGCGTCACGGGGCAACTACGCGGCGGCGAATCGCTGGTGCGACGCCGTCCCTTTCGCAGCCCCCATCACACGATCAGCGATGTCGGCATCATTGGGGGAGGCAGCGGACTGCCACGCCCCGGCGAAGTGAGCCTCGCGCACAACGGGGTCCTGTTCCTCGACGAGCTGCCGGAGTTCCGACGCAGCGTGCTCGACGTGATGCGTCAACCGCTCGAAGACGGAACCGTCGCCGTGAGTCGCAGCCTCATTACGCTGCAGTACCCCGCGAACATCATGCTCGTCGCTGCGATGAACCCCTGTCCGTGCGGCTTCTTTGGCGCGGACGCGATCAAGCGCTGCTCATGCAGCGCCGAACAGGTGCGCACCTATCGCGCCCGCATCTCGGGCCCCCTGCTCGATCGCATCGACATCCAGGTTCAGGTCCCCGCGGTCGCGTATCGAAATCTGAAGCAGGTCGTTCGCGGAGAATCGTCCGAGGCGATTCGTCGCCGCGTTCAGCTCGCCCGCGATCGACAGCAGGCGCGATTCGCGACGACCGGGCCCCACTGCAACGCGCGCATGCGTCCGTCCGAGCTGAGGAAGCACTGCAAACTCGATGACGCGGGCCACGATCTGTTGGAGAACGTCGTCGATCGCCTCGGCATGAGTGCGCGTGCGTACGATCGGATCCTGAAGGTCGCGCGCACCATCGCGGACCTCGCCGGCGCCCCCGAGTTGATCCCCGAACACATCAGCGAAGCGATCCAGTATCGGATGCTCGATCGCGATCCACGATAAGTGACTGTAAATACTAACGAATCAACATATCGCACAAAGGTACTTCGCCTTGCACGGAAATGGCATTCGAAGGCCGTAAGTTGATCGTCTGTCAGCACACCGTTGGCGAGAAAATTTCCCCCGCGTCGGGCAAACCTACAGTCCCGGCCAAACATCTTACCAGTGGTTCTGCGCGCACGGTATCCCCCCTCCGATGGCGCCGAACCCTCTCCTTCCCCAAATGACGGCTACCTCTTCGGAGGTAGCCGTTCCCGCTTCTTGGACGCGGCGGACCGGTCTTCAGGCATCGTAGACGAGGCGAATGCCGACGCCCGCCGATCGGGCGGCGGACAGAATCTTCACGCGGCTCGCCAGTCGCGCGGCGCGTGCATCTTGATTCCACGAGCCGCCCTTCACCGGTTGGTCGGGCAGGCTGTCGTTCTCGCTTCGACACCACTCCTGAACACCGCCGCCGAGGTCGTGAACGCCGAACGGACTGCGATCGCCCGGAAACGCGCCGACCGGCTCGAGCTGCGGCAGGTCGGGCCGCGAGAACCGCATCTTGCAGAAGGTCGGATCGAACCGATTTCCCCACGGGTAGAAGCGTCCGTCCACCCCGCGGCCGGCCTTCTCCAGTTCGAGCTCCGTCGGGAGTCGATAGTGCCGACCGTCCCGTGCCCCGCGCCAGTCCGCGTAGGCGAGCGCGTCGACATATCGAACGCCGACGACGGGAATGTCAAAATCGTGTCCCTCGTCGAAGGGATACTGCTGTCGCGCGGGCCCTTCGATCAAGATGTCGTGCGGGACCCACAGCTGTTGCTCGTCGTCGAATCGCACGAGCATCCCCTCCTCGGCCCGCGTTTGTGGCGCGCGCAGCAGCGCGTGGCGCTGATCGGCCTTCCACAATTCGTTCACCCATTCGAGGTACTCCCGAAAGGTGACGGGGTATCGGGCACAGAAGAATGCTCCGAGATACTCGCTGGTCTGGGGCCGCGGGTCGAACGCCTCGGGGTCACCGCCGGCGAGGAACTCTCCCGCCGGGACGAACACGAAACCCTCCGAGAACGATGCGGCATCGGGCAGGCTCAGCTGCACGACTTCGGACCGACCGCGCGCAAATCGAACCGGTCGGGTGACGATGTGCCCGCCGTGGTTGATCTCGATCAAGTACGAGCCCGCTTCGAGCTCGGCGACCTCGAGCGGCGTCACGCCGAGATCGCGGCTCTCGACCGGCTGTAGCCGTCGGTCGACTTCGTCGAGACGTCGCAGGACCGCAGCGGCACCGGGCGGCTCCGTGCTGAGCTCGAGGCCCGCTGGGCTGTCCAGAAGGCGTGCGTAGCGCCCGTCGTCGTACTGCCGGACGAGCGCTTCAAAGTAGACGGCATCGGCGATGTTGTTTCGCGCGCGGGCGTCCTCGAGACGGCGCCAGTTCAGATTGAGCAGGCCCTTGCGAGCCTCCGCGTTGTCGCTCTGATAGGCCAGTGCCTGGGTGAACGCCGAGATCGCCTCGCCGAACGCCCGGGCGCGCTCCACCCGTGCCTGCTCGCGCTGGTCCTCGACGTCCCACAGTTCGCGCTTGTCGGCGAGCGGCTCCCAGCCATCGATGTTGCTGGCGAGCATCCGTGCGCGTCCGTCGAGATTCGCGAGCCGCACCGTGAGCTCCTCGTACATTTGACTGGCGCGGCGCCCGGTCTCAACGCGACGTGTGGCCTCGCGCGGTTGCAGGCCCTCGATCCACGCCTCGAGCTCTTCGGCGAAATCTCGGGCCGTCGCATGACGCGCGGACTTGTCGCGGGACATCGCCTTCATGCAGATCCGCTCGAGCTCCTTGGGGACGGCGCGGTCCGTGGCGCGCTGCGATGGCGACACCAGATCAGCTTCGATCACCGCCCACATCGTCTCGACGGGACCTTCGGCAACGAAGGGCGGCTCCAGCGACAGCATCTCGTACAGAATCGCACCCAACCCGTAGACATCCGACTGCTCATCGACCTCGTCGAGTTCGCCACGCGCTTGCTCCGGCGGCATGTACGCCGGGGTACCGAGCGTGTGCCCGGCCTCCTCGATGCCGGCCTTCTCCGCGAGGTTCATGCGCGCGGGGCGTTCCAGAATCCGGGCGAGCCCCCAATCCATCACGAGGACCTCGCCGTACTCCCCGACCATGATGTTGTCGGGTTTCATGTCGCGGTGAACGACGCCTCGCACGTGGGCGTAGTGCACCGCCTGGGACACTTGCCTCAAGATCGAGACCAGACCGATCGTGGTGTACTCGTTGGTGTAGTGCGGCGAGCCGCGCCGAATGCCCTCCAGCGCATCGCGCAGCGAGTGCCGGCGCACTTCGCGCATCGTGTAGAACAGCTCGCCGCTGGGCAGCGAGCCGAAGTCGTACACCGGCACGATATGCGGGTGCTCGAGCTGCGCCGTCGCCTGCGCCTCGGCCAGAAACCGCGAGGCGGATTTCGGCTCCAAGCTGTTGTCGATGTGCATCGCTTTCATCGCCACCGTGCGACCCAGCGCGCGATCGTAGGCGCGCAGGACGCGCCCGCCGCCGCCGCTACCGAGTTCCTTGCCGACGACATAGCGGTCTTTGGCACCCAGCTCTCGCACCGCGGTGATCTCGCCTTTCACCTCGGCCTCGCCGTCCTCGCCGGGGGCCTTCGCCCAGGCCAGCGTTCGATGTGGATCGTTGCGGATCGGTAGGTTGGTGAGCGTCTGGATCCGCGCGCGCGTGGGCTCGTCGAGGCCCCGGGTGACCTCCGGTCGTTCGGCGGTCTCGGTCGCGCTGGGTTCGCTGACCTCACTCAGATCGCTGAGCTCGCTGAGTTCCTTGAGGGTGCGGGTGACGTTCTCCGGCCGCCGCGGGGGCGGCCCGACGTTGGTCACCTCGCTGGCGGCCTCGCCGTCGTCCTGCCCGGCCGCTGCATTCAACGCCGCGGCGGTGGAATCCAGGCTCGGCAGTGCCGTGGGGTCGTCGTCGTCGAGGACCAGAATGCTGGGCAACAGCCCGAGCTCGGCCAGGACTTCGGCCATCTGCGCTTCGTCGAGCCACGCGTGCTGGAACCACAGGCGCAGCCCGACCCGCTCGCCGCCGCCGCCCAGGCGACCAAGCTCGGACATCGCGTCACACAAGGTGGCGCTGGTGAGCAGCCCGCGTTCAAACGCGATCAGCCCAATTCGGCGATGGATCCTATACAACGTCGTTCCAAATACAGCGGAAACCCGACCCTACGAGTCGGCGGGCAACCTTTCGATGACGGCCCCGAGTGTACGCAGTTTTTCGTCGACACGCTCGTACCCCCGATCGATCTGACGAATGTTGTAAATGGTGCTCTCGCCCTTGGCGCACAACGCTGCGATGAGCAGCGCCATCCCCGCGCGCACATCGGGAGATTCAAGCGTCGATCCGTACAGTTGCGAGGGGCCCACGACCACCACGCGATGCGGATCGCAGAAAATGATGCGCGCGCCCATCGCGATCAGCGAATCGACGAAGAACATGCGGCCTTCAAACATCTTCTCGAAAAACAACACCGTCCCACGACATTGCGTGGCCACGGTGATGGCGATGGACATCAAGTCGGTGGGGAACGCCGGCCATGGCGCGTCGTCGACCTTGGGAATCGCCGACCCGAGGTCGTCCTGGACAATCAGTTCCTGGTCGCCCGGGATCCACAACGAGGTGCCCTCGATGCGGGTCTGCACGCCGAGCTTGTTGAAGACGAGCCGAATCATGCGCAGGTCTTCGGGCACGATCCCCTCGATCTCCAGTTCGCCTCCCGTGACGGCGGCCAGACCGGCATACGAACCGATCTCCAGGTAGTCCGGGCCAATCGTGTGGTCACATCCCCACAAGCCCTTGGCGCCCTTGATCGTGAGGATGTTCGTGCCGATCCCCTCGACCCGCGATCCCATCTTGACGAGCATCCGGCACAGGCCCTGAACGTGCGGCTCGCAGGCGGCGTTGTGGATGACGGTGGTGCCCTTCGCGGCGGCCGCCGCCATGATGGCGTTCTCCGTCGCGGTGACGGACGCCTCGTCCATGAAGATCTCGGTGCCGGTGAGTTTCGGCGCCTCGAAGAAGTAGCCACTGGAGTTGATGTCGATCGTGGCCCCCAACGCCTGCAGCGCCAGGAAGTGCGTGTCGAGCCGGCGGCGTCCGATCACGTCTCCGCCGGGGGGCGGCAGGACACAGGCGCCTCGTCGCGCGAGCATCGCGCCGGCGAACAGGATCGAGGCGCGGACCTTCTTGCACAACTCGCCGTTGAGCTCGTGCGTTCGCACGTTCTCGTTCTTGATCCGAACGACGCCGTCCGCGATCCACTCGTTCTCGCCGCCCAGATCGGCCATCACCTCCAGCATCACCTCGACGTCGCGGATGCGGGGGACGTTGCGCAGCGTGATCTCCTCGTCGGTCAGCAGTGTCGCCGCCAAACAGGGGAGTGCCTCGTTCTTGCTGCCGCTGGGACGCACGCGACCGCTGAGCTTGTGACCACCTTCGATGACGAACTTTTCCATGCAAATCTCCGGACCCGACGGGGCCCCGCTGTATCACGGCATCGCGCGGCCCACAACGGGGTACCATGCGGCCGTGCAAGAACGGCGAAAGCCCCCGACGAATCGGGGGCCTCGTGCTTTTGATACGCTTCGACTTACTCGACGACGATCGTCATCGCCATCGGGTTGGTCGCCAGTCGGTTATCGACCGCGAACTCACCTTTGGTGTCGAATTTGTGTCCCCACGTCTGACCCGAGTCGACCATCTGGTCGATGTTGAGTGCCGCGATGCGAACGTTGTGGCGCTCCGGATCTTTGTTCTTGAAGTTCACCGTGGTACCGGCCGCAACCGTCAGCGTGTTCGGGTTGAAGCGGTACTGGTACAGCATCACTTCTTTGGTCATGGGCGCGGGCGCCGTTTTGACCTGCTGATCCGGAACTTCCTGCTGCTTTTTCTTACACGCCGTCAGACCGATGGCGCAGAAAACGAGCAGAAGCATCATTACTTTAGATAAACGCTGCATCTTGGATCCTCCTGAAAAGTGCAATGGTTAGAATTCTAACCGGCCCAAAATACTCCAGACGCCCACATTGTCAACGGCCCACTGTAGGCAGGGGTTGCGACGCTTGCCATCCCGACTCTGGAAGCTCCTCTTCGGCCTCGACCAATGAAGCGCCAACTCGCTGCGCGAAGTGATGAAGTACGCGATCGGTGATCGCGGCGAGGTCCGGATCGGCCTCCAGATAGTCACGCAACCGAGTGAGTGGCGCGTTGGGCATCCCGCAGGCCACGATCCACGAGAACGGGATCATGTCGTTCTGGACGTTCAGCGCGGCACCGTGGGTCGAGACGCCGCGTGAGACGCGCATCCCGACGCTGCCCATCTTTCGGGGCGGCTCTTCGGTCGTCCACACCCCGGGGTGGTCGGGGTCGTAGCGCGTCTCGACGCCGTGCTCCCGCAGCGTCATCGACAGCGCCTCGGCGAGCGCGCGCACCACGTCCACGACCCCGAGGCCGAGGGCCTCGAGGCGCACGATGGGGTAGAAGACGAGCTGGCCGGGGCCGTGATAGGTCGCTTCGCCGCCGCGATCGACGCGAAACAGCTCCACGCCGCGCTGCGCGAGCAGCTGCGGGCTGACGATATCGGATTCCTGGCCGCGTTTGCCGAGGGTGACGACCGGCGGATGCTGCAGACAGACCAGCCATCCTGCGTGATCTTCGCCGGCTTGCAGCCGCTCACGCAGCGCGAGCTGCAACGCCAGAGCCTGCCCATAGGGCACGACCTCGTAGCGCAGCACGCGAAGCTCGGTCATCTCTGCAGGGCGTCGATGAAGGCGGTGTCGACCATGACGAGCGGCGTTTGGAACGTGCGAACGCCGATCCCCTCGTCGATGAGCAAGCGGACCAGAGCCTTGCGGTCGATGATCGTCACTTTGGCGACGTCGTCCTTGCGGCTCTCGCGCACCGCGTCTTTCGACACTTCTCCGATGTGCACGATGATGCCTTCGGCGGCCGCGTAGTGCTCGAATGTCTCCCGGAGCTCCTTCACCGCCGTCGCTTCGAGCGTCGATTCGGCGTCGGACAGCACCCGCACGCAGACGCGGAGGTCGGAGAATCCACGGCGCCAATCGGCGCTGAAGTACATGTCCCCATCGGAGGTGCGCTTGGACACCTTGAGGTTGCGATAGTCGAGTCGCTCGAGCAGCGTCATCACGACCATTTCGAACGCTTCGGACTTGAGCCGGCCGACGGCTTCGCCGAGCTGGTCGTGGGACTCCTGACGGAGCTCCGCGGCGAGGGCGAGAATCTGTTGCTCCTTCTCGACCCCTTCGTCCGACACTCCCCACTGGGTCAGCCCCCAGCGAGCGTCGCGGTACTGCGCGAACAACGGGCGACGGCTTCCGCGGGCGCGGACTTGATTGTCGGTTACCATCGCGCTCTCGATCGTGGCCTCGGGGTCGTGGGTGTGAAACTTGACGAGCTTCTTGTCGAAGACGACCTTCGCGACGTTGGCGGCGCTGATCGGCTTGCGGTTGTTCGCGTTGAGGACTGCGAACGCGGCGTCGGCGATCGACTCGAACCGCTCACCTTCGAGATCGTCGAACGAGGCGAGCTTGGCCGGCTTGTCGCTGCTGCGACCGCGACGGCGGCCGCGCTTTTCGGACGGCTCGGCCTTCTCGGCCTTCTCGGGCTTCTCGGCCTTGCGAGGCTTCTCGACCTTCTCCGCGCGTTCGGCGGCCGGCGCGACCTGTCCGTTCGTCTTCACTTCCGTCTTGGCGGTGGCGGTGTCGCTCGGCGCATCACCGGAACCTGAGCGACGGCGCCCGCGGCGGCGACGGCGGCGGCCACGACGGCCACGACCCTCACCGTCGTCGTCGCTATCCGACGACGCGTCGTTCGCGGCTTCGTTCTCGTCGTCGTCCTCGTCCTCATCCTCGTCGGCGTCGTCACTGTCCTCATCGGCTTCGGAGTCATCGGAGTCATCGACCTCTTCGTCGTCCTCGGTGTCATCGACATCGTCGACTTCGGAGTCCTCCTCAATGACCGGTGCCTTGGCCTGCTTCTTCTTCTTCGCTTCCTCGCGTTTGATACGGTTTTCTTCGTCGCGCGCCTTCGCCTCATCGTTGAGCCGCTCGGCGACATCACCTTTGAGCATGTAGACGCCGGGGCGGGTGCGGACGATCCAGGAGGCGTCGTCCTTCTTCGTCTCGAGGTCGAGCCGGTCTTCCATCGTCGATTCGGGCGTCTTGCCGACGTGGGACAGCAGCTCGTCGCGCAGCGCGACTTCGGTGATCTTCTTGAAATGCAGCGGGCGGCCACTGCGGCGAAGGACTTCGACGGCGGCTTCGTAAAACGTCATCGTTTGGGCTCCTCAAGCGAGGAACTCAGGCGACGTTGGGATCTTCGATCAGCGTGGCGCCATAGCGCAACGTGGGTACTCCCATTCGGCGATCGTCCGCGCACGGACGCGTCTCGTAACGGGCCTTCGAAATCCTATCGCACACGGCCGAACGTTGCGGCACCCGCGCCGGGCTATTGGAGCACGACACGGGTCATCATCGCAGAGTTCAGTCGTTGCCTGAGATCCTCTCATTAATGTTGGTTCGATGGCGCGACGAAGGACCGGCCTACGGCGCGACATCTGACGGCTTTCAAGTTGCGACTCACCCGACTGCTGTCGAGCCGCGAAAATTTGTTCGCTACGGGAGTGGCGCACAAGATCTGTGCATTCCTCTGGGGCGGCACTATACGCACCTGCGCACCGGTTGGTCAAACGCTCAGAGATCGCTTGAACCACAGGCGCGTCGGGCGCTTGCGGTGCGGCTCAGCCGAGGTTGTAACGCTTGTTGAAGCGGTCGACACGACCTTCGGTATCCACCATTTTCTGCTTACCCGTGTAGAACGGGTGCGAAAACGCGCTGATGTCGACGTTGATCACGTAATGCTCGACGCCGTTGATCTCACGCTTCTGGCGCGATGTGGCGGTCGACTGAGTAATGATTTCGAACTCGCCATCGACGAAGACGACGGGGTGATACGCGGGATGAATGTCAGGTTTCATCACAACCTCCGGCTACGCTTTCGGCCAATCAGTCGGCCAAGGGCGTGGCTTTTACATGACAGCCACGGCGAATGCAACTCTTGAGCGCCGACTCGCACCTACTCGGCGGGTTTCGGCTCTTCGGCGCGCTGCTTGTCGAGATCCACGCCGAGCTTCGAGGCCGAGTGATCGCTGCCAAACTTGATCAGGATGACCTCGTAGACCTGTTTGTCCGAATCGGGCTCGGTGCGCGTGAACTTCACAAGCTGCCCCGGCACGGCGTCGTTGAGCCACCAGTCCTGACGCCCGCGGTCGGCCCCCTTCGTCGACAGATGCTTGGCGAGGAAGGTTCCGGCCGGGGTTTCGACGTTCTCTTCGCCGACCGTCATCCCGTCGAGGCTCTCGTCGGTGAGCTTGCGGCTGCCCGCGAAGTACCAGCGCGCGCTGTCCGCTTCGGTGATCGGGATCTCGCTGCCCTCGGTCTCGCCGGGCAGCTGCGCACGCATGCGCAGCACGCGCCGACTTCCGCTCGCCTCGTCGGGGGCCGTGAACAACGCCTCCATGATCACGACCTGCTTCTCCCCGTTACCGTCGGTGCTCTGCGTCTCGACGCGCCACCACTCGTTGCCGCTGTCGTGGCGCCGCAGCAGGGTCTTCTCGTACCAGTTCGCCTCACGGGTGCCGGTGGACTGCCACGTCGACCACTCGCCGACCAGATACGGCCCGGTCTCGAGGTAGTACCCGCCCTGGTAGAAGAGCACGTTGAAGACGCCCATCGCGTACGCGTTGAGCAGGTGCGGGTTGTTGGCGAGGATATCGGCGGCGATCGCCTCACCGACGCGCTCCCCGACCTTGTTGGCGGCAGAGTCGACGCTGCGGTCGATCGCCCGGTTCATGACGCCGGCCGGCGCGTTGACGAACGCTGGACACCCCGTCAGCGCGATGGCGGCCACGATGATGATACGTTTCATGCGAAACTCCCCCGCTGTGTGGTCGTTAAGCCAGTCCGATTTCAGAGCACAGGTAGACGTCTTGCACGGCGTTGAGGATCTCGATCCCGTCGGCGAGCGGGCGCTGAAACGCCTTGCGCCCGAGGATCAGGCCCATGCCGCCGGCGCGCTTGTTGATGACCGCCGTCTCGACGGCGTCTTGCAGGTCCGACGAACCCGACGCCCCGCCACTGTTGATGAGCCCGCAGCGGCCCATGTAGCAGTTCGCGACCTGGTACCGCGTGAGGTCGATCGGGTGATCGCTGCTCAGCTCCGAGTACACCTTGGGGTGCGTCTTGCCGGCCCGTGATCCGTCCGGGTTCTTGATCGCATTGTAGCCGCCGTTGTTCGTCGGCAGCTTCTGCTTGATGATGTCGGCGCCCAGCGTGACCCCGAGGTGGTTGGCCTGTCCGGTGAGGTCCGCCGAGGTGTGGTAGTCCACGCCGTCGACCTTGAACGCCGAGTTCCGCGTGTAACACCACAAGATCGTCGCCATCCCCAATTCGTGCGCCTGAGCGAACGCCTGGGAGACCTCTTGAATCTGGCGCGGCGACTCCTCGGAACCGAAGTAGATCGTGGCACCGACCGCGACGGCGCCCATGTCGTGGGCCTGCTTGATCGTGCCGAACATGATCTGGTCGTACTTGTTCGGCACGCTCA
>JBFIHF010000096.1:0-17863 GCA_041601915.1 Bradymonadaceae bacterium
GAGCGCTTCGCGCAGGGAAGGCGGGGCGGCTTCGCCGCCGGGTTGGGTGGGGGCGGCTTCGCCGCCGGGTGGCGCTCTGCGGCTAAAGGTCCGCTGAGAACTGGATGGACTGGCCGGGGACGAGTCGGTCGCATTCGATGGTGAGGGTGGGGGTGGGGCCGCCGGAGGGGATGAGCGTGGTCAATGAGTTGCCGGGGAGGAGGCCCTGGAGGGAGTCGCCGCCGCGCTGTCCGTTCACGGTGGGGAATGCATCGTAGTAGATGGGGGCGATGCCGGTGTTTTGGACGGTGACGATGGACTGGGTGGGGGAGGCGTCGAAGGAGGTCACGGTGAACTTGTAGCCGTTGGCGAGGCCTGCTTCTCGGATGCGGGCGGGGGTTTGGTAGTCCGGTTGATCGTTTCCGATCATGTAGCTGATGTGGAACTTGGCGCTGAGGGTCTCGTAGGAGCGGCCATGGATGCCGGCGGGATTCAGGACGTTCTCTTGATCGAACTGGCTGTAGTAGCTGAGTTCGCCGCCGTGGGGCGCGGTGGTGTAGCGCTGCGAGTGGCCGAACAGCGTCCACATCGATTCGTTGTAGTCCGCGTGTGCCTCGTGCATGAACGAGTCGTCGAAGAGCCCGAAGGGCAAGGCGAGGAGGGCCGGTTCGGCGGCGAGCGGCGAGTAGTAGTCGTCGCCAGCGTCGATCGAGATGCTCCACTTCAAGTCCGCGAAGACGTCGTCGAGGTGGTTGAAAAACTCGCGCTGAAAAGCCTTGGTCGGGAACTGCTCGCCGATGACATTCGGGCCGTCGTAGATGTGATACTCGCCCCACAGTCCGAACCCGACCTGGAGGAAGGCGATGCGCGGGTCGGCGTCGTAGCGCGCGGCGAACGCGGCGTAGAAGGCCAGGTGCGCGGATTGAAGCTCGGCGTTGGACCAGTCGGGGAACCAGGTGGAGAGCCCCTCGGATTGTCCCTGCGTTTCGGCGTAGTCCGGGCGCGCCTTGATGTACTGGGGGACGACCGTCTGGCGTCCCGGATAGGTGTAGTAGAAGCGGACGAGGGCCTGATGATTGCGCGCCGCAATCCGATCGAGAAACGCGTCGAACGCCGCCCAGTCGTAGCTTCCCTGGGCGATGACGATCGTATCCGGCGCGACGTAGGCGTACTCGAGCTGGGTGGCGTCGGCCTTCGCTGGATCGGCGTTCCAGCTGTCTTCCCACAGCACGATCCCTGTCATCGGCTGCACGGCCGTGATCGCCGATTGGAGCGACACCGGGCGCAGCTCGCCGAGATCGGAGGCGCCGAGGTCGTCGATGGGTCCGGTCTCCCGAACGACAACATCCGCGGTGGCTTCGCCGAGGTCCGAGACGCCCCGATCGGGTCGGCCGGCATCGGGAACCGCGATCGTCACCGCATCCGACCCCGCGTCGCGCGGCGCGGGGTCTGGGGCTTCGGACTGACACGACATCGCGGCGCACAGGCCTGCGCACACAATCAGACGTTGGATCGCGGCGTTGACCGTGACGACGGGGGCGAACATGGCGAAGCTCGAGGCGGGGCGTCCAGAAGTGAGGTTAAAGCTCCCGCGTCGTGTCCGCAACGTCGCCCGCGGTCGAACCTTGCCGCGACGAACGGCGAACTCTACCATCCGCCGATGCGCCCGAACCTCGCGGTAGCCCCAAGGAGCTCTGATGGACAACTCGTTTGAGCTGGCGTCGCACACGCCGATGACCGCAGCATCGCTGCGCGCGGTCGATTCCCGTCGCTTCGCCGGCAAGCTGTTCGCCCACTATGTCCAGAGCGACCCAACGGCGGCGCCCGCCGCGGTGGCGGCTCGGCTCGCCGACGTCGCGACACTGGAAGAGCAGGTCAAGGCCGTGGGACCCAACCCGGCGCACCTGTTCACATTGGCGCACCTGTTTCGCGCCACGTTGCGGCCGCCCCAACTGACGGATGTGCCGGGGCACGGAACGGTGATGGACGTCGGCATCGCGGACGGCCCGTTGGGCGTGCAGCAGAATCTTCTCGTCGAAGGCATACTCGTCGTGGCCGGCGACCTCACCGTGGGCGGTCAACTGATCGTGGGCGAGAACGGGATCGTACTCGTCACCGGGAGCCTCCACACCAGCGCCGTGGCGGCGAGTGGCCAGATTTCGGTGGGCGGCGAGCTGCGAACGATGTTTGCCGAGGTGGAGGGTAGCGCGTTCGCGCTGGACGTCAGCGGCGTGCTCGATGCCTTCCTGCTGATTCAGAACGATCACGTGGCGCGTGCCGGCACGTTCGACGTGGGCCTTCACGCCGTCTACCCGACGCCCAACGCCGCCGCCGACGTGTTCCTGTCGGCGTTGCTTGGCGCGGATGGGCGGCCGGACTGGACCGCGATCGCGCGGGCGGCTCAGGCCGCCGAAGACGTCTTCGTCGACGAGTACCGGACCCCGAGCCCGGCCCCGACCACTCAGGTTCAGCGCCTGTAGCCGATTGTCTGTCGCGGCACCGCGCGGTAGAGAGCTGAACCGACGTAATGGAGGACCCGATGC
This sequence comes from Bradymonadaceae bacterium, assembly GCA_041601915.1. GTDB lineage: Bacteria > Myxococcota_A > Bradymonadia > Bradymonadales > Bradymonadaceae > JBFIHF01. The sequence goes on from JBFIHF010000096.1 coordinate 2,523, forward strand.
GAACAACCTGGCTACTGATCTGTGCCGCTGGCCTGCTGGGCTGCGAGGCCAAACCGAGTTCAGACCCCGCACCCGCGACGACGACGGCGCCCCCCGCGGAGGTGGCGGAGTGGGAAGGCTGCGCGAAGCTGAAGAGCGAGGTCGCGGATGCCACGATGAAGTTCAGCGAGCCGGACTACAGCGGCGAGATCGCCATCTGGCGGGTCAATGCGTTCGGGGTGAACTTTGCGGTGCCCAAGGGCGAGTGGGAGATCCTTCCGTCCGCGGACGCGACGGGGCAGATCACGGTCGTGCTGCTGGAGCGCAAGACCGACGACACGATCGTCTGGACGCGCGAGTCGTCGATCCAGCCCGACGTTCCCGCGGACGAGCGAGCCAGCAACGTGCATCGGAAGCTCGTGCTGGGGTACCAGAACACCCCCGCGGATCTGACGTGCGCGCTGGCCGCTCGCGACGCCGAGGTGCCGATCGGCGAGGCGTTGGTGCTGAAGTCGATCGATGCGCCCGGGACCACGATCGCGGTGCACCACAACATGCACAACGTCAACGACATCGCGCGCTACGCGTCACTCGATGACCACGGTCAGTGGCAGTGGGAGGTCTGGTTCCCCGCCCCGGAGGCGTACATCCAGGCGACCTATCGGTTCAAAGACGAGGCTCGCGCGAAGGCGTTCGTCGCCGCGCAGGCCGTGCAACCTGGGGTGTACAAGGGCGATGCCGCCGAACCTCCTCCGGCCTGGATCGGCTTGCTCCAGGCGGCGCTGGCCGCGCCAACGGACGCCGCGACGTGGAAAGCGCTGCTCAAGGAGCGCAAGAAGTCCGGTGCTTCGGACAAGTCGCTGGGCGCGATCCGCCAGCTGGCGGAGCCAGCATCCCCGTGAGTCCGAACAATCTGGGCCGACGCGAATCGCTGGGGCGGAACCGCCAAGGCCCCGCGACGCGGGGCACGATGACTTACGTGGTCATCGGCGGCGCCGTCATCGTCGGTCTCGCGGTGTTTGCGTACACGTATCTCACGAAGCCCGAACGCGTGTTCGGCGCCAATCAGCTGAAGTGTGCCGCGACCGAGATTACGTGGAGCGTCAACGACGCCGGCCGCACCGTCGTGCGTGGGTGCGGCAAGAGCGCCGACGCGATCTGCGACGAACATCGCTGTCGCGCTGCTGACGAGCCCGACGGGGCGAACTTCTAGCCGCCATCGGAGTGCTTGGCGCCCTGCCACGCCGTCAGTCCGCGCTCCTCGGCGCTGCCTGGGATCGTGTTGTCGAGGAACGCCGCGATGAACGCGCCGACGGCCATGCCGGTGGTTCCCAGGGTGTTGATCATGTTCGAGAGCCACGCGGGCTCAAACTTCAGTGGGTTCGCCCCGAAGTACTCCGGCACGGACAGGCCCATGAAGAACGCGAAGCCGATGATGAACAGGTTTCGTGCGCTGTTGAGGTCCACGAACTGGAGATTGGACAGTCCGACCGACGCGATCATGCCGAACATCGCGCAGTACATGCCGCCCACGATGGGCTGCGGGATCGTGGTGAACAGGGCGCCAAACTTGCCGACCATCCCGAGCACCAGCATCAACGATGCCCCGATCTGGACGACGCGCCGGCTTCCGACGCGCGTGAGGCCGATCGCCCCGATGTTCTCGCTGTATGAGGTTGTGCCGTTTCCGGTGCCGAACAAGCCGGCGATGAAGCAGCCGACGCCTTCCATGCCGATGCCGCGGTTGATGGTCTTGCGGTCGGGGATCGGGGCCCCCGAAAGTCGTGCGCAGGCGTAGTAGTCGCCGATCGACTCGACGATCGATGCGATGTAGCCGGCGAGCATGCCGACGATCGCGGCGGCGCCAAAACTCGGCATCCCCCACTGCAGCGGATACGGCATCCGGAACCATGGCGCGGCATCGAGGTTGGCCGTGCTGACGTGTCCGGGGTGACCTTCGGCGAAGTACCCGGTCGCGGTCAGGATCCATGCCGCGGCCCACGCGATGACGATCGCGAGCAGGATCGGAAAGAGTTCGAACGCGCGATGGGTACGCCTCAGATACTGACTGAACAGGATGATGAGTCCGATGGTGAGGCCGCCGATGCCCCAGTGCAGGCCCGCGACCGGCGCGCCGAACTTGAACAGGGACAACCCGATCAGCGCGATGGTCGGCGCGATCGTGATCGGCCCGATGAACTTGAGCAGGCGGCCGACGAGGCCGCTGTAGCCCAGGAACATCTCTGCCAGGGCGCCGGCGATGATCGCGCCCTGGATGTGCTGCATCTTCACCATCCAGCCGGCCTCGGCGATGCCGGCCATCCCGCAGATGGCGATCGCGGGGGCGAGGAACGAGAACGTGCCGCCCTGCACGATGGGCAGGCGATTGCCGAATGTGGTCTGTAGGAGTGTGGTGATGCCGCTGACGAAGAACATCGTCGCGATCAGCATCCCTTGTTCCACCGGATCGGTGATCCCAAGCGGCTTCGAGAGGATGAGTGGGATCGCGACGGTCGAGCCGAACATCGTGAGGTAATGCTGGAATCCGAGCACCGCCGCCTCGGCGGGGGGCGGTACGTCATCGATTCCGTAAATCAGCTCGACTTCAGTCGCGGTGGTCATCGCGAATCCGGGCGCAAAGGTGGCGTGTAGGTTCGCAGCCTACATCGCGCGGCCGCCGCGGCCAACTTTCGCCGGATCGAGCCCTCTGGTCAGTGCGCGCCCTTCTTGGGACGAATCGGCTTTCCGTCCGCGACGTGTTCGTCCCAGGTGCCCGGATCCCAGCCGTTGTCGACTTCGACCATGCTGATGCAGCCCTCGACGGGGCACACGATCTGACACAGGTTGCAGCCGACGCACTCGGACTCGTCGATGACGGGAACCCGGATCGCCTTGTCCTGGTCGGGGTGAATGCACTGATGCGCGCCGTCGTGGCAGGCCACCACACACAGCTGACAGCCGATGCATTTCTTGGGGTCGATGATCGCGATGCTTTCGTAGTTGAGGTCGAGCTCCCCCCAGGCCGAGTACGACGGCACGGCCTTGCCGATGAAGTCGTCGAGCTGGTTGAACGAATGCTCGCGCATGTACTGCTCGAGTCCCTCGATCATGTCTTCGACGATCCGGTAGCCGCGCAGCATGACCTCGGTACAGACCTGCACCGACGAGGCGCCCAAGAGTAGGAACTCCACGGCGTCGCGCCAATCGGTGATCCCGCCGATCCCGGAGATCGGGATGTTGAATCGCGGATCGCGGGCCAACGCCGCGGTCATGTGCAGGGCGATGGGGCGCACCGCGGCGCCGCAGTAGCCGCCGTTGGACGACCGGTCGCCGACTTTGGGTCGCACGACGAAGCTGTCGATGTCGACGCCGATGATGCTCTTGATCGTGTTGATGAGCGAGACGCCGTCGGCGCCGCCGGCCTGCGAGGCGAGGCCGTGCGGCACGATGTCACCGACGTTCGGCGTGAGCTTCGACAGCACCGGGACGGAGCTGTACTCCTTGGCCCAGGCGGTGATCTCGGTGTTGACCTTCGGCTCCTGCCCGACCGCGGACCCCATGCCGCGCTCGCACATGCCGTGCGGGCAGCCGAAGTTGAGCTCCAGCCCGTCCGCGCCCGCGTCGATCGACCGCTTGATGATGTCCTTCCACTCCCCGCGGCTCTCCACCATGAGCGACACGATGATCGCGTGGGCGGGGTACTTCTGCTTCGTCTCGTAGATCTCGCGGAAGTTCACGTCGAGCGGCCGGTCCGTGATGAGCTCGATGTTGTTGAAGCCGATCGCGCGGGTGCCGCGATAGTTCACGGCGCCAAACCGGCTGGAGACGTTCTGAATCGGCGTGCCGAGGGTCTTCCAGACGGCGCCGCCCCAGCCGTGATCGAAGGCGCGTTGGATCTGGGCACCGGAGTTCGCAGGAGGCGCCGAGGCGAGCCAGAAGGGGTTGGGGGATTTGATCCCCGCGCAGTTTGCGGTCAAGTCGGGCATTATTCGCCTCCCAGGTAGCGATGAATCGATTGTGCCGCGAGCTTGCCTTCGGCGGCGGCGTTGACGACTTCCTTGGCGCCGTTGGCGGCATCGCCACCGGCGTACCACCCCGGTCGGCCGAGGCTGCCGTCATCGGCGACGAGCAGTCGCCCCCATTCACTTTCGACGCCGTCGAGGGCGCCGGCAATCTGGTCGCCGAGCTTCGCTTGTCCGACGGCGAGCAGGACGAAATCGGCATCGATGACGAGCTCCGCGCCGGTGGGCTGCTTGTTGGCATCGAGCTGTTGGCAGCGCACGCGCTGGACCTTGCCGTCGCCCTCGTAGGCGGACGGGACGGCGCACCACTGCACCTTGGCGCCCTCGTACTTCGCCCAGTTCCACTCGTGCTTGTAGCCGCTCATCGCGGCCTGGTCGCCGCGGTACACCAGCGTCACGTCCTTCACACCGAGCCCGAGCAGCTCGCGCATGCAGTCCATCGCCGTGTTGCCGCCGCCGATCACGGCGGCGCTCTTCACGCCGGACAAGTCGACCTTGCCGATCTTCATCTGCGCGATCCACTCCACGGCGCCGACGACCCCGGGGAGGTCCTCACCGGGGGTGTTCAGCGTCTTGTCCGCGCCGAGGCCCGCCCCGATGAACACCGCGTCGTGTTTGCCATCGAGGTCCGCCCAGCCGAAGTCGACGCCGACCTCCACGCCGGTCTTCACGTCGACGCCGCCGATGGACAGCACCCACTCGGCTTCCTGGACGGAGACGTCCGCCTTGAGCTTGTAGGGTGCGACGCCGTCGGTGTTGAGGCCGCCGATGTAGTCGTTGCGCTCGTAGATCGTGACCGCGTGCCCATATCGACGCAGTTCGTGGGCGCAGGCGATGCTCGCGGGGCCCCCGCCGACCAGCCCGACCGACTTGCCCGTGTCGGGTCCGGCCTCGAAGAACGTCCACCCTTTCTCGTAGGCGATGTCCGTGGCGTAGCGCTGGAGCTTGCCGATCTGGATCGGCGGTACGCCCATCTCGTTGTAGACGCAGTCCCCCACGCACAACACCTCGACCGGGCACACACGCGCGCAGCTCATGCCGAGGATGTTCGCGTCAAAGATCGTCTTCGCCGATCCGCGGACGTTGTCTGTCGCGATCTTGCGGATGAACTCGGGGATATCGATCTTGGTCGGGCACACCTGAATACACGGGGCATCGGCACAGTAGAGGCAGCGATTCGCCTCCACCATCGCCTGATTTGCGGAGTACGCGCCCTTGTAGTCGGCGAACTGGACCTCGGTCCGGTCGTCGGGCAGTTTCGTCATCGTCGGCTCCAGCTTGAACTGTTCGGCCACTATACAACGCCCGAACCCGGTCTGCCTACCCGCCAACGGCGCAGAAATATACTCGAAGAACCCCGTGGCGTGCCGTATCGTGGGTGGGTGCGTATCCACCTCAGTATCTTGCTTCTTCTCCTGGCGTCGTCCTGCGACAAGACCGCCTCGACCGAACCGCGGTCGGACTCCAAGTTGCTTGGTGAGCGGCTCATCGCCGAATTCGGCGAGGGCTACCTGAGCTCACCGGAGCTCATCGTGTACGACTCCGGCTACATCGTGGGTCGCGGCAATCGAGACCCGGAGTTTTCCGCGAAGATCGCGAAGCTTCAGGTGCGGCCCGCAAGTTCGTTGTCCTCGGGTCGGTCGCCGCTGGATACCCACGAGTTCTACAGCCAAGAGGGGGTCGAGTTCGGCATCTCCGACCCGGACAAGTTCGTGGTCGTCGACTCGACGTCGAGCCTCGCGATTCGACTGCTGTACGGCCAGCCGGGGATCCGCGCGCTGCGCACCTGCGAGGCGATCTTACTCGATCGCGTCTGCAAGGTCGGTGGCGAGCTGCGCGCACGGATCGACGACGCCCCGGTGGTGGGGGCCTCGATCGTCGACGCGGGCACTGAGGTCGCGAAGGGCGAGGTGCGGCGCGGCTGGGTGGTCTTTGCGAGCCCGCCGGACTTCGGGGACCGCGCGGAGCTCGATCTCGAACTGCCGGACGGCGTGCGATGCAACCTGTCGAAGTGGCTCGTGGACCCGCGAGATAGCTGCGCGATGTAGGGGCGGAGCGAACGGTTCGTTGTAAAAGTTCTGGGTTGTACCGCCGGCGGGGTGCTGAACTTCGACCGGTTCAACACAGGAGATGGCATGCGCACGGCACAGATCGCGTGGTTCGTTTCGTTCATCGGGCTGCTCGCCACGCTCGCGTTCCTGCAGTTCGGCGCGCCGGACATGATGCCGATGCAGTTCGGCCTCGACGGCCAACCGGTCCGCATGGCCTCGCACACGGACTACTTTCTGTTCGCGTACGGATTCTCGATGTTCATGAACCTCGTGTTCGGGTTGTCGTCCACGCGCTACGCCTTCAAGGTCATCCCGCCGCGGTTGTGGAACATCCCGCACAAGGACTACTGGCTCGCACCGGAGCGCGGCGCGCAGGGCCTGGACCGCATCGCGAGCCTCATGGCGTGGGCGGGCGTCGCCACGAATCTCACGATGGCGTTCATCTTCATGGTCGTCGGCGCTCAGGCCACGGGCGCGATCAGTGGCGACGCCGTCAACATGATCGTGATCGCGGTCGTGCTGGCGTCGTTTACGTCGCCGGTGGCCGCTTACCGCTACATGAAGCCGCCCGCGCGCTGAGCCATCGCGTGCGCGGACACGTACTCCAATCGACCGACATCGATGTCGGCATCGCGAGCCGAGGATCCGTCGCCGCCGCGTCGTTGCTCGCGTTGCGCGACTGGCACGTCCCTCGCAATCCGTCCGTGCAGACCCTAACTTTGTGGAGTGTTGCGTGGCGGATCTCAACCAGAATCCTGTGTGGACGGCGTGTTCACCCGTCGTCGTCCTCATCATCTTCGGCCTCGCGTGTGGCGGCGGTGGCGCGACCTTCGGCGAGAACTCGCCCGGCAACGCCGCGTATGGCGGCGGGACGTACGTCGACGACGCGCAGGTGACCACCGAGACGCCAGAAGGTGTCGGCGAGAACGGGTCGCTGGCCGTGGACCCCGATACCGAGTTCACGTTCACGGTGCAGAAGCGTCTCGTGGACGGCGCGGAGCAGAAGCGCCTCGTGGTCGTGCCGCCCGACGAGGAGGCTCGCGTGGTGATGGACCTCGACGGATACGTCGACGTTCGGATTCTCTTCCCGCCCAGCTCCGTCCTCGTGATGGCGCAACCCGTGTTCAGCGAGGAAGCGCTGGCCTCCGGACGCTGCCTGCAGCCAACAAACCTGCGAGACGCACCCCAAGTCTGCGGCGACGAACTCATCTGGTTCGACAAGGCCGGATCGCGTGTACTGCAAACGCTCCGCACGCCGGCCTACTACTACGGCACGCGGCTTTCGCCGAAGCGCAACCACCTCGTCGTGGCCGACAACTTTCAATCGCCGGCGACGCTCCACCTCCTCGACACCGCGACGGGGCGAACCAACGTCGTGCCACAGGACGGCGCGTGGTTCGAAGGCATGTGGATGCACGACGAAGACGTGTTGGTGACCGCGCACTTCGGCCGGACGACACGCGAAGAGGACGCCCCGTCGTATCTCGAGATCCGTGAGTGGTTCCCCAGCGCGGACACCGACCAGGCGGTGCTCGACCGGTCGGTGTGCTTTGTTCGAGGCAACGTGAGGCCGGAGGGCTGCACGTCGTTCGTCGTGGCCGACATCGACCCGATCTTCTCGGTGGGGTTCTCGTGGATCGGGATTTCGCCCGACGACCGGTTCGTCGCGGTCCCCGCGGCTGATGCCGACGGCACCGCTGTGGTTCTCGTCGTCGATCGCGAGACCGATGAGCTCCGAGTCGTCGTGGATACGTATGGTCCGGTCGGGTTCACGCCGGATTCGCGCCAGATGGTCGGTTTCGGCTTCGACGAACCCTACGAGTCGCCGAGTCGGCTCGACGAGGCGCTCAACTTCAGTACCGGCGAAGGGCCGCATCTTCGCATCGTGGACCTCGAAACGCTCGAAGTGACCGTCGAGCCGACCCCCGACGTGGAACGGCCGACGTTCTTCGTGTCCCGCGATTCGTCGGACGTCGTGGTGGTCAACTTCCTGGGCGGGGAAGGGATGATGATCGTCGACCTCTCGCGCCACGAGAGCCGCGAGATGGCAGGTCCGGCAGTCGCCGCTCGTGGCCGTGCGGCGGACCTCTCGGACCCCGGCGCTCGCAGTCGCAGTCTCGATCGCCGCGTGATGAGCGCGAACGACTTGATCTCGCGCACCAGCATCCGGGAGTCCGACATCGGATGTCGGGAGAGGATCTGCCACACCGGCGAGGAGTTCGGCGTGTCGTTGCGCGAGTTCGTGAGCCGCACGGGCGAGCAGGAGCTGTGGCTCGTCGAGGCTCGCAACCTGTTGCGGGTCGATCTGGAGCTCGGTTTCGTGGAGGAGATCGCGATCGACGGGCAGCCCGAGCACATCAACATCCTGCCCGGACACGACCTGCTCGTCATCGATGCTGCTCACCAGCAGAACATCCGCTTCTTCGATCCCGCGCAACACCGGGTGGCGCACGAGACGTCGATCGAGCTGGGTTGGCTCGCGCTCTAGAACGCCAGACTCAGTCCATGGCTGGATGTCTTCAGCGTGCCGACGCTCGTCTCGCCGCCTTTGCCGCGCAGCAGCAGCCAGAGCGTCGCACCGGCGACCGCGAGGACGCCGACGCCTCCGGCGATGATGGCGCCGTTTCGGAAGATCACTCGATTCCGGACTGACGCATCGTAGCCATCAGGCCTCGCGAGGACCGGCGTCCCGTCATCGTGGGCGGCGAGTCGCTCCTGATCCCACGCGGCCACGCGGCTATCGGCGGCGCGAAAGCCGAGGAGCAATCCGGCGGACGCTCCCAGCGAGGCCACGCCCGCGCCGCCCACGATCCAGGGCCAGGGGCTGGGCCGTACAGCAACGGGAGGTGCTGTCTCGATGCGCTCGAGCTGGTACACCAGCGAGATCGTTTCGTCGGGTTCGATGCGAATCTCGCGGACCACGGACACGAAGCCGTCGCGCTGAAGCTCGACCCGGTGCATGCCAGGCGCGACCTCGACGCGGACCGGCGTCGCGCCATCGATCGCACGGTCATCCAGGCGCACCATCGCGCCGGCGGGGTTCGAGTCGAGCAGGAGGGCGGCGCGCTCGGGCGTGGTCTGGGTGAGCTTCTCTTCCAGGGCCGCTGCTCGCCGCTCGAGGTCGTCGATGCGGCGTTGCACGAGTCCTGCGTCGGTGGCCTGTGGCGCCGCCGCGACGTACTGGCGGTAGTATTCGGCGGCGTTGGCGAGGTCGCCGAGATTCTCGTAGGCGTCGCCAATCCGGTAGAGGATGTTCGGCTCGCCAAAGATGGCGTGTGCGGCCCGCAAGGCGCCGATCGCCTCCAGGTAATTCTTTGCTTCGTAGGCGCGCTGCGCCCGCTTGAAGAGCTCGCCGAGCTCCGCACGCTGGGCGGCGTTGAGCGCCGCCGGCTCGGCGGCCTGTGCGCTGGCGACGACCGGGACGAGGATGAGCGTGGCAACGACGAGTAGCCGCGTCACTTCTTGTCCAACCACTCCATCCCCTTCTTGAACGCGGTGTCATCAGGCGTCGGTTTTTCTGGTTTGCCTCGCGGCTTTGCGGGCCGCGGTTTCGGCTCGTCGATGGCTTCGCTGCCGGCGTCGCCCGCTGGCGCGTCGACGGTGCTGCCGGCGTCGACCGCCGCGGGGGCAGCGATCTCGGCCGCCGGCGGACTCACGTAGGGCGGAGCCACTTCGGTCGCGACGTGGGCCGGTACACCAAGCTCGACGACCGCGGGCTCGGGAATCGCGCGCACGTCCGGCTGCACCGCCCAGACCGCGGCGCCCACACCGATGGCCGTCGCGATCACGCCGCCGATGATCGGCGTCAGCTTGCGTGTCGGGACGACGAACGCGTCGGACGTGCTGGTGTCTGCGGGGGCCGGCGGGCTGACGTGGAGCGACTTTCGCGCGCTACTCGAGACGAGCCAGCCGTGGAACGAGTCTCCGTCGGTGTCCGGGTCGGAGGCGCCCACGTTCGGTGTCGTGGCCGAGTACGGGTCGGGGTCGAGCTCCGACGACCGCTCTTGGGCAAGTTCGACGATGTAGGGCCGCAACGCCTCACGCAGTGGCTTGTGGCTATCGATGTGCACGCGCGTGATCTGGTGTGCAGCGCGGATCGCGTCGAGTTTTCGCAGCACCGCTTTGGCGTTTTCGGGCCGCCGTTTGCGCTCCTTGCTCAGCATCGAGTCGACGAGCTGCACGAGTTCCGGAAACGCAAAGTCGTCGCCGACCGACTCCGCGAGCGACGGCGGCTCTTCGACGGCGTGTCGCAGCATGATCGCGACCGGTGTGCTGCCCCGAAACGGTGTGTCGCCGGTGACCATCTCGTAGAGCAGGACGCCGAGCGAATACAGGTCCGTGCGCCCATCGAGCGACTCCCCGCGCGCCACTTCGGGGGCCATATACATCGGCGAGCCGACGACGACGCCCGTCGTCGTGATCTTGGAGCCGCCCGTCGGTTGGCCGCGTGCGATGCCGAAGTCGACGACCTTCACGCCGACTGTATCGTCGGTGCGCGTGGTGATGAGCACGTTGGCGGGCTTGATGTCGCGGTGCACGATGCCGAGCTGGTGCGGTTCGGTGAGCGCGGCGGCGATTTCGTACGCGATGTCGATCGCGAGCTCCGGTCGCATGCGGTTGCCGCGCATCAGCTGGTCGAGCGATGGCCCATTGACGAGCTCCATCGCGATGTAGTGCAGGCCGAGTTGGGCGTCCTGGCCGGAGTCGAAAACTCGCACGATGTTGGGATGGCTCAGCTGGGCGATGATGTCGATCTCGCGCTTGAACCGTTCTACGCGGTTCTTGCCGTCGGCGTCGTCGAGCTTGAGCAGCTTGATCGCGATCTCGCGATTGAGGTTCTGCTGGGTCGTGCGATAGACGACGCCCATGCCCCCGCCGCCGACGATTGCGTCGAGGCGGTAGCGGCCGTCGATCTCGAAACCCACCAGATCTTCGGGCGTGACGAGCACGCGTGTTTGCGAGTCGATCTCCATCGCCGACAGAGTGCATGGTGCGCACGGCGCGCGCAACTACGAGACATCGGCCGGGCTTCGCGGTACGATGGCGCGGTCCCGGATCTGAGAGACTCATGAGCCATTATCTTGCGCGCTACGCCGTGGCGCTGACGGTCGTCGTCGGCGCTTGCAGTTCGCCGACCGACACCAAGAACTCCGTCGTCATCGACGATGACATGGGGGCGAACAATGGTGCCGATGTGCGGCATCTCGACGTGAACAACATGCCCGGCGACCTGCCGATGACCGGGTGTTTGGTGGATGGTTGCCCCGACACGCAGGTCTGCAACACGCAGACCGGCTCGTGCGTCGACTGTTTGACCAACGCGGAGTGCGGCGCAAACGGGTTGTGCGACCCGGTGTCGAACAAGTGTTCGTGCGGCACCGGGTTCCATCGGTGCGACGGCGCGTGCTCGCCGAACGACTCGGTCGACACCTGCGGGTCGAGCTGTACGCCGTGTCCCACCGATCCGAACGGCACCGCGACGTGCGATGGCACGCAGTGCGGCCTGAGCTGTGCGGCGCCACTGATGGTCGATCCGGCGACGAATCGCTGCGTGGGCTGCACCGCCAATGCCGATTGCACCGGTGGCGGAGCGTCGGTGTGCGGGGCGGGCGGGGCCTGCGAGTCGTGCACGGTGGCTGCTGATTGTACCCACATCGCCAACTCGCCGGTCTGCGCGGACGGCCGGTGCGTCGCGTGCTCGTCGGCGGACGAGAGCCCGTGCGGCGCCAACTCGTGTGACTCGTTCACGGGCCAATGCACGACGACGCCACGATCGAGCGTCGACGAATGCGAACCGTGCCTCGCCGACAGCGAGTGCATGCGTGACCACGCCTGCATCGCAATGAACTTTCAGGGTGACGCGCGCTCGGGTGGATTCTGCTTACCGCTGGACCTCGGCGGCTGCGTGCAGCCGTTTCCGGTTTCGGTCACGCGGACGTCGTTGTCTGGCGCGCCCGGCGATTATTGCACGTTGAACGAAGCGCGCACGACGTGTGAGGGACTCGCGGACTACTACGCGCCGTGCGGCAGCGCCGCGGATTGTGGCGCCGACGGGCTCGATGACGGGATCTGTGAGGCCGTCGACTTCGAGTTCGCGAAGTGCACGTTCCTGTGCGACACCAGCGAAGAATGCCCCAGCACGAGCTTGATCGGATGTGCCACGGGAGACGTGGGGAAGAAGTGGTGCGGAGCGTTCTAACTCAGCTCATCGCCTGGCCGCTGATGCTGGCGGCTGCGCTGGTGTTCGCGGGGTGTGACGTCTCGGCGAGGCTCTGCACCTCGGCGCGCGACTGCTTTGGCGGCGAGGCGTGCGTGTTCGGCGAGTGCGTGGCGCGTGTCGTGCTCGACGACGAGGACGTCGACGTCCGACCAGCCGACGCGGGCCCCGACCTTCCTCCCGGTGATTGTCGGCTCAACGAAGCAATGTGCGCTGGTCAGGTTTGCAACGTCTCGACGGGCCTCTGCGAGGACTGCCAGCGCGACCTGCAGTGCGGCGACGGCGGTTTGTGCGACCGGGTCCGGGGGACGTGCACATGCGCGCCGGGCTTCCATCCCTGCGGTGGGCAGTGCGTCACGAACACGGCCGTCGAGTCGTGCGGCGATCGATGCGAAGCGTGTCCGGCGGTGGCGGACGCGACGGCCGTCTGCACCGCCGAGATGTGCGGGTTCTCGTGCTCCAGCGGGTTCCGGCCCTGCGGCGATTGTGGGCTGAGCCGCGAGTGCATCCAGTGCGAAGCCAACAGCGAGTGCGACGACTACGGTGCCTCACGATGCACAACCACCGGACTGTGCGAGTCGTGCCAGTCCAACGCGGACTGCGGGCATCTCGATCGCAAGGTCTGCTCGGACGGGACGTGCGTGACCTGCGATATCGGCGCGTCGTCGGCCTGCGGCACGATGTCGTGCGACCCGGCGACCAAGGAGTGCACGTCGACCCCCCTGCAGAGTCGCGACTGGTGCAGGAGCTGCGTCGCGGACTCGGAGTGCCAGCCCAACCACCGCTGTGTGCCGATGTTCTTCGGCGGAACGGACCGCCCCAACGCGTACTGCCTGGTCGAAGCCAACGGTCAGTGCTTGGCGCCGGACCCGGTTCAGGTCCAACGCGACTCATTGTCGGGGATTCGCGAGGAGTACTACTGCGCGATCCGCGAGGACCTCGTGACGTGCGAGGCGATCAAGGACTTCGGCCGTCCGTGCAGCGAAGACACGGAGTGCGGCGAGCCGCGGCTCGCCGATGGACTGTGTCGCACGTTCGATGGGCTTCGACAGTGCACCTACGCCTGCTCCGCGACTCAGGAATGCGTGAACGGGACGACCTGCATCGGCAACCCGCCGGACAACTCGTACTGCGCGCGGTTTTGACCCGCGGGACCGGGGTTGATAAGGGAGCCTCGTGCGATGGCGCGCCCGCGGAGTCCGACTCATCATGGCCGAACCGAAACACATCATGGTCGCTCGTCTCTCCGGAGACATCTGCACCAAAGGGTCGCAGACGCGGCGAACGTTTCACAAGAAACTGAAGTCGAACCTCAAAGACGCGCTCAATCGCGGTCGCACCCCCTATACGTTCAAGCTCGCCGAGGGGCGTTTCGATATCGAGACGACCGATCCGTCGCTGGTGGAGTACGCGGCACGGGTTTTCGGGCTCGCCTCGGTCACGCGCGGCCGCCAGTACTCCTGGGAGACGCTCGACGATATCGTGCGGCTCGGCGTGCTGGAGTACGGCGAGGCGGTCGTGGGCAAGAAGTTCGCCGTTCGCACGCGGCGGTCCGGTGATTCGCGGACCGTGCCATTCCGCTCGCCGGACGTGGACCGGGCGCTCGGCGCGGCGCTGTACGAGCGCTCCGCAGGCGTGGACCTCTCCAACCCCGAGTTCACGGCTCGGGTCGATGTCCGTCACGACAGCGTGGTGTTCTACGACGCCGAAGTGAAGGGGCCTAGTGGCTTGCCGCTTGGGGTCGAGGGCCGCGCGCTGGGGTTGATTTCGGGCGGATTCGATAGCTCGGTGGCGGCCCACGCGATGATGTCGCGGGGCGTCGAACTCGATTTCGTGTTCTTCAATCTGGGGGGTTCGCCGCATGAGCAGGGCGTCGTGGACGTGATGCGCGTGCTGACCGACCGCTGGTGTTATGGCTCGCGGCCCGTGATCCATATCGTCGACTTCCGGCCCATCGTCGGCGAGCTCAAGACGAAGACGCGCGGGCGCTTCTGGCAGGTGCTGCTCAAGCGCCTGATGCTGCGTGCCGCCGACCAGATCGCGGCCGAGGGGGACTACCTCGGGCTCGTGACCGGCGACGCGATCGGTCAGGTGTCGTCGCAGACGTTGCACAACCTGCATGCGGTCTCCGCGCCGATCCAGTCGCTGATCTTGCGGCCGCTGGTCGGGATGGACAAGGACGACATCGTCAAGCAGTCGCGTCTTGTCGGCACCCATGACCTGAGTGCGCAGAACGCGGAGTACTGCGCGCTCGACGCCGATCGTTGCGCCACGCGCACCACACCCGCGGAGCTCGATGGTGTGGAGTCGATGATGGATCTCACGATCCTCGATCAGCTGGTTGCCGCGCGGCGCGTCGAGCGATGCGACCAGATCGTCGACCCCGTTCAGGTCGACGTCCGCGTGATGTCAATGCCCGAGGACGCGCTGGTGCTCGACCTGCGCGAGACCCTCGCCCCCGATGAGTGGACATGGGAAGGCGCCGTACACTTCCCGTACGATCGTGCCTTAGAGACGGTCGGCGCGCTTCCACGTGGCCCCCGATATGTCCTCTTCTGCGACGTCGGCCTCAAGAGCGCGTTCCTCGCCGAGCAGATGCGCGCGATGGGCTTTGCCGACGCGTCGAGCTTCAGCGGTGGTCTGCCGGCCCTGAAGCGCTGGACCGAGCGCCAGATCGCCTGAACACCCGCGGCTACGGCATGATTGTCCTAGTATGGACGGTCGCTACTCCACGTTTGGCGCCCATTTGAGGCGTGACGCCCTCCAACCGCTTGGCATCGACCTTGCTCTACGGTCGGTCACTAAACAATGCCATGGAGAGCGTCAGATGAATCAGAATGCCAAATGGATGACTGTTGTGATGTCGGCGGCCGCGATCGCGGCCTGCGGGGGAGACTCGAGCTCCTACTATGACGAGGGTGCCGTCTTCTACCCCGGCTCGGAGACCTACTCTGAGTGGTCGGAGAACAAGTTCGTGGACGCCGGCGAGGAAAACACCTCGACGTTCTCGATCGACGTCGACACCGCGTCGTTCACGCTGGCGCGGCAGAGCTTGCGAAGCGGGACGATGCC
>JBFIHF010000097.1:0-17692 GCA_041601915.1 Bradymonadaceae bacterium
AACGCGAACCTCGCCGCCTCACCGGGTCGCTCCAACCACAACGGTGGCCTCGCGATCGATATCGGCGATTCGGGGGTGTGGCGCACGCCGATGCGCAATCAGAGCTACGTGGACAACGTGTCCGGCGAGCCCTGGCACTTCTACTTCAGCGGGGCCGGCGGCAAGGATGTGCGCAACCTGAGCGTTCTCGCGTTCCAGCAGCTGTACAACTACAACTTCCCCGAAAACCGCATCGCCGAGGACGGGGCGTACGGCCCGATGACCGAGGCGGCGCTCAAGGAGTCGCCGGCGAACGGCTTCGCCGAACAGCCGTCCTGCGGCGCCACGACGATGATGCTCGCCTATCCACACCGCGCGCCGCTCGATCTGCAGTGGGAGCGGCTCGGCGACGGGCTTCTTGGCGTGCAGACGCTCGCCCCCAAGGGCGTGCACCTCGTCGAGTACTACATCGATGACGTGCTGGCGGGTTACGCGGGGCCCGATGCGTACCACTACGAGACAGTTCTGCGCGTTCCGCGAACGGTCAGTGTGCGGGCCGGCGAAGTGTACGCCGTCGAAGCGGTGGCCTACGACTACCGCGGCGAGGAGCGCGGACGTGTGCGCGGGATCATCGAAACGCGCGACGACGCTCCCGTGTTCATCCGGCCCGTCGGCGGCGACAACTACGAGATTGGCCTCGACGATCCGCCGGACAGTGTTCGGTCGGTGGACTTCTTCGTGGACGGGATTCCGGTCGACCAGGAGGCGTGGCTCGCCATCTCGCAGGACAAGCGGCGTCTGTCGACCCAGCTTCGCGGCGAGCACGAGATCACGGTCGTCCTGTTGGACCGCAAAGATCGCGTGATCGACATGCGGGTGCTCGACGCCTCGCTCGCCGACTCCAGCCGCTAGTCAGAGGCCTCGGCGAGCAATTCGGGAAGGCTTCGTGTATGTCGTGTGTTAGTTTGCCGCCGACTGAGAGAGGTCCCAAATGCGTCGCCAAATCCAGAAGTGTATCGATAGCGAGATCAACCCGATGATCGAGAGTCACGGGGGGCAGATCGATCTCGTCGACTACGTGAACAAGAACGTCTACATCGAGATGTCGGGCGGCTGTCAGGGCTGTGCCGCGTCGACCGCGACGCTGCGCGACGGGGTCGAGCGCGTGCTTCGCGAGACGTTCGGTGACGATATCGTCGAGATCATCGACGTCACCGACCACACCGCTGGCTCGAACCCGTACTACGCCTGACGTGCGAGTGTTCCGCGTCGATCCCGGCTTCGCGAGTTTGTACGCCGTCCTGCTGGCGCTCGTCCTGATGAGCGCGTGTGACGGTAAACCGTGCAGCCCCCCGCCAAAATACGAGGAGTACGACAAGGAGGTCGTCGATGCGCTCGACGATATCCTTGACGACGCCGACGCCTACCCGAACCAGCGGACGAAGGTGTTCGCGATCAACAAGAACCTCGACAAGGACCGCGCGGTGTTCCGGATCGGCTACGAGAGCCTGCGGTCCAAGCTCATTGACCAGCTGGTCGCCGTCGAACCCCAAGCGGCGACGTTCCACGAGCTGCTCGACGACCTGAAAAAGGTCTTCATGAGGTACGTGTACCGGGCGATCGACGACAGCCTCCCCGCCCATCGCTTCTTCACGAACGTGCAGCGCAAGGCGATGACCGAGGATTGGGAGGAACCGCCCGACGAGTACTCGGTGCCCTGGACCACCAATCGCGCCATCGACGTCGCGCTGATCGAGATCAGCGCCACCGACGAGCAAAAGGCGGTCGTGAAGGGGCTCCGCGACAAGATGGAGAAGGACACCAACCGCCTGTTGAAGAACCAGCATGCGGTGCGGATGAAGCTCATCGGCCAGTGGCATCAGACGAAGATCGACCCGATCGCGGTGCGCAGTCACATCGATGAAGGCGCGCTTCAGATCTCGACCTTCATGCACCAGTTCACCGATGCCGCGTTCCAGGTCCTCGGGTCCTTGACCCCCCAGCAACGCCTGTGGACGAACAAGCAAGTCAACAAGCTGCGCCGATGCCAGTAGCGCTCCGTGCGCGGGCGGAATAGCCCCACCTACATGTAGGGTTGGTCTCTGAGTCCGGGGTTTTGGACTTTGAATCACAGACATTTCGGGTGATGCTCGCGCATCACTGACAGACGACGAACGCAGGTAGTACGCGCTTCGGATGAGGGAGACCTCTGCCCGGGCCGACCTGCAGAATCACGGGACAAAGCATGACGAGACATCTGACTCGATTCCTTCTGGGCGCGCTTGTCGCGCTCGCGGCGTGTGACAGCTGTGGCGATAAGAAGGGGGATGCCGACACATCCTCGTCTGGCGGGGATGCCGCAGCGATCCCGGAGTTCGACGCCGGGTCGATTCACACCGTGGAGTTGACGCCGGAGGTGCTGCTGCCCGTGATTCAAGCGATCGGGTTCGAGGCCGTCGTTCCGCGACGCGTGACGGTTCAGTTTGCGCAGAACATCATCGATGGTGGTGGACGGTCGGTCGGCGAGGGCACCGTCTTCGAGATCGAGCCCGAGACGGCGGGTCAGCTTCGGTTCACGTCGAACTCGACGCTGGAGTTCGTGCCCAAGGATGGCTTCCAACCCGGCGCGGAGTATCAGGTTACGTTGCGCCAGGTGGAGTCACGGCGAGGGCCGATGGTGCCGCCGGCCCCGTGGACGCACAGCTTCAAAGCGCCGGAGTTCGCGTTCATCGGCCTGTCCGGCGCCTACCTCGCCGAGGCGGCCAAGCAGGTCGAGGTGGAGATGCGTTTCTCCGCGCCGATCGACCCGGGCAAGCTGCCGGGCTTCGCCACGTGGAAGTACAACGGGCAGACCATCCGGTCCGTCCAGTACTCGCGCGGCAGCGAGCACCACATCGCGCGGGTGTTTCTCAAGAGCCCGCTGTTCCAGAGCGGCGGCGATCTCACGGTCGACCTCGAAGAAGGCTTTCCGTACACCGGCGACATCAAGGCGGGCGGCGGAAACGCGACGGTGAGCATCAAGACCGGCCAGCCCGTCGAGCTGTTCGAGGCGCTGCGCAAGGAAGGTCCGGACGGCTACTACATCGAGGTCGTCTGCAAGGACGACTCGGCGCCGGGCGGGACGCGCTACTACTACGACCGCACGACCTACGATTCGTGGCGGGTGTCGCGTCGCTGCCTGCCTGCCGACGAGGCGAAGAAGCTCATCACGTTCAACCCGCCCGTCGAGTTCCGGATCGCGTCGGGGCAGGGCGGCTTCAACATCCTCGGCGACTTCAAGCGCGGCAACTACGCGATGAACATCGAGTCCGGCCTGCGCACGATCGACGGCGGCGTGTTGCGCAAGCCGTTCACGAGCGAGATCACGATCCCGTCGCGCTCCCCCAGCGTCGAGTTCGTGAACAAGGGGCGCTACGTCCCGAAGAGTCAGTGGAACACGCTGCCGATCCGGCACCTCAACGTCGACGAGGTCGAGGTCACGGTACGCCACATCCCCGAGCGCAATGCGATCTTCTGGATGAGCGCGCCCACGGAGACCGCTGACCAACGCACGTCGATCGTCGTCGCCAAAGAGCGGGTGAAGTTCACGAGCAAGACCGACGAGCAGCACACGTCGTTCATCGACGTCAAGAAGCTCGTCGGCAAGCCGAAGCCCGGTCTGTACGAGGTCACGGTTGAAGGGTTGGGCAAACGCGACGCGATTCGACTCGTGCCGACGGACATGAACCTCGTGTTGAAGCGGTCGGCGACCGCGCCGGGCAAGAAGTGGGCGGACCGCGCGCACATCTGGGCCATCGACATGAAGACGCTGAAACCCGTCTCCGGCGTGCGTATCGACATGGTGCGGCCCAGTGGCGACGTGATGGCGACCTGTGACACCGTCGACGATGGCGGCTGTGAGGTCCCTATCCCCACCGATACCGTGGACGATTCGCCGCCCTTCGCGATCGTGGCGCACAAAGGGGACGACTTCACCTATCTGGAGTACGCCGACGTCAAGACGTCGGCCGCCGACGCCGTCATCCAGGGGCCGGCCTACCTGTCCGAGGCCGCCTACAGCGCCGCGATCTGGAGCGACCGCGGGGTCTACCGGCCCGGCGAGGTCGCACACCTCGTGGCGGTGCTGCGGACCGACGCGTACTCGGCGCCCAAAGGCGGGGTGCCCGTGGAGGTCGAGATCAACGACCCCCGCCAGAAAGCGCTGACGCGCAAGGTCCTCAAGACCAATGATGCCGGCCTGATCACGCTGGACCAGTCGTTCGCCGATTTCGCGGCGACCGGCGTCTATACGATGCAGCTGTCGGTGGCGAAGAAGTCCGTCGCGTCGTACCGCTTCAACGTCGAAGAGTTCGTGCCCGAGCGCATGAAAGTGTCGGCGACGACCGCGGCCAAGGACTACGCCGCCGGCGAGCAGATCCTCGTCGATGTGTCCGCAGAGTACTTGTTTGGCGGCTCGGCGGAGGGATCGACGATGGAGTTGACCTGTCGCGTCGTGCCGTCGGACTTCGAACCCGAGCAGAACACCGAGTTCCACTACGGACTCGCCTCGACGGCGCCGAAGGCTCTCGACTTGCCGGCCGTCCAGACCGAGATCGCCGCCGACGGCACCGCGCACATCTCGTGTCCGCCCCTGGCCGCGTCGGCCAACTTCCAGCGCGCGGGCAAGCTCGAGGCGACGGCGGCGGTGTTCGAGGCGGGGAGTGGCCGCACGACCACGGCGATGGCGAAGACGAACGTGCACCCCGCGCCTTACTATATTGGGCTCAAGAGCGGCTCCGAGACCTTCTCGAAGGGCAAGAACGTCAAGGTCGAGGGCATCGTCGTCGACTGGACCGGCAAGCCATACAAAGGCCTCAGCACGGTGGACGTGGAGTTCATGCGACTCGAGCGCGAGTACTGGTGGTACTGGGACGAGGGCGCCGGCGAGTCCAACTACGGTCGCAACATCCGGCCGGCAGTGGAGAGCAAGACCACGGCGAAGGTCGGCGCGGACGGCCGGTTCACGATCAACGCGAAACCGGGGGACGACGCGCAGGCCTTCATTATCGCCGTGTCCGCCGCGAACACGCGCACGGAGCTCAAGCTCACCGGCCAGGAGCGCTACTACTACTGGGACGACGAGGACGAGGGCGACTACTACCGCAGTGACGACACGCCGCGTCCCACGCGGCCGACCAGCATCTCCATCAAGGGACCGGAGACGATCAAGATCAAGACGCCGACCAACTTCGAGATCGGGGTGCCGTTCGACGGCCGCCTGCTCATCACGACCGAGACACACAAGGTCTTGACCCACGAATGGGTGGACGTGAAGGCGGGCAAGCACCCGTGGACCCTGACGCTGGCGGAGTTCGCGCCGAACATCTACGTCAGCGCGTTGCTGGTGAAGAACCCGCACCTCGACTCCAAAGACGTGTTCAGTCCGGATCGCGCGTTTGGGGTGAAGTCGTTCCGCGTGGAGCCGTCGGACAAGCTGCACACGGTGAAGCTCACGACGCCCGACGAGGTTCAGCCGAACAGCCCGCTCGAGGTGCAAATCGACCTCGGGCCAGCGACGGGCCCGACGTTCGTCACGGTTGCTGCGGTCGACGAGGGCATTCTGTCGCTGACGCGGTTCAAGACCCCCGATCCGTCGAAGGACCTCTTCGCGCAGCGAGCGCTGGGCGTGGAGACGTTCGAGACGGTGGGCTGGGCGCTGCAGATGGCGCCCGGCGGGCCGTCGAGCCGCACCGGTGGTGGTTGGGACGAGGAAGGCGAATTCGGTGACGGCAAAGGGCGCATGATGCCGGTCAAGCCGGTCGCGCTGTGGTCGGGCCTCGTCGAAGTGCCGGCGTCGGGGAAGGCGACCGTGAAGTTCGATGTCCCGAGGTACCGCGGCGCGCTGCGCGTGATGGCGGTCACGGCCGATGCGACGCGCACGGGAAGCGCCGATGCGCGCGTCTTCGTGCGCGAGCCGATCGTGATGCAGACGACACTGCCCCGCGTGCTCTCGGCCGGCGATGAAGTTCAGATTCCCGTGTTCATCACGAACATGAGCGGCGCGGCGAGCGACGTCGTGGTCTCGATCGAGACCGACGAGATCACCTCCGCCGGCGTCGTGTCGGACCCCAAGGGCGCGATCGTCGAGATGCGTGGCGCGCGGACGAAGTCGCTGCAGCTCGACAACGGCAAGTCGGGGACCGTGGTGTTCGCGGCCCGCGCCCTGCGCCAGTCCGGCAACGCGCGATTCAAGGTCACCGCGAAAGGCACCTCCTACACCGCGTACGACGAAGGTGTCGTCCCGTTCCGGCCCAGTGGACCGCACGAACGCCAGACGACGATCGTGGAGCTCAAAGAGGGCTCCAACAGCCTGACGAGCGTGCTCGAGGGCTGGGTGCCAACGTCGGAGCGCACGAACATTTGGGTGACGTCGGTGCCGTACGGCCAGGCGTTCTCGCACCTGCGCTACCTCGTGCGCTATCCGTACGGATGCATCGAGCAGACGACGTCATCGACGCGGCCGTTGCTGTACGTCTCGACCTTGGTCGGGCAGATCGATCCAGAGCTGCTCACCAAGAACGGCGGGATCGCGGCGATGCTGAAGCACGGCATCGATCGCGTGCTCTCGATGCAGACCGCGAGCGGCGGCTTCGCGTACTGGCCCGGCTCGACATCCCCGGATGCGTGGGGCACCGCGTACGCGACGCACATGTTGTTGGACGCCAAGAAGGCCGGTTACGAGGTTCCGCAGGAGCGGCTCGACCAGGCGATCAAATGGATGGACGACACCGTCGAGAGCCGGTCGTCGGGCAACCACGGCTACCGCTACGCCGAGCCGTACATGCACTACGTGCTCGCCCGGGCGGGAAAGGGCCACAAGGCGCGCATTCAGCGGCTCATCGACCAGAGTGCGTCGAACAAGTCGCCCAAGAGCCACGAGCTCGAGCAGGACTACCTGCTCAAGGCCGCACTGTTCTTGGCCGGCGACCGCCGCTACGAGAAAGAGCTGCGCAACCCCGACGTCACGCCGCTACAGCAGGGGCGTGAGACGCGCTGGTCGTACTACTCGGATGCCCGGCGTCGCGCGTTCATGCTGTCGCTGTTCCACGACATGTTCGGCTCGCACGCCGATGGCGAGAAGCTCGTGCGCCTCGTCGCCGACTCGCTCAGCCAGGACAAGCCGAGCCGCTACTACACGACCCAGGAGATCATGTGGGGCGTGACGGGGCTCGGGAAGTGGATCCTCGAGCGCTCCGCCAACTTCGGCGACGCCAAACTCGTCCTCGGTGGAAAGAAGCCGAAACCGAGCTTCGAGGCCAAGGGGCGCGACGACCGCTCGTGGGAGATCAACCGCGCCAGCGAGTACGATTCGCCGGCGATCGAGATCAGCGGCAAGAAGGGCAAGGTCTTCGCCGTGGTCGCCTCGCAAGGCGTGAAGACGCATGGCGAGCCGCGCACCGGCGGCAACGGTCTCAAGATCTCGCGCACTTACTTTGACCGCAGCGGCACCTCGCTGGAGCCCGACGCGCTGAGCCTCGGAGACCTCGTCTACACGATGGTCGAGGTGCACAACACGTCCGGCGAGGACCTGTACAACCTCGCGCTGGTCGACCGCTTGCCGGCGGGCTGGGAGATCGAGAACCCGCGACTCGGCCGTGGGACGTTGCCCGAGGGCCTCGTTGACGAGGACGACCTGTGGCAGGTCGAGTACATGGCGCTGCGCGACGATCGCATCGAAGTCTTCGGCGCGCTGAAGAAGGGCGGTTCCGTGAAGTTGCTCTACGCCGTGCGCGCCGTCTCGGCTGGCAGCTTCCACGCACCTCCGCCGGAGATCGAGGGGATGTACGATCCGGAGAAGTGGGCACGTTCACAGCCCGCGCGGGTGAAGGTCCGAGGGCCGTGGGATGCACTCATCGACTGACAGCTCGCGGCCCAGCCGGGGGGCGCTGGCGATCGTCGTCGTGCTGCTGCTCGCCCACGCCGCGTTGGCGGTGGCGGTGGCGGTGATCGCGATTCCGCTGCCGCAACGGCTGCGCGTCGGTCACTCGGCGGTCGTGGACTACGCGAACGACTTGCCCGCGCACGTCTTCCTCGCCGAAGACGACCGCTGGCGAATCGCGGTTACGCGCGACGACGTGGCTCCGGCGTACATCGAGGCGCTGATTCGATTCGAGGACAAGCGGTTCTTCGATCACGCCGGTGTCGACCCCGTCGCGATCGCGCGTGCCGTCTGGCTCAACGTGAGTTTTGGTCGCCGCATGTCGGGCGCCTCCACGATCACGATGCAGCTCGTGCGGGTGTTGGAGCCGCGTCCGCGAACCTACTTCAGCAAGGCGATCGAGGCGTTCCGGGCGCTGCAGATGGAGCTGCGGATGTCGAAGGAGGAGATCCTCGCCGCCTACCTGACCTATACGCCGTATGGGCGGAACATCGAGGGGATCGAAGCAGCGTCGCTGGCGTACTTCGGCCATCGCGCCACCGAGCTGACCCCGGCGGAGATCGCGACGCTTCTGGCCGTGCCGCAGAACCCGAACAAGCGCTATCCGACGGCGGCGAATCTCGATCGCCTGACCGAAGCGCGCAACGAGATCGCGGAGTGGCTCGCCGACGAGAACCGCTTGCCGCGCGGGACCGGAGCGGGGCGCATCGACGCCCAACAGGCGCTGCAGCAAGTGATTCAGACCGCGGTGCCTGACCGCCTGGAGCCGTACCCACGCGAGATTCCACACGTCGCGTACTGGCTGCGCGCGCAGTACCCCCAGCAGCAGCGCTTCTCCACGACGATCGACCCCGGTTTGCAGCGAGTCGCGGAGCTCAGCGCCCAGAACCACCGCGATAGCGCCGCGGACATGGGGATCGACGACACGTCGATCGTGGTGATCGACCAGCAGACGGGCGGGATCGCGGCGCTCGTCGGCGGGTTCGATTTCTGGTCGAAACGCTCCGGCTCACAGATCCCGTCGTTCGATATCGCGAGGTCTCCCGGTAGTCTGCTCAAGCCGCTGATCTTCGCGCTGTCCGTGGACCGCGGGGTGTCGCACCCTCACCACCTCGTCGAGGACATCCCGATCCGCGTGGGGACCTACGCGCCGTCGAACTACGACGGGTCGTTCGCGGGCCTCGTGCGCCTCGATCACGCGTTGTCGAAGTCGCTGAACATCCCGTTCGTCCGGTTGTTGCACGGCATCGGCGTCGACCCGTTCATCGGGACGCTGCGCCTGATCGGTGCGGACCACCTCGTCGGGGAGCCTGGCCACTACGGCCTGTCCGCCGCGATCGGCGGGGTCGAGCTGACCCCGATCGAAGTCGCGGGCATCTTCAGCGCGTTGGGCGGCAGCGGAAGCTACGAGCGGCCACGCCTGCTGCGCGATGCGGAACGGCATGAGCCGACCACCGTCATCAGCGACGGCGCGGCATGGCTGACGCGGCGCGCCTTGCGTCAGCGCGATCGGCCCGGCTTCAACCTGCGCCGCGTCAACCCCGGCGCCGTGAGCATCTGGTGGAAGACGGGCACGAGCTATGGCCACAAGGACGCGTGGGCCGCCGGCGGGGGGCCGCACTACGCGGCTGTCGTCTGGATGGGCAACCTCAGCAATCGGGGTTCGGCCGCTCTGGTCGGCGCCGACCGCAGCGGGCCGGTGTTGTTCGACGTACTGGAGGGGATCGAGTTCCGCGATGGCGGTCGCGACGACCCGCGTCCGGCGAGCCTGGCCGAAGTCGAGGTCTGCGCGTACTCGGGGCATCTGACGACCCACGCGTGCGACCACACGACGAAGGTCTGGGTCCCGCGGGACAACGTCCCGATCTCGCGGTGTCCGTACCACGTCGAAGTCGACGTCGACGATGTGACCGGCGAGGCGCTCGCGCCCGCGTGCCGGGGGATTCGAGCGTACACCCCGACGAGTTTCGTCGTGTGGCCCGCTGCCGTGCGTCGCTACATGACGGATCGTCGACGCGCGGGCCCCGTCGTGCCGGACCTCGCCGCGGAGTGCGGGGTCCATGTCGCGGACAAGCCACCGCGCATCCTGTCGCCGCCCTTCGATCAGACGATCGTTTTGCGCGACGGCATCGAGGCGAGCGACCAGGAGATCCCGCTCGAAGCCGAGTCGACGTTCGCCAGCGCCGAGCTAAGTTGGTTCGTGAACGGAGAGTTCGTCGGCAGCGCCAAGGCCGATCAGCGATTGTGGTGGACGCCGTCGCCGGGTAAGCATGAGCTCGTCGTGATGGACGCCGCCGGACATGCTGCGCGGCGCTCGATCAGCGTGCGATGAGAGGAGGATCCGATGCGACCAGCCTTGATCATGTTGTTGTTGAGCGCCGGCTGTTCGGCGTCAGCGTCCGTCTCCACCGAAACGCCGGTCGATAGCCCGCTCGAGCGCGAGTGGCAGTCCTACCGTGAGCAGTCCGCGCTTCCGACATCGACAGCTGGTGGCGGGGGCGAACTTCAGGCGATGCTGAAGACGAAGCTCGCCGCGCTGAAGAAGCTCGAGGCTACGTACGACGACCTGCGGAAGGCCGACGACCTCGGCTCGCAAGCACAGGCGGGCTTCGCGTCGGGCCGGTTGTACCTGAACCTCGCGTGCGAGCTCATCACCCTGGGCCCACCAGCGGGGTTGGACACAGCGCAGGAGACGGCGTGGCGCGGAGCCCTGCTGGGCTCGGCTCGCCCGATGTTCGCGAAGGCCCAGGATCACTTGACGACCGCGTCGAGAATGGACGCCGGAGCGGCGAGTGAACGCGCCGCGCAGCTGGTGGCCGAACCTGATGAGCCCCCGCTCGGGCTGTGCCGGCGAACCGCCGAGCACTGGGCCGCGACGACCCGCCCGGAGCCCGCGCCGATGTCTGCGGAAGACTGCGCGACAGCAACTCGGAGCCTCGACGCGGCGCCGAAGCATTGCCGACAGAAACTTGTTGAGGCCTGCCGCGGCGGTGACGACGTGTGCGATGAAGCCGCTAGGCTCGTCTATGAAGAGGGCGGCGTGGAGAAGGCACACCAACTGTGGTCGATCGGGTGTGACGATCACGGCCGTAAAGCCGCGTGTGGCGCTCGTTCGCTGGTCGCGCTGCCTGGCTCGTCCGCGGCGTACGCGGACGAATGTCGGCGCGGCGACGTGCTGGGTTGCCTCAGGCTGGCGCGCGTCCAAGACCTCAAGAGCGGAGTCCAGGCGGGTACGTGCCAGGGTAAAGCGGTGATGTCGGACAAGTCGCCGGCGCTGGACGCCTGCGAAGCGGGCGACGCCGCGGCGTGCTGGTCCGTCGTGGCGGCGGAGCTGAAGAAGGCGCCGATGCCGCCGATCGAGGGGCTCGGCGGGATTCTCGGCTCTCTCCTGGCCGGCGGCGAACCCTCGGATGAGGAGATCGCGACGTTTCGGGCGAACTGTGAGAAGGGCAGTGGCTTCAGCTGCACGCAGATGGCCGCAACAGTCGAGGGCGCGGCGAGGCTTCCGTGGTTGGAGAAAGCCTGCGCGCTGAAGGTTGGCTGCGGTGACCTCGGGGCCGACCTCGTCGAGCTCGGCACCGAGGTCGAGCGCGGAACTCGGCTCCTCGTGTCCGATTGCGTCGACCAAGGACGCGGCTATAGCTGTTCGAGGGCTGCCGACCTGTTCATGGCGGGCAAGAAAGTCCCCCGCTCAGCATCTTGCGCCGTCGCGCTCAGTCTGCACACCTGCACGCCCACCGATCCGTGGAACTGCGCATCCGTGAACGATCTGTTCCGCTAGCCACTGTTTCTGCTCCGCTGGTCCGCTGGTCCGCTGGTCTGCTGGTCGACTTCAAACTGGACCCGCGCTCAGGCCAGAACCCCACCACGCGCAGCGTCGAGCAGCCCGGCTTCTGGCCGGCTGTCGGTGCCTTCCGCGAAGCTTGTGCCGTTCGCGCTTCGCGTGGGGACTTCGTGGTCGGAGGGCGCCTACAGTTTGAAATGGACCAGCGGACCAGCAGACCAGCAGACCAGCGGATCACTAACTGACGCTAGAAGTCTTTGCTGGTGAAGCGGTGGGGGAGAAGCTCCTCGAGTGTGACGTGCAGCCGCTGGCCGCTTTCAGTCACCATCAGGATTGGCAGATCGTCACAGAACTCGGCGAGGACCTGTCGGCAGATACCGCAGGGCGCGACGGGGTGGTCGGCGGGCGTGATGACCGCGAGCGCGACGAAGTCGTGGATGCCGCGAACGACCGCGGTGCCCAGGGCGGTACGCTCGGCGCAGACCGTCGCACCAAACGTGGCGTTCTCGACGTTACAGCCGACGATGATTTCATCGTCGGTCGTGAGCAGCGCCGCGCCGACGTGAAAGCCGGAGTACGGCGCGTGCGCGTTCCTGCTCGCGGCGAGCGCGGCGTCGATGAGGCGCGTCCACGTCTCTTCGGAGACCGCCATCAGAGCAGTTCGACGGTTTTGGAGATCAGCGACCCGAACGTCTCGCGCACGAGGTTCGCGGTCGCCTTGACCTCACCGTGGCTGAGCTTGTGCTGCGCGATGCCGGCGGCGAGGTTCGAGATGCAGCTGATCCCGCCGACCTTCATCCCCATGTGGTTCGCGACGATCGCCTCGGGCACCGTCGACATGCCGACCGCGTCGCCACCCATGATGCCGGTCATGCGAATCTCGGCCGGCGTCTCGTAACAGGGGCCGGCGAAACCCGCGTACACACCGGACTTCAGCGGGATGTTCATCTCGCGCGCCGCCTCGATGATGCGGTCCCGCATCCACGGGTCGTAGGCGTGGCTCATGTCCGGAAAGCGCGGGCCGAAGCGCTCGTCGTTCTCGCCGCGCAGTGGTACGTAGCCGGTCAGGTTGATGTGGTCGGTGATGAGCATCAGGTCCCCGGCCTTGAAGTCGGGGTTAATCCCACCCGCCGAGTTGGTGATGATGACCTTGTCGATCCCCATCAGGTGCAGGACTCGGACGCCGAACGTGACCTCTTCGGGCGTCCAGCCTTCGTAGTAGTGCACGCGGCCCTGCATGAAGACGACGTATTTGCCGCTGAACGTCCCCATCACGAGGTTTCCGGCGTGGCCTTCGACGTTGGAGACCGGGAAGTGGGGCACCTCGGCGTACGGAATTCGGACCCCGTCGCGCAGCGAGTCGGCGAGTTCGCCGAGGCCGCTACCGAGGATGAGGCCGACCGTCGGTTCGCCAGCAGCGCGCTCCTTGAGCCAGTTTGCCGTTTCGAGGGCGCGATCGTATAGAGGGGAAGCCGTCACGCAGGCTCCGTAGTAGGGGACAAGTCGTCATTTTGTACCCCGAAAACGGCGATCGCGCTAGTTTCGGCATCACGGGAGAGTCGGATGAGCAAAGTGGGCTGCGCGATCATCGGGTCAGGGAACATTGGCACCGACCTCATGATCAAGATTCGTGAGCGCTCGGGGCTGCTTCAGTGCCTCGTGCTCGCCGGGATCGACCCCGACTCCGAAGGGCTCGCGCGGGCGCAACAGATGGGCGTCGCGACAACCCACGAAGGCATCGAGGGGCTCATCAACCACCCCAGTTGGGGGCGCATCGACGTGGTGTTCGACGCGACGAGCGCCAGTGCCCACCTGCGTCACGCGCCGTTGTTGGCGGAGCATCAGAAGATTGCCGTCGACCTGACACCTGCCGCGGTGGGGCCGGGCGTGGTCCCGGTCGCGAACCTCGACGACATCCCGACCAGCCGCAACGTCAACATGGTGACCTGCGGCGGGCAGGCGACGATCCCGATCGTGTGGGCGGCGAGCCGCGTCGCGCCGGTGCGCTACGGCGAGATCGTCGCGTCCATCGCGTCAAAGTCCGCCGGTCCGGGGACGCGCGCGAACATCGACGAGTTCACGCGGACGACGGCGCGCGCGATCGAAACGATCGGTGGCGCCGAACGTGGCAAAGCGATCATCGTGCTGAACCCCGCGGAGCCGCCGCTGATCATGCGTGACACCGTGTACTGCTTCGTGGACGCCGACGCGTCGAAACACGAGCTGCTCGACGCTTCGATCCGCAATGTGGTGACCGCGGTCGCCGAATACGTGCCCGGCTATCGCCTGGTGAAGCCGCCGGTGTTCGAGCTCATCGACGAGCCGCTGATGATGCCGGGATTCGGCGCCTTCACGGGCACGAAGGTGACGACGTTTCTGGAGGTGGAGGGCGCTGGCGATTGGTTGCCGAACTACGCCGGAAACCTCGACATC
The DNA here is from genome assembly GCA_041601915.1 of Bradymonadaceae bacterium. Lineage (GTDB taxonomy): Bacteria > Myxococcota_A > Bradymonadia > Bradymonadales > Bradymonadaceae > JBFIHF01. Next base: position 14,115 of record JBFIHF010000097.1, read on the forward strand.
ATGACGGCGGCCGCACTGCGCGTGGGCGAGATCCTCGCCGCTCGCCACGCCGCGGTCTGACTGCTCAGCGTTCGAATTCGCCGGCTTCGTCGAGGGCGAGGAACAGCGTCGCCATCGAGAAGAACGCCACGAAGCGGTAGCACATCAGCAGCGACAGCGCCGCGTAGGTCCCGACCATCGGGGCGATCTCGACATGCTGGAAGAACTCCGAGATCCAGTAGCCCAGCGCGAGCAACGCCCCTTGAATGCCGAACACCGCGATCAGGTTGTGGCGCGTGATGCGGGCCGCCTGGCTCAGGGCGTGCGGGATCGAGCGTCGCAGCGCGACAACGGCGTAGAGTGCCGGTGCGAGGGTGAAGGTGACCAGGGCGTGCGGGAAGATCTGGATCGAGACCCCGATCAGGAAACACACTGCCGTGACGAGCAACACGAAGACGCCGATGAGCTGCTGGGTCACGAACAGCGCGCCGATGCGGCTCATCGCGTCTCTCGCGAGCTCCGAGAGCAACAACGTCTCGCCACCCAGCGTCACGCGTCGCAGACCGCTCCAGAGCGCGGTGCGAAACAGGTCGAGCGCGAACATCACGAGGACGAGCCCCAGCACACCCGCGACGTGCGGCCCTGCGTCGAACACGCCGAGCAGCGTGCCGCCGAGCATCGCGGACACCATCTTGGCCGTCATGTCGGGCAGCGCGTAGACGGCGAGCGCCTCGAGCCCGGTCACGAGGCCGAACAGCGGCAGCAGCGGTGAGCGAAAGGCCACTTGCATGTGGCTGGCGGCGCGACTGAGTTCTCGGATCCCGATCGTCATGGCGCTACTGTAGCGAATCGATTCGGTCACTGACACACCCACTCGAATGGACCGCGCACCGGTTGGTTGAAGGGATGTGGCTTCACGTAGCAGCCGTTCGCGGCCACAAAACTCGGGGCTTCGGTGAGTTGCGCTGCGGCGACCGGCTTGGTGGGGTCGATCACGAACCACGTGTTTCCGCGCTTGGCGACGAGCCCATCGAGCTCAGCGCCCTTGATGTTCAGCGTCGTCGTGGTTCCGGTGCGGACGTCCCACGCGTAGACGTGCTCAGCGTCGGCGATGAGGCGCCAGCCCGACGGATGGGGCGCGCCCCACCGCACGGCGGGCGGTCCGGCGTCGATCCGACCGTCGCCCAACCCGAGGCGGCCGACCCGCTGCACGCCCTCTTCGTCCGTGAACTGCACGCCGACCCAGCCTTCGGTCGGCGGGCTGTAGGTCTGTAGCCCTGTTACAGGGGCCTCGATCGCGACGGTTTGATCGGTCGCGGCACTCCACACGACGAACTTGCCGCGGCAGTTCGCGACGATACGGTCGGTGCCCATCGGCAACATGCGCATCGAACAGCCGTCCGCGATGGGGCGCTGCGCGCCGTCGGCGTCGAACAACGCGTTCTTCGACATCGACCAGATCGCGCCGTGCTCGAGGGGAATCGGCATCGGCGGCGGGGCCGAGCGTCGGCCGGCGGCGTCGACCATCGTGTCGCGGCTCTCGTCGCCGACGAGGCGCCCCGAGCCCACCGACGAGGCGAAACGGCTGCACCAGCGGCAGATACAGGTGCCCTGTCGCCACGGGAGCTTGATCGCGCCGTCGCCATCGGTATCGGCGAGGATCTCGCGCAGCATCACCCAGCCCCGTGGCATCGCGTCCGCGCGCCACAGCAGGCCCTCAGCGGGCACTTCGCGTTCCACGCCCGTAATGAGGCTCTTGACGACGGCGCGTGGTGGCTCGGCGCGTGTGAAGGTGAGCCACGTGCTGGTGGGGTCGATCGTGGCCTGGCGTGCGGCAGCGCAGGGACTCGGGTCGGGCGTCACGTCGGCGTCGTCGAGGGACCACCGCTGACTGGCGGAGACCGCGACCAGGTCGGTGCCGCGTCGCAGCACGACCCATCGATTCGTGGGGTCCGACGTGATGAACTCATCGAAACGCTCGCCGGGCCCGATTGGAAGCGGGTACAGCCAGACCGTCGGCCAATCGCCTTCCGGCTCGCCGTGGTCCCCGAACTTCGGGTCGATTGTTCCGTCGCGATTCGTGTCTTCGTCGAACTGATGGACGAGCGCGAAGCTGCCGTGCGCTTCCACGAGGGAGACAAAGCTGAGCGCGTCCGTGCCGAATGTCGGGGTGGCCGGCGCGGCCACGTCGGGTGCGACACCCATCTGCGGCGCCGGCCTCTCACGGTCGCAACTGACTGACGCACCAATCAGAACTGCGAAAAGTGCGGCGCGGCATCTTCGCGTCGCCGAGGCTCGATCACGAGTCCGGCTGCGGGGTTGGGAGTGAACTTGACCCATTGTTCGCGATCTTGCTACCTTTCGCCGCGGTAATTCAAGAAATCTAGACAGAACCCATCCGCGCGGATGGATAATTCCAATGAGGAGTAGCTGATGAATCTGAAAATCGGAGTGGCCGTTGCCGCGCTTGCCCTTGCGGCATGTGGTGGAGACGAGACGAAAAACAGCGTGACGAACAACGTGACGGCGAACAACACGACGGCGAATAACACGACGCCGAACAACACGTCGAACAATACGACGCCGAACAATACGACGGTCAACAACACGACCGCGAACAACACGACGGTGAACAACACCACCGAGCCGCTCAAGGACCCGCCGACCTGTGCGGACACTCCGGCGCCGCCGCGCTGCAGCGAGAATCCGGACGACCACGTCTGGGGTCCCGCGTCGGTTGTCGACTTCTTCCTCGTCGAAGGAACGGACACCGATCCGGTCTGCTGCTACGACTACACCGGTGATGGCGAAATCGACAACTCGCTCGGTTTCAACCTCGCCGGCTTCGGCTTCCTCGCCGACATCAACTCGTCGGTCGCGACGTCGATCGCTTCGGGTAGCCTGGTTCTGGCGCTCGAGCACGAGGGCCTGACGGACCTCGCCAACGACGACGCGTTCATCATGAACTTCTACATCGCGGAGCACGACGTGGCTGATTTCGCCACGACCGGGTTCCAAGCGGACTCCAATCCGGTGCTCATCGACCCGGCGAGCCTCGATCAGGGATCGCAGCCGCAAGCGTACCTGCCGAGCGCGTCGGCCACCGCCGGTGACATCGTCGCCGGTCCGGGTGCCGTCAAGATCGAGATCACGTTGTTCGACTCGCCGCTGCAGCTGACGATCAGCCAGGCGCGCAGCGACGCGAAGATCGCGGCCGGTTCGACCCTCGGCGCCGAAGGCGTCGCCCTGTCGAGCGGTCAGCTCGGTGGTGTCGTCAAGATCCGCGACATCTTCGTGGCGGTCAACGAGTTCAGCGCGGGCGCGTGTGAGTGCCTCGGTCTCGGTGCCGAACAGCTCGTCAACCCGGACACCGGTACCTGCGCCGAAGGTCGCATGACCCAAGCCTGCACCGACGCTGGTGAAGACACCTGTGCTGAAGTTGCCGGTGCCTGCAACCTGTTCGGCGCCGTCGGCCTGTTCGCCGACGTCGACCTCGACGGTGACGGCCTCTTCGAGTCCGTCTCGATCGGCGCGGCCTACACCGCGGTCGGCGCGACGATCAACGGCGTCGCACCCTGAGTCACAGCGAGCGGCGCACC
>JBFIHF010000098.1:0-17627 GCA_041601915.1 Bradymonadaceae bacterium
GACATGGGTGGTAGCGAGGAAGACACGGGCGGTGGTGGCCCGGTGACGACTCCGACCGGCGAAGGTGGCTGCTGCCGTACCGTCAGCCGCACCGATGACGATTCGAGCCTCGCGGGCTGGCTCGCGATGATCGCACTCGGCCTCGTGTCGCTGCGCCGTCGTCGCTGAGACGGTTCGCCGATGACGTCTGCAACGCCCGCGGCATTCGCCGCGGGCGTTTTGTCTCTGAGGTCGGTCGGCTGTAGATTGGCCTATGGCTGACACCCCCTCCATCGACAGCGAAGCCGATCTCGAAGCGGAGTGGGGCGAGCTCGGGCGCGGCTGGTTTGGCGCCCGCGATGGAGAGCGTCCGTCGCTGTGGTTCTTCCCCGTCCTGCTCCTGTACACCGGGATGTTCTTCGGGCCGTTCGCGACGGCACTGGCCGCCGTGTTCACGCTGCGCGCCAGGATCACCCTGCGCATCGCCGCGATCGTGATGGGCGCCTGCGGCGCCGCCTGGTGCTTGCTGCAGGGCGTCTCGATGTTCAACGGGGCGTGGTGGTCGGAGCTCCAGCTGCAGTCGATGCGCTCGACGGTCAACTTCGCCGCCGGCATCGTGGCCTACGTGGTCGTGCGCCCCACAGCGATCACGCACTATCGGCAGTCACTGCGAACGCTGGGGATCAGCACCGTCGTGATCATCCTCGCGATCGTGGCGTTTTTGCTGTTGCCCCCGACGCTGCTCGTCGCGATGGGCCGCTGACGGCCAAGCGCCCCTCGCAATATCGTTCGAATTCGAAATTTCGATGTGGTACTTTCTCCCACAGTGACACACCACAGTTTTTGCCGCGTTGCGGCTTGATCCATCAGGTCAGCTCTATGAATCCACGCATTCCTTGGCTCGTGAGCATCTGTTTCGCGCTGCTCGTTGCCTCCAGTTGCGGCACCGACGCCGTCAAGACCGGACAAAACAACGACAATTGCACGAAGAACCCCGTGACCGGCCGTTGCCTGTCGCCGAACTCCAACGGCAGCAACAACACCGTCGGAACCAACTCGGGGACCAACAACACCTCGGCGCAGAACAACGCGAACAACCGCGATCCGTGGGCAGACACCGACGGCGACGGCTTTATCGATCGCTTCGACAACTGCCGGAATGCGGACAACGCGGGCCAGGAAGACGGCGACCAAGACGGCATCGGCGACGCCTGTGACAACTGCCTGACCGCCGCAAACTTCGACCAGCTCGACGTGGACGGCAATGGGATCGGCGACGCCTGCGAAGACGGCGAGTACTACGACCCCAATCGCGACGATGATGGCGATGGGATCGCAGACACGATGGACAACTGCGGCGGCGTCGCGAACCCCGACCAGGCCGACGGTGATGGCGATACGATCGGCGACGCGTGCGACAACTGCGCCGGCACCGCCAACTTCGACCAGGTCGATAGCGACGCCAACGGCGTCGGCGACTCGTGCGAACCCGCGCCGGCCGGCATGATTTGCGGCGAGCAAGAGTCGATGTTCGAAGTCATCGAGCCCAACATCTACATCCTGTTGGACAACTCCGGGTCGATGGATTCGGGCGACATCGCCGCCGCCCGCGCCGCGCTCAACAACGTCGCGGACAACCTGTTCAACCAGGTGCGCTTCGGCTTCGGCACCTACGAAGGCTCGACGTGTCCCGGATTGCTGCATCGCCTGAACATGGGGTCCCACACCGCGGCCCAGCTGCGCGCGTCGTGGGCGTCGATCCCTTCCGGTGGCAACACGCCGACGGCCGGCGCGCTGGGCGCGGTGCGCACCCAGAATCGCGCCTCGGACGCCGCGGACCCGCTCGATGCGCAACGCGCAAAAGCCGTCGTGCTCGTGACGGATGGTGACCCGAACTCCTGCGGCGGTCAGTCCGGGTCGATCACGGAGGCGCAGAACCTCGCCAACGCGGGGGTCCCCGTCTACGTCGTCGGATTCAGCTTCGGTGGCTTCGAGGGGAACCTCAACGCCATCGCGCAGGCCGGCGGGACCGACGCCCCGGGCGGGAACAACTTCTACACCGCCAACGACACCGCCGCGCTCACTGCCGCGTTGGCAGACATCGCGGCGCAAGCCATCGCGTGCTCCTACACCCTGAACCCGGCCCCGCCAGATCCCAACAAGCTGTGGGTGGAGCTCAGCGGTGCGGTGCTCCCGCGCGCGAACTACTCCTACGACCCCGCCACGACCACGCTGACGCTCGATCAGGCGACCTGCGACATGCTCCGCATGATCGACCCGATGGGGATGGGCGCGCCGCTCAAGATCATCTTCGGCTGCGCGACCGACTGTGTGCCCGCCACCGAGATTTGCGACTACCTCGACAACGACTGTGACGGCGAGATCGACGAGGGCTGCGAAGGCTGCTCGCCGGAGGTCTGTGACGGCATCGACAACGACTGCGACGACGTCGTCGACGAAGGGTGTCCGGACTGCGTGCTCGACGGGCAGTCCTGTGAAGCGGACGGCGACTGCTGCTTCGGCAATTGTCGCGACGACCTCGGCGTTTGCGGCCCCCCCTGTCGGCCGCTCAACACCAGCTGCCGCGCCAACGACGACTGCTGCAGCGGCGTCTGCGCGAAGCAGACCGGGGCCGAAGTTGGGATCTGTATCGGCGGTTAACCCCTCCGCACGGCTATATCTTGGGCGTCCTATTTCTTGGGCGCCCATTCTTTTTCTTGAAACATCGGTCCGTCATCCCTCATCCTAGCGCACAGAGAACCAGCGAGACCCAGTATGACCAAGCGAAAGCACGAGTGCCCGGACATGATGGATCTTCTCGTCGACTACCTCGAGGACGAGCTAGCCGACGACCAGCGCAAGGATCTCGAGTTCCACCTCGAACTCTGCCCACCCTGCATGAACTTTCTGCAGACCTACAAAGAGACCGGTTCCATCTGCCGCGCCGCCCTCCAGCGCGAGATGCCCACCGCCCTCAAGTCCAACCTCCGCGACTTCCTCTCCAAAAAGTGCTGCGAGTAGCGCTAGCGGACGGCGCGTAGCGCCGTCCGCTACGCGCGGTGGCGCGCGCTTGGCGCTTCGCGCCGCGCGCAGGGTGTGAGTGCTCGGCGCTTCGCACCTCGCACAAGTCGCGACGGCTTGGCGCTTCGCGCCGCGCCGAAGTGGCGAGCGCTTCGCGCAGGGAACGGCAGGCCACGGAACCCTATCGATCGACCACTGCCCACGCCCATCCACAACGCGCAGTGCTTTCCCTGCGCGGCGCGAAGCGCCGCGCTCGCCACCTGTGCGCGGCGCGCAGCGCCAAGCACTCGCCACCTGTGCGGCGCGAAGCGCCGCACTCCAACCCTGCGCTTGGCGCAAAGCGCCAAGCGCTCGCACCACGCCTAGCGCGCGGCGCGTTAGCGCCGCGCGCTAGGCGTACTTGTCGAGGAGGAGGGCGAGGTTTTTGCGGGTCCAGGGGGGGATGGCGTGGGGTTTGGTGACGATGGCCCATTGTAGGGCGCTCGAGGCGTCGCACTCGGACTCGCGATCGAGGGGGATGGAGCCGATGGCGCGGACGAGGACCTTTTTGACGTTTGTGATGTTGCGGCCGAAGACCGCGAAGACGTCGTTGATGTCGACGTGATCAGCGTGGTGCCAGACATCGTAATCGGTGGGCAGGCAGATGCTGGCGTAACACATCTCCACTTCGCGAGCTAAGCGGGCCTCCGGCATGGCCGTCATGCCGATGAGGCTCGCGCCCCACTGTCGGTGCAGGTTCGATTCGGCGATCGTGCTGAACGCAGGGCCTTCCATGCAGACGTAGGTGCCGCCGTCATGCACGGCGATGCCTTCGGCGCGTGTCGCCTCGAGCAGCACGTCGCGCAACATCGGGTGGAACGGGCGACCGAGGTTCACGTGCACGACGATCTCGTCGAACATCGTGTTGGGACGCTTCGTGGTCTTGTCGATGATGTTGTCGGGCACGCAGAAGTCGCCGGGGGCGATCTCCTCTTTCAACGATCCGACGGCGTTGACCCCGATGACCCAGAACACACCGATCGATTTGAGCGCCCAGATGTTCGCGCGGTAGGGCAGCGTCGACGGTCCGAACTGGTGGTCCTTGCCGTGGCGAGGAAGGAACGCGACCTTGCGGCCCCCAATCTCACCGATGACGAGCGGCGCGCTCGGTTCGCCGAACGGCGTGATGACCTCGCGTTCCTCCAGGATCTGGAGGTCGTCCATTTCGTAGAGGCCGCTGCCCCCGATGATTCCAATTGCCACGCGCTCAGTCACGATCATGCCTCCTGAAGGTCGCCACTCATAGCGCGGGCGCGCACGGGCGACAACCCCGCCCGGACCGCCCGGCGCGAGGTGGGCGCGCTCGCCGTTGTCTAAAATCGCTGTGCGACGGGCGCCAAATGCGCTAGAACCCGAGCGGACCCAAGCGAGCGCACCATGGCTGACAAAGCGAACTTCGACGACCTCAAGAGCAGCGCGGACGAGATCTACGGCCTCTACACGGCAAACTTTGCCGGAAAGCCACGCGCTACGCGCGAGATCGCCACGTTGGACGACCTCATCACGCGCCTGACGGCGCTGATCGAAAACACGCGCACGCTGATGAACGGCGATCGCAATCCCGGCGTGCTCGCGTTTTTGGAGACCGCCAGCGAGAACCTCGATCGCTATCAGAAGGAGCGGGTGGCGATCATCGACGCGAAACGCGACCCCCAGGCCGTGGTGGGCGCGGCGCTCGCGAACCGCGCGAATCGCGTCTTCGACGCCTATCGGCGCCACTTTGCGGGCAAGGATCGCGGAACCCGCGATCGCATGCTTCTGCACGAGATGGTCGGCGAGCTCGAGGAACTGCAGCTGGCGATGCGTGCGCTCGTCAATCAAGGGGCGACCGGCGCGCGTGGCGACCTCGAGACGATCTCGGCCCAGCTGCAGATGTACCGCGATGAGGTCACCAATATCGCGCGGGCGCAGACCGCTGGCTCCAAGGAGGACATCGCGAATCGGCTGGCGCAGCTCGCCAATGCCCAGTTCACGCTGTACACGAACCACTTTGCGGGCAAGTCGCGCTCCAGCCGACGCCCGGAATTGCTCGCGCGGATGATCGCGAACCTCGAGGAGTATCAGGCCGAGATGCGCGAGCTCGCCGATGAGGGGTTCAAGTCCGACATGAACCGCAAGAACATCGAGACCGTCGCGCAGAATCTGGACATGTACCGCACCGAGATCGTCGCGATCAACGAAGCGCGCGAGGCCCTTGCCGTCGCTGACCTCGCCGGTGTGCTCGGTGGCGCCGCCAACGACGTGTTCAACGAGTATCGCGAGAATTTCGCGGGAAAAGACCGCAAGACCCGCGATCTCGACCTGATGGGCAAGCTATGTGATCAGTTGCGCGAGATCGCGCTGCAGATGCGCGACATCGACGATGCGATCGAACTCGACTCGAACCAGAAGAACCTGTGGATCGTCGAGGAGCGATGGGCGACCTACGAGGTCGAGTACACGCGGATTCAGGAAGCGAAGGGGCCTCAGTGAGCGGTAATTTCGATCGGTACATGCATGCGATGCTCTGGACGTGCTCGTGCTGCGGCTTCCTGTACGAAGGCGGCCAGCCGAAGATGGAGTGCCCGGTCTGCGAGTCCTACAAGACGGCCTTCATCGATCTGCCTCAGCACCTCGAGCGCGAGATTCGCACCGCGTTTCCCGACGTCCCGCCCAACCATCGCGACTGCCGCGCGCAGCGGCTGGCCCTGATGATCGAGCACGGCGTGAAGGGGAAGAGCACGGTGGCCGGCCGCGTGCTGCCCGCCGCGTCGGGCAACAACATGGATCCCAGCTCGGACCTGTAATGGCCTCCCGCGCCCCGCTCGCCGAGCGGATGCGCCCGCGCACGCTCAGCGATTTCGTCGGACAACAGCACCTGTTGGCCGAGGGGAAGTTCCTCGCCAACGCGCTCGCGAACCGCCGCCTGCCTAGCATCATTCTGTGGGGACCTCCCGGATCCGGGAAAACGACCCTCGCCGCGTTGCTGTCCAATGCCGTGGGCGGCGACCTCGTGACGCTCTCCGCGGTGACGGCCGGCGTGAAGGACATCCGGACCCAGGCCGAGCGTGCGAGGCAACAGCGGCTCCTCGGCGGTCCCGTGATCTTGTTCGTCGACGAGATCCACCGCTTCAACAAGTCGCAACAGGATGCGCTGCTTCCGCATGTCGAGAAGGGGACGCTGACCTTGATCGGCGCGACGACCGAAACCCCATCGTTCGAGGTGAACAGCGCGTTGCTCTCGCGCTGTCGCGTACTGACGCTCCAGGCGCTCGACCCAGCCGACGTCGGCCTGATCGTGGATCGCGCGCTGTCCGATCCGGAGCGTGGCCTCGGGGACCTCGAGCTCGGCCTCGAACCCGCCGCACGCCAAGCGCTCATCGAGGCTGCCGAGGGCGACGCACGCACGGCGCTCAACGCCCTCGAGGTCGCCGCATCGCAGGTGACAGCCGCGCGCCGCGAGTTCGTGACCGCGGCCGACGTCGCCGAAGCGATGCAGCAGCGCCTCGTCCACTACGACAAGGGCGGTGAGGAGCACTACAAGGCCGTCAGCGCCTTTATCAAGAGCATGCGAGGTTCGGACCCCGACGCGGCGCTGCATTACATGGTGCGCATGCTGGAGGCGGGAGAGGACCCGATCTTCGTGCTGCGGCGCATGGTGATCTTCGCCAGCGAGGACATTGGAAATGCGGACCCCAATGCGCTCCGCGTCGCTCTCGATGCGACGGCGGCCGTGCGGCTGATCGGTCTACCGGAGGGCGTCCTGCCGATGACCCAGGCGGTGACGTATCTGGCGTGTGCACCGAAGTCGAACTCCGTCATCTCCGCATACGGCAAGGCTCGGCGCGACGTGCTCGAACACCCGAACGCCCCGATCCCGATGCACATCGTCAACGCCCCCACGGCGCTGCATCGCAACCTCGGCCATGGCCGAGGCTATAAGTACCCGCACAACTTCGACGGGAACTTCGTCGTGGATGACTATCTACCGGAACCGCTGCGCGGTCGTCGGTATTACGAGCCGTCGGACAACGGCGAAGAGGCGCAGATCGCGGAGCGATTACGCACGTGGCGAGGCGCGTCGGACGAGCAGGAGTAGCTCACTCCCGCGCGGCGTCCTTCTCGGCGTCGTCGGTTCGACGGACGCGCTCTCGCACGTCTTCCAGGCGGTGCACGATCTCGGTGCGCATCTCCTCGCCGCGTCGCGGGGCGAAGAGTAGGCCGAGGACCGCGCCGGCTGCGAGGCCCGCCGTGAACACGCCGAGCGCCGGCAACAGCACGTCCGTGGTGGACCGCTTATGCTGCAGCCCGAGTCGATCCAGCATGCGAGCGGCCGCTGAGTCGTAGGTGTTGTGCGCCGAACTCTGTGCATCGGACAAGGCGTTCTGGGCGCTGCCGAACAATCGTTGAAGGTCCATGTTTCTCCTGTGACGTGTTCGATCAACCTCCGATCCACAGCGCGCTTTGTCAACGCCACGAAAAACGCCGGCCCTGATTCAGGGCCGGCGTGGTGCCGTTTCCAGATGCCGATCGGATCAACCGTCGGGGCAGCCCTCGTCGGACAACCCGTCGCAGTCGTTGTCGATCCCGTCGCAAACTTCAGGACGCCGCCCGTTCGGGCAGTCGACGCAATCCTCGTCGACATCGCCATCACAGTCGTTGTCCCTCATGTCGCAGATCTCGTTCTCCGGGATGCACATGCCGGTGCCACAGCCCTCGTCGATCAGGCCGTCGCAGTCGTTGTCCTTGCCGTCACAGATCTCCGGTCCGAACATCGGACACTGGACGCAATTCTCGTCGATCATGCCGTTACAGTTGTTGTCGATGCCGTCGCAGATCTCGGTGCGAGGCACGCAGACGGCGCAGCCCTCGTCGATCATCCCGTCGCAGTCGTCGTCGACACCGTTGCAGACCTCGGGAGCGGGCACGCAGCTGGGTCCGCCGCAGCCCTCGTCGATCTGTCCGTCGCAGTCGTTGTCCATGCCGTCACAGACCTCCGGGTCGGGCACGCAGCCCTGCGGCGGACAACCTTCGTCGATCAGCATGTCGCAATCGTTGTCGATCCCGTCCCCGCAGACTTCCGGCTCTGGAATGCAGCCCGGGCCACAGTCTTCGTCGATCATCCCGTCGCAGTCGTTGTCGACGCCGTCGCACACTTCCGGTGCCGGCTGGCAGCCCATCGGACAGCCGTTGTCGATGACCATGTCGCAGTCATTGTCCAAACCGTCGCCGCAGATCTCCGGTGAGCAGTTGCACCCCTCGTCGATGATGCCGTCGCAGTCGTTGTCGATGAAGTCGCAGACCTCCGTGCTCGCGACGCATGACTTGCACGCGATCTCCACTTCGACGCTGACGGTTTGACCCATCGATGCTGCGTTCTGCAGCTGCGTACACGACGAGCCGTTCAGGGTCACGGTGTTGTTGCTGCGGGTCCAGCCGTTCGGCGCGCCCTGGGCCACGACCGTCCGTGCGGCCCCCGCGACGATCGAGACGCGCATCCGGTCGAGGTCGTCGCCGGGCTGCGGGTTGATCGAGACGGTGCAGCTCACCGTGAGGTTCGCGATCGTGTTGATCGCGTTCTCGAGGCTGCTCGTATCCGTCGAGGACACTTGGAACCACGAGCTGCCGGTGCCGCCGGCGTTCGCGAACGTCGACATGTTGGTTTGCTCGGTGCTGTTCAGGTTGTCGAAGCCGACGAAGAACGTCGGGTAGCCCGCATTGGCGGCCGCCGTCGCGCGGTTCGTCGTGTAGTTGACCGAGCTGCTGCCGCTCTCACCACACGTGGTCGTCGGCGCGCCGTCGGTAATCACGATGATGCGCTTCTCGCGGCTCGGGTTCGGGTCGCCCGGAATCGTGAGCCAGTTGTTCGTGAGGACGGCGTTGATCGCCGGCCCCGTCGGCGTGTTGCCGTTGTCGGTGATGCTGGCATAGCTCGTTTTGAAGGCCGCGGCGGTCGTGCCGATCCGGAGATCCAGAATCTCGTTCATGTTGCAGTTGCCGAACGTCGCGATGCCGACATTGAAGTTTGCCAGCAACGTCGTGTTATCGGCGAGGTTGTTCAGCGCGCCCTTCATCGTCGCGATGCGGTCCGGGCTGCAGCACATCGATCCGGACGTATCGAGTAGGAAGTACAGCGACGGCTTGATGACGGTGCCGCTGACGCCCGCGGTGTTGCAGATCGGGGTGCCCGGGGGCAGCGGCTCGCACACGTCACCCACCCCGTTTCCGTTGATGTCGTCTTGATCGTAGTTCGCGGCGTTGGGGCAGTTGTCGCACGCATCGCCGCGCGAGTCGTTGTCCGCGTCGGCCTGAGTCGGGTTCGCGATCGCTCCGCAGTTGTCGGAGACGTCGGGTACACCGTCACCGTCGGAGTCCTGACCGGGGTTGTAGATGTTCTCGCAGGCATCGCCCACGCCGTCGCCATTGGAGTCCAGCTGATTGACGTTCGGCACGTCCATGCAGTTGTCGCAGGCATCGCCCACGCTATCGGCGTCGGTGTCGCTCTGTGATGCGTTGCCGGCCAGCGGGCAGTTGTCCTGGAAGTCGACGACGCCGTCCATGTCGGTGTCGGTGACCAGGAATTCGCAGCGATCGCCGATCCCGTCGTTGTCGGAGTCCGCCTGCAGCGTATTCGCCACGGTCGGGCAGTTGTCGCACGCGTCGCCGATGCGGTCGCCGTCGCCGTCGGCCTGCGTCGGGTTTGCGACCATCGGGCAGTTGTCGATCGCATTGCGCACGCCGTCCATGTCGACGTCGCCGTTCGGATCCGCGGTCCCTTCGCACGCATCACCGACCCCGTTATTGTCGGCGTCGGCCTGGCTTCCGTTGGCGATCGTCGGACAGTTGTCGCAGACGTCGCCGCGGCGGTCGCCGTCATTGTCGAGCTGATTGGCGTTCGAGACGAGGGGGCAGTTGTCGTCAGCGTTCCGCACGCCGTCGCCGTCTTCGTCGCCGTCGGGGTTCGTCACCCCGTCGCACTCGTTACCGGCGCCGTCGTTGTCATCGTCGGCCTGGTTGCCGTTCGCGACACCCGGGCAATTGTCACACGCGTCGCCGACCCCATCGCCATCGCCATCGGCCTGATTCGCGTTGGCGACCGTGGGGCAGTTGTCCGCCACGTCGCGGAAGCCGTCGTTGTCACCGTCGGCGGTCAGATCGACGCCACACGCGTCGCCGCGCCCGTCGCCGTCGGTGTCCGCCTGGTCGAAGTTTGCGACGCTCGGGCAGTTGTCGCAGGGGTCACCGACCGTGTCGCCGTCGACGTCCTCCTGTTGGGGATTGGGCAACTGCCAGCAGTTGTCGATGAAATCGGTAATCCCGTCGTTGTCCGTATCGGCCGTCGGGTCGATCGGGCCTTCGCACACGTCGCCGGTCCCGTCGCCGTCGGCGTCGGCCTGGTCTTCGTTCGCCAGTGACCGGCAGTTGTCGCAATCATCGCCGACATTGTCGCCGTCTTGATCTCCTTGGCCGACGTTGGCGACGTCGACACAGTTGTCGAACGGGTCGCGAATGCCGTCCCCATCGGCGTCGCCCCACAGTGCACACGCGTCGCCCACGCCATCGTCGTCGGCGTCTTCTTGCCGCCGATTCGCGACCTCGACGCAGTTGTCGCAGACGTCGCCGACGCCGTCGCGATCGCGGTCCACCTGATCGGCGTTCGCCGCACAGGCGCAGTTGTCTCGGCGGTTCTGCACCCCGTCACCGTCGTCATCCGCGTCGGCATCCGTCCACGTGCAGCCGTCCGGCGTGTTGTTCACGCCGTTGTTCGACGCGGTCGTGTTGTTGGGCCCGGTGTCGGAGATGGTGTTGTTCACCCCCATATCCGTCTGATTCTTGCCGTTTGTTCCCTGGCCGACTTTGTCTCCGCCGCAAGCGGCGAGGACGGTCGCCAACAGCACCATCAAAAGTGACCGCATCAGCATACGCGTTTGCCTTGATATGGGAGTTCGCTTCACCATCAAGAAGACTCAAAATCACGATTCGGGTCAAGAGAAACCTTCGACAATGTTTTGACGATCGCCTGCTAGTCTGCGGCGCTCGCAGCTGTGTGGGGTCAGTTGTCCGCACCCCGCGCGGACTTTGAGCGGCATGCCGTGGGACAATTGACCCCACTTCACTGCCACGGTCGCGCGATGTATGGTCGGTCGCGTCGAAGCCACCCGCGAATACGTGATCAGCGGTTCGACCGACGCCTTGCGCGACCCGCTCGGACGCGCTATACGCGCGCCGTATACGTGCATTTGCGCCCGCGGCGCGGATTCTTTAGCCTGACGCCGCTCCGCTTGGTGAAAATGAGGCCGCACTCCGGTCTCCCCTCTTGAAGGGTCAATGTCGATGGTTCGCTTCAGTATGTTTTTCCGACTCCTTCTGGTCGTCGGCTTCAGTTTTTTCCTCACCGCCTGCGGCAACAAAGGCAAGAACAACGCCGAGGGTCCGGCCTGCAACACCCGCGCGGACTGCGAGTCCGGCCAGCGGTGTAACGCCGAAGGCGTGTGCACCGCCGCGTCGGCGACCTGCCAGTTCGCCAGCGAGTGCGGGATCGACGAGTATTGCGCCGAAGGCGCATGTACGCTCGCCGCCTGTGCCGACGACGCCGAGTGTGCGACCGGCGCCATCTGCGCGTCGGGCACCTGTCGAACGGGCTGCCGAGACAATGATGACTGCGGAGATGGCCAGGCCTGCTCGGCGGCGTTCATCTGCGACGTCGCGGGCTGCAGCACCGATTCGTGCCCGGCCTTCCAGAGCTGCGACCAGGGCCAGGCGCCGCCCGCCTGCCTGTACACCGGCGATTGCGCCAACGACGCCCATTGCGCCGGCTACGCCCAGCAAGTCGATGACGGCAACGAGTACCTGTGCTCGGAGGCCGAGCAGCGCTGTGTCGTCAAACCGCCGTGCGGCGAAGATAGCGACTGTCGCGGTGGGGACATCTGCGAACCGCGATCGACCGACGGGCGCAAAGTGTGCCGTCGCGGCTGCCGCAGCAACGATGGCTGCCGCTCCGGATACATCTGCGACCTCAATGACCTGCTGTGCGCCTCGGGCTGCGACTCCGTCGACGACTGCCCCAACGACGGAAACACCTACGCGTGCGCCGACTTGGTGTGCGTGAAGACCTGTGAGACGCGCAACGAGTGCCTGACCGGTCAGGTCTGCAGCGGCAGCCCGCGACGATGCCAGGCGTGCCGCGACGACAACGAGTGTCCGGCGACCGAATTCTGCGACCGAACCCTCGGCATTACCGAAGCCGATCAGACGGACCCCGTGCGCGGGCTCTGTGCATTGCTGCCCCCGTCCTGCCCCGCCGACGGGTTCGGCGACAATCACAACCAGAACAACCCGTTCGTCATCCCCGCGGTGCCGTTCATGACGACCGCTGCGATGCAGCCGTTGTTCTGCCGCGAAAATCAGGGCGGGGAATGGTTCTCGGTCGTCGCCGCAGCTGGCGACGTGATCGAGGTCCAACTCGACTACCGCAACCAGGCCGGCAACCTCGACGTCGCGCTTCGACGCGCCCAAGGCGACGAGATCGTCGCCGCCCAGGCACCCCCGACCGTCGATGGCGGTCGCGAGATTCTGCGCTTTGGCGTCGACCTCGGCGGCACCTTCCTCATCCACGTCCGCGGGACGCTCGTCAGCGCCAACTCGCCGTACGACCTGTCCGTGAAGGTCGCACCCCCGCCCGCGTGCACCGCGGACGCCCTCGAGCCCAACGGGATGGGCATGCCGGCCCCGCTTCCAGCCGCCATCGATCACACGAATCTCGAAGTGTGCGGGAACGACATCGATCTCTACACCCTCGCGGTGTCGGACAATCAGGTCGTCACGATCGTCGCCGAAGCGCCGATCGCGCTCGGCAATATCGACCTCTTCTTGCGCAACCCCGCCGGGGTGCAGGTGGCTGCGGCGATCACGCGGATGAGCAAAGAGACGATCGAGTTCGCGGTGGAGACCGGCGGCAACTACCAACTCGAAGTCCGCGTCACCAGCGGCGTCGGCAACGTGAAGTACGATCTGGATTGGCGTCAGCGTGACAACAACTGCGCGGACACCTTCGAGGTCAACGATACATGCCCGGCCTCCGCGATCGCCGAAGGCACGTACACCGGGCTCAACGTCTGCGCGGACACCGACTGGTATGCCATCGATCTGTTGCCGCTGCAGACCGTCACGATCACGGCCACCTACGACCGCGCCGTCAGCGCCGGCGATCTGGACGTCACTCTCATCGGCCCCAGCGACTGCGCGACGCTCGCGGCGGGCGGACAAGAGACCACGATCGGCATGACCACGCAGGTCCAGGAGGTCGTCCAGTACCAGGCGATGTCCGGCGGTACCTACAACATCCAGGTCTTCCTGTTCTCCGGGATCCAGGCCGAGTACACGCTCGATATCGACATCTCGGACGGGCCCCCCTGCGTCGACGATTCGTACGAGCCGAACGACAACGCCGCGAACGCCGTCCTCGTCGACCGCACCGGGGCGTCGACCGGCGCCGACAACGTGATCACGGGTCTCAAGACCTGCGATATGGACCAGGACTGGTACCGGATTGACCTCTTGGTCGGCGACACCATCCGTTTCGACGTCCAGTTCGACAATGCGCGCGGCGACCTCGACGCCGAGCTCATCGGCCCGGGGAACGTGACCGTCGCACTCAGCGAAACGAGCACCAACAACGAGAGCGTCACCTACACCGTCGGCGCCGGCGAGGCCGGCAGCTACTACCTCAAAGTGAACGCGAAGTTCGCGGCGCGGAACGACTACTGGGTCCTCACCTACCTCAACGGGACGGGCCCCGTGGACCCGATATGCCCCGACGAACTCGAGAACAACGACGACCGCGCCAGCGCCGCGCTGATCACGCCGGGCACCTACGGGCTGCTCGTCTGCGGCAGCCCCAAGGACAACGACTGGTATCGGATGCCCCTCACCGCCGGCCAGCGACTGAACATCGATGTGCAGTTTCAGCACATCAACGGCAACATCGACGTGTTCCTGTTCGACGACTCCGGGGCCGTGCAGACGGTCGCGGAAGCGCGAAGCACCACCGACAACGAGACGATCTCCTTCGTCACGAACCGCGATCAGGTCGTCGTCTGGCGTGTCGAGGCGATCACGAACCAGGCCGCGCTGCCCTACACGATGGTCGTTTCGACCACCGCGGCCGGCGTCTGTTCGGACGACCCCTATGCGGGCAACGACGGGTCGGCGAGCGCCGCCACGGTGACGAGTCCCGGGTTGTATCCGCGGCTCCGCCTGTGTGACGGGACCCAGGATTGGTTCAAGTTCAACCTGACCGCGGGCCGCTTGTCGGAGGTCTTCATCAACTTCGATGGCGCGAAAGCCGATCTCGACCTCACGGTCTACAGCCCGGCACTCGGCGTCCTCGGATCGGGCACGACCACCACGAGCGACGAGTCGTTCGAGTTCACGCCCGCGACCACGGGCACCTACTACGCTCAGATCACCGGCAAGGCGAACGCCCGCCTCGACTACGATCTGCTGCTCTACACGGACACCGACGGCGACGGCACCAAAGAGGGGCCCGCCGACCGCGCCTGTCCCGACATCTTCGAGCAAAACGATTCACCGACGAGCCCCGCGCAGATCCCCGCCGGAACGTACAGCAACCTGCTGCTCTGCTCGCCGAGCGACCTCGACTACTACCGGGTGTTCGTCCCGGCTGGCGCCACGATCACCGCGTCGATCAACTTCTCGAATGCCGAGGGCGATCTCGATATGCGGCTGCTGAACCCCGCGAACCAGCAAATCGACGAGAGCCGCACGATGGCGGATACCGAGTCGGTGTCCGCGACGAACAGCGGATTGGGCGCGAACTATACCGTCGCGGTCGTCAGCGCCGGTGGAACGTTCTCGAGCTACTACCAGCTCGACGTCGACCTCGCGTTCGCCGACGCCTGTATGGATGACGCCACGACCCGTGGCACCAAGGCGGCGGCCACCTCGACCGCCACCGGTGCCTACAAACTCACGTTGTGCGAGGGCAGCGAAGACTGGCTCTCGTTGGGCAGCGTCACCGCCGTCGATGCACGGATCGAGTTCAAGAACCAACTCGGCGACCTCGATATCGAGCTGCACAACACCGCGGGCCTCGTCGCCACGTCGGCCGGAACGCTGAACACCGAGGAGCTCGCCATGACCGGTCTGACCGGCGCGCACTGGCTCCGCATCCTGCCCAAGGGCAACGCCTTCATCCGCAACAACTACGACCTGTGGCTGTCGCTCAACGGGGCGAGCCCGTCGGTGCCGTACTGCCCCGATGCCTTCGAACGCAACGACGACGTCGCCTCGATGTCGACCGTGACACTGCCGAACGTCGTGCAGATTCCCGCGCTCATCGCCTGCGGCACCGAGGAAGACTGGTACCTCACGGGCAACCTCACCACGACGACGTACCAGCTCGCGATGTTCTACAACCACGGCGCGGGCTCGGACCTCGAAGTGGCGGTGTGGCCATCCACGGCGGACCCGCTCGTTGACCCGCCGATGCTCAACATCAACACCGCCGCCAACGACGCGATCGGGAACCTCGTCGTGACCACGGCCGGCGCCCACATCATCCGCGTTCGCAACACCGCGGCCGCCGGGGTGCTGACCCGCTATGAACTGCTGCTCGGCCGGCCGACGATGTACTCGACGGCCTGTCCGGAGGACTCCTCGGAGCCCAATGATGGCGCCTTCACGCCGGCCGGGATCAGCTTCCCGTCCTTTAGCGCGTTCGGCCTGTGCGGCCAGATGCCCCTCGACAACGACTTCTTCCGGTTCACCGTTCCGACGGCCGGATCGGTGACCGCGACGGCGCTGTTCGATGCCGCGAGCATGGACGCCGCGCTGCGCGTCGAAGACGAAATGACGGGCATGGTGATGGGGCAGTCGAACACCAACACCGGGAACCGGGAGACCGTCACCTTCACGGCGGTCGCGGGTCGCAACTACATCGTGAGCGTCCAGCACGTCAGCGGTGACGGCCCGTACTTCCTGCGCGTTCAGTAGCCCACGCGGCCGTTCTGGCCGCCGATCGCGATTGCCGTTACCCTGCCAGAGACTTCCACCTGATCTCTTGCTCGCAGGGACCGTATGACACTTCGTCACTTCATCCTGGCTGTGTCGCTCGCCGCCGGACTGACAGCTTGTGGCGGCAACAACTCGCCCAAGAAGGGGGCCTGCGATTCCGGCGCAAGTCGCTCGTGCGAATGCTCGGGCGGCGAGGCTGGCACCCAGATCTGTGGCGCCGATCTTCAGTTTGGGAGTTGCGACTGCTCGGCCCCCGCCTGTGCGGGCGATGAGGACTGTGCGGCAGGCGAGATCTGTGGCGCTGGCGAGTGCATTTCGGCCGACGGCGACGGCGATGCGGACGGGATCGTGGACGCGGATGACAACTGCCCGCAGGTCGCGAACCCCGACCAGTTGGATACCGACGGCGACGGGACCGGTGACGCATGCGAAGTGCCGGGCGACGACGACGGCGACGGAGTCGGCGACGCCGAGGACAACTGCCCACAGGACGCCAATCCCGACCAGGGCGATATCGACGCTGACGGCGTCGGCGATGTCTGCGACCCCGACCGTGATGGCGACGGCGTGAACAATGGCGTCGACAACTGCGCCAACATTCGCAATCCCGAGCAGACCGATACCAACAACGACGGAATCGGAGACGCCTGCGATGCGGACTTCGACGGTATCGTCGACGAACTCGACAACTGCCCATCCGCGCAAAATGCCGACCAGCAAGATTCCGACGCCGATGGGATCGGCGACGCGTGTGACCTCGACAACGATGGCGACGGGGTGCTCGACGTCGACGACAACTGTCCGGCCGCGTCGAACGCCGATCAGCTCGATACGGACCTCGATGGCCTCGGCGACGCCTGTGATGACGACGACGATGGTGACGGACGCCCCGACGCCGCCGACAACTGCCCCTTGATCGCCAATCCGTTGCAGACCGATCGCCAGATGAACGGGATCGGCGACGCGTGCGACGATCCCGACGGCGACGGCGTACCCGATGCGGTCGACAATTGTCCCGATGAGGCCAATCCGACCCAGGTCGCCCCGGACACCGACTCGGACGGCATCCTCGACTGCGAGGAGCGCACGCTGGGCACCGATCCACTTCTTCCGGACACCGATGGCGACGGACTCACCGACCTCGAGGAAGTTGCCGTCTACCAGACCAACCCACTTCTTCCGGACACCGACAGCGATGGCCTCAGCGACGGCGACGAGCTGCAGTTCGGGCTCGATCCGAACAACCCGTCGACGTTCAACGACGGCGTCCTCGACGGCGATCGTCCGTGGGTCATGGGCTGCAACGTGTCCAACGCGCTGACGACGACCTCGTATACCAACACCGACGGCGGCTGGCTGCACGTCTTGCCGGCCTCGATCACAGAGACCCAACAACTTCAGATTTCGGGCGCTGACGCCATGAACGGGTACGCCGCGACCGTGTTTCGCACGGCCACGGGGGACGCGTCCGGCTTCGTCGCGCGGTGGAACACGCCTTCCTACCCGGTGGCGAGCCTCGTCGCGCAGCTCGGGATCGCGTCCGATCCGCGGTTGCGATACTTCACGAACCCCGA
>JBFIHF010000099.1:0-17596 GCA_041601915.1 Bradymonadaceae bacterium
CACACCGCACACCGCACACCGCACACCGCACACCGCACACCGCACACCGCACACCGCACACCGCACACCGCACACCGCACACCGCACACCGCACACCGCACACCGCACACCGCACACCGCACACCGTACGCCGTACGCCGTACGCCGTACGCAGTACACGTTTGGAGCAAGCTTCTCGCCCTAAGCGTACTTTGCGCGGCTTTCTGCCTCCCCAACTGGCTCTGGGCCGCGCCTGGGGATTGCGGCGCCGGCCTTGGTGCAACTGTCGACTTTAAGGATTCGTTCTTCGCGAGCGAGCGAGTCTACCGTCAGAATCTGACCACGAACCCAATCTCGGGGGTTTCGACGGCGGAGGTGGACTACGCGATCGCGCATGGGCTGGGCGTGTGGAACGACGAGAGCAACGCCGGTTCGTTCACGCGCGAAGGGATATTCTATCAGCTGGATCTGCCAATGTGGGACTGGCAGTGCGCAGCTGCGGGCATCGACTACAGCATCGCAGTCATTCAGAACAACGGCTCCGTCGGCTCGTATTGGTCGCGCTGCCGTGAGAGCACAACATCTGATCCGGAGTTCAATAAGGGCACGCAAGCAGTCTGGAACGCCTACCGAAACAACGCGTCCGGCGTGCCCTACAATTGGGCGGTGGGAGACATCACGGGCAGCGAACTCGATCTCGTCCAAAACTTCGTGCACGAGGGCGGGCACACCATCGGTCTTGGACATCCACCGCAAGTCGGCAATCCGCCGACGTGCGAGAGCGGAGGGATCATGTGTGGGATGACTCTCGGGGCCGATTACCAGCGCGACCTCTATTCTTGGGAGATGAAGTGCGCCGACGAGATCGCTGGACAGCGACAAGCATCGGGGTTCGCCCGCTCTCACAGCTCCGGATCGTTCGCTTCGCCCGTGACCTTCACGGGCAGCTGGGACGTGTCGAAGGGCAGTGTGTCTTCCTCAAGGTACACCGGTGCGGAGACCTTCTCGGCAGCTTTCATCCGCAGCGATTGCCTCGCATGGACCCATGGGCTCGACACGAGCAATACAAAGTGCCTGAACACAGACACGAGGAACTCAATCGGACCTCGGGCGGCGGTTTGGCGCGAAACGGTGTCCAAGGACCGCGTGTTCTATCCAGCTTGGACTGAGACTCCCGCATACTCCAACACGGGAAAGCATCGCCTGAGCTACTACTGGTCCACGAACGGCTTTTCCACCAAGTACTCGGGGCTCCTAAGCTACTGTTCATCGATGACCGGCTGGATGACCTGCAGCTCGACGACGCCCGTGTACACAGGAAAGATGGTGAGTGTCGCGTGGGATGACTACTTGGATGTGAGTCATACGGCTTGGGTCAACCAGAATCGGGCAAACAACTCGGCGAGCAGCGAGATCTTCATCGCCTCTAGCTTTGTGAACGATCTTACGCTCCCGGTCCCGGAACAGACCGGGCTCCGTACGAACGTAACCCCAGGTCTTGCGTGCGAGACCTATGGGGCTGGAATCTACGATTGTGTCCTCGCGTATGTGCCGCTCGCCGATACCGTTGGCACGGTCAAAACAAGGCGTTTCTACTCCCAGATTGGCGTAAACAACTACACTTTGAAGTGGGACGCGAGCGAGTACACAGTGAATTCGTCGCTGGGGCGGACGGCACACCCGATAGCGCTCTGGTACGAATCGGGCAGCGGTAATTGGTGGATGGCAATCCGCCCAACAAATCACAATGACAAGCATCGGCTCTTGGCGTGGTCGTCGTCCGACGGAGCGTCGTGGTCGTACTACGGCTCTCTTGATCACTCTATCGCAGGTCCCACGGCTGTAACCACGGGACTCAATGGGAATAATCAGCTGACAGGGTGGAACTGACATGAAAACATCGTTCGCAATCACTTCGCTTTCTTTGGGCCTGCTAGGGCTAGGGCTAGGATGCCAAGCAGAAAGGCCAGCCGAAGCATCCCATTCGGAGACCAAGCCTCTCGTTACCGCATCCCTGCCCGCGGGGTCGGAAATCCAGAACTGTGTGGAGAGCCCGCCAGGTCCGAGCCTGTGCGATTGGATGAGCTCGCTGGATGCTCTCTACTTCGGTGACATCACCAAGGTGGAGATGGTGACTTCGCACGCCGTCCTGGCTTCAGGTGTCGGCGGGGAGGTCGAGTCTTGCCCTTCGGGGATCTACTCTGAGGCGATGGAAATCACGATCGCGATCGTGGACACGGTCGTCGGTAGTCCGGCGACATCGGTCACCTTTCGGCTCGGCGTACACCAACTTGATGAGCTTTCACCTCGCCCCGTACAGCACCCGACGGCGGGACTCGTATGGGGGAGCGGTCGGGAAAGAGGTCTTGTCGTGGGCGATAGAATTGGCGTGCCACTCCACCAGGCGTCCGACGGAATGTGGGGGCTCCTTGGCGAGCCATTTGTCACCCAGCAATCAGACGGTCGCACGGACGTTCAGGCGCGGAGTCGCTGTCAAGAACCTGCTCCCGTTGGCCTTCAGGGCGCACTTCCGCAGGATCTCCGCACTGAGGCGGCCAGCTGCACACCAACGCAGGAGGCTGAATTTCGAAAATCAGTCTTTGGGGACGCGTGGGCCGATCGGAAGACGTGGGCGTTCGCGGCCCTCTGCTTCGAGATGGAGCCCGTTTCCTCTGGGTGTGTAACGAACACCGACTGCCCGGTCGACACTCCAGAATGCAGCGCAGGCGTCTGTCGCTGAGTTCCGATGTAGGTCGTTGGCTGTTGTACGGCAGCGTTAGCAAGGTGAGGACGCAGCGCGGAGGCACCGCGCGCTCGGCTCTACTAGTCAGCGTCGTCCAGCTCGTACGCGAGCGCTTCGTCGGGGTCGACAAACTCTTCGGAGACGACCCGTCCGCGTACCGAGATGCCGGCGGCGTGCACGGACTCCGGGTCACCGGAGATGAGCGGGTGCCACCAGTCCAGCGACTCGCCGTGGGCGAGTTTTCGGTACGCGCAGCTCGCGGGTAGCCATGCGGCTTCGCGGGCCAGCGTCGGCGTGACGCGCACGCAGCCGGGAACGCGCTCGAAGCGCTTGCCGTAGTCACAGCAGCGGCACGTCTCGGTGTCGAGCAGCCGGCAGGACACCGCCAGCCGGTGGTACTCGCCGGTGTCCTCGTCCTCGACGACCTGGGTGCAGCACTTGCCGCAGCCGTCGCACAGCGACTCCCACTGCGTGGCGGACATCTCCTCCAGCGCGAGCCGCTCCCAAAACGGGCGGTCGTCGGTGGGCTTCACGGGAAGCGGCCCGCCCGCAGCGCGGCGAGCGCTCGGGCAAAGTCTTCGGGGTAGGGCGCCTCGGCGAGGACCCGGGTGCCGTCCAACTGAAGAAAGCCGAGGGTCACGGCGTGCAGCGCCTGGCGCTTGATGAGCTTCGTCTGCGCGACGGCCTTGGGCGCATACACGCTATCGGCGAGCAACGGCGCGTTGCGCTCGGCGAAGTGCATGCGGATCTGGTGGGTGCGACCGGTCTCTAGCCGGCATTCCACCAGTGCGGCCTGCTTTTCGAAGCGCTCCAGCACCGTGAAGTGCGTGACGGCGCGGCGTCCGTCGTGCACGGACCCCGTGAAGCGCAGGCGGTCCTTGGGGTGCCGACCGTGCAGCGTGTCGATCGTGCCTTCGTCGGGCAGACCGCCGCCGACAACCAGCGCATGGTAGGTGCGGTCGATGTCGTGTTTGGCGAACAGTTCGCTCAGGTGACGGTGCGCCGCGGACGACTTCGTGACCGCGATCGCGCCGCTGGTGTCCTTGTCGATCCGATGCACGATGCCGGGTCGCAGCTCGTTGTCCGTCGCGGCGAGCCGCGTGAAGTGGTGCATGATCGCGTTGACGAGCGTCCCCGACGGATGGCCAATCGCGGGGTGCACCACCATACCGGCGGGCTTGTTGATGATCGCGACATGCGGGTCTTCGAACAGGATGTCGAGATCGATCGCCTCGGGCTCCGCGGACAGCTGCGGTGCGGGTGCGAACGTCCACTCGATCTCGTCACCGTCGCGTAGCCACGTCCCGGCTTTGGCGACGCTGCCGTTGACGAGAATCTCGCCCGCGTCGACGCGACGTTTGACCTGCGAACGGGAAATCGGGGGGTCTTCCTGGTCCGCGAGATAGACGTCGAGGCGAACGCCGACGTCATCGGGACCGATGCGGAAGATGAAGCGCTGCTCAGACACCAGCGCTCTGGGTGCGAGAGACTCGGGTCACCAGATCGAGGATTCGATGTGACCGGTGTTCGCGAACACGACGTCGATGAACGCGCGCTCGAGAATGTTCGTGTTGTTCACGATCTCGGGGGACACGTGCTGCTCAAAGTGAGCGCGCGCCTCGTTCATGATGCCGGCGAGCTGCTCGAACAGGTTGTCGTTTCGGATCCCGTCTTCGATCTTTTTCTGGATGTCCGGATAGATCGTCATGTCGGAGGCGATGACGCGCGCACGCTGTGCGGCTTTGGCTTCGTCCGTGATCTTGCTCAACAGGGACCTCGAGTCGTCAGAAAATTCGCTAGATCGGAGATAGCATATCCTCAGAATGCACAAAAGGCGAAACAACGAGTACACCGCGTGGTAGCGCGGCCAAACGTGCGAGTGTGGCGTACGGATTGTCGGCACTAGTTCGCCGACTCGGCACTTGGCAACAAGTGCCCTCGCACGGTATGTAATTGGGCCCGTTGTACTTGAACTCGTGACACGGCGCGGCTCCGATGTGGCGCGGCGTTTTGCGAGGAGCAAACTGCGGAAAAAGGCGCTCCGTCACCCCAGGCCAAGCACCGTGCCGAAACTCGTCTACACCGATCCTGAATCCGAACAGGAAGTCACGATCGAGCTCAACGACCAGCTCCCCGAGATCACGATTGGGCGGAACCCGGGCAACGGCGTTCGCGTGAATAATCCGTCGATCTCGCGGCAGCACGCGCGCGTCATCTACGAGAACGGTCAGTGCACGCTGCTGGACCTCGATAGTTCGAACGGGTCGTACATCAACGGCAATCGCATCCGCAGCCAGGTCCTCGTGGACGGCGACCGGATTCGGGTCGGCGAGTTCCCCGTCGACTACCACGCGCAAGCCGACGAGGCGACGTACGAGGTCGACCGCGACGTCATCGACGAGCTGCAGCGCGAGATGCAGGTCCCGGCCAACGGCGACATCCGGCGCCAGACCGCGATCGGCGGGTTCGGCGGCGAGCCCCCTCAGCAGGAGGACGACGGCTGGGGAGCTCCGGGCTACTTGGGCGAGCAGGAGCCCGATCAAGCGTTCGATTTCGTGGATCAGGCGGCCGACTCGGGGCCGGTGTCGCTGTCGATGGACCTCATCGAGGAGGTGGACGGCGAGGAGTTCGGTGTCGACGAAGACGCGATCCTCGAAGAACTGCCCATTGAGGACCTCAGCGATCCGTTCGACTCCGGGGAGCCGTCCGACGCGCGGTTGGATACCTACAACGCGCCGCCCGACGAGATCGCACACAGCTTGCGCGCCCTGGACCAGATCGCGGAGAAGCCATTCAACCATGACGCCACGGTGGAGAGCGACGTCGTCGCGGCCGCCGCGGCCCTGATGAGCAACCAGTCGCCCGTGATCGGCTCGCCTTCGATTCCGGCAATTCCGGCCGACGCCGCGCCATCATATGACGGGCTCGATTTCAGCGACGACGACGACCTCGCCGACGCGCCTCCGCCCGCGACGGTGATGAATCCTGACGTCACCGCGGACGACGTCGATCTGGGAGAGGTGGTGCGCGAGCGCGACGAGCTTCGGGCGATCCTCGCCAGTCGTGCCGGCGATGCCGAGGGCGCGAGCCAGGTTCAGATCGAACGCTTGCGAAGCGAGCGCGACCGGTTGATCGAGGAGCGCCGCAATTCGAAGCGCCAGATCAGCGACCTTCAGCGCAAGGTCCAGGACGCGCCGAGTGCCGACGAGCTGGAGAGCACGCTCGCCGAACTCAACGCGGCGACGGACCGCATTACGGCGCTCGAGGTGCAGATCGAAGACCTCAAGACCGAGCTGAAAGAGACGATCGACGCCGTGGAAACGCTGGAGTCCGAGCGCGAGATGCTGCGCGCGGAACTGGGCGACGTGCAGCAGCTGATGGCCGAAGGCGCATCGCTGGGTGAGCAGCTCTCCAACGCTGAAGAGGTGGCGTCGAGCTCCAAGAAGGAGCTGCAGAACGCCATCGATCGCGTCGCGACGCTGCAGACCGATCTGATGAACTCTCAAGCCGAGGTCGGCCAGCTGGTAGGCGATCTCGAGCATCGAGAAGCGCGCGTCGCGGAACTCGAAGCGGCGTACGCCGACGCCTCCACGGCGGTCGACGAGCGGGATCGTGCGCTCGAAGGCATGAACCACGAGGTCGAGGCCGCGCGTAGCACCATTGCGGATCTGGAAGGGCGCGTCAGCGGGCTCAGCACCGAACTCGAATCGCGTCCGATGGCCGACGATGTCTCCAAGATGCATGCGGAGCTCGTCGCGTCGAGGGCCGCCGTCGAGGCGCTGACCGCCGAGCGCGACGAGCTGGTCGCCGTGCGCAAGCAGCTCGAGAAAGATCTCGCCGAGGCGAAACAGCTCTACGAGACGCTGCAGAAACGGCACGGTGAGGTGGGCGCGCAACTCGAGGCCGCGAGCCGCGAGCGCGACGCGCTCAAACACGAGAAGGGCGCCTTTGCTCGCGAGACGGACTACCTGCAGGTCGAGAAACGAAAGCTCGACTCGGAGCTGCGTGGGCTTCGTAAAGAGGTCAAAGAACTCACCAAGGCCGACAAGCGCAAGAAGCAGGTGTTCAGCGAGCTGTCCGGTGATCTGAAGAAGCTCGTCGGGGAGAACAACGAGCTGCAGAAGATGATCGAGGACCTCGACAAGCAGCTCAAGCAGGCGCCAGACGCCGACCAACTCGCGGCGGCCGAAGTGCGTGTCGCCGAGCTCGAGTCCGAAACGACCGCGCTGCGCAAGAGTGTCTCGGAGTTCGAGGGCGAAACGGCGGTGATGACGCGCGAACTCGGCAGCATCGGCGAGGAGCGCGACCAGCTCCGGAAGGAGCTCGAAGGAGTGCAGGCGAGTCTGGAGACCGCGAACCAAACCCTTGGCGCGTTGCGCGAAGCGGCCAGCGAGGGCGAGTCAGCCGGCGCGCAAGTCGTGCAGCTCGAGGTCGCCGTCGAAAATCTGAACCACGAGCTGGAGCAAGCTCGTGCTCAGGCGGCAGCGGCCCAGGCTGAGGCAGAGGAGGCGGCGGCGGCGGCGAAGAAGCTCGAGGCCGATGCGAAGTCGTCGGGCGGCAAGATCGAGAAGGAACTGGAGAAGATGAAGAAGAAGCTCGCCGACGCCGAGAATGCGCTGGCCGAGGTGATCCTCGAGAAGGATCGGCTCGAGGACGAGCTCAAGTCCAAGGGCTGAGCAGGTACTGCTACCTGGACCACGTCGCCGCGACGTACAGATGGTCGCTCGCCGTGGTGTTGGTCCCGATCACCGTGTCATCCAGCCGCCCTTCGCGCGCTAGAATGTAATCCAGACGCAGCCGCGGTTCGTGCGCTGGAAACGTCAGCCGCGCCAACGGGTCGGCATCTGCGGCCAATCCTAACAGTTCGACCATAAACGGCTCGTCGTCGCTCGCGTTCAGATCCCCGAGTAGGACCGTCGGTACGTCGGGTCGCCGCGTCATTGCCTCGACCAACAGCTGTCCCTGCGGTGGCCGATCGTCGATGTACGACAGATGCGTGGAGAGGATGCGGAAGGGCCCGTCGTCGTGTTCGACGGTGGTCTCCAGCAACGTGCGCGGCTCATCGATCTCCATCGGCAGCCGCCGGAACGCGGCCTCGATGATCGGCGTGCGGCTGAGCAGGGCGTGGCCGTAGTGGGCCGGGCCGTTTGTGAGTGAGGGCACGAACACGTAGTGATCGAGGCCTAGCGCGCGAGCGAGCTCGACCGTCGTATCGCCGGCGGGGCCCATGGCCCAGTGCCGGCCGACCTCTTGGAGCGCAACGACGTCCGGCTGCTCGCCGGAGATCGTCTGAGCGATCGCCTCGAGGCCCTCCTGGATGCCGAGTCGGATGTTGTACGTGACGAAGCGAATACTCATGCGACCTCCAGGGGCACCGCGATCGTGAACGTGGTGCCCTTGCCAGCGGACGACTCGACCGTCAGCCGTCCGCTGTGTTCCTCGACGATCTGCTGCGTCATCGCGAGCCCCAGGCCGG
Source organism: Bradymonadaceae bacterium (assembly GCA_041601915.1). Classification (GTDB taxonomy): domain Bacteria; phylum Myxococcota_A; class Bradymonadia; order Bradymonadales; family Bradymonadaceae; genus JBFIHF01. The sequence goes on from JBFIHF010000099.1 coordinate 8,199, forward strand.
TGCCGCTCGATTTGGTGGTATAGAATGGCTCGAAGATGTGGTCGAGCGTATCGGCGTCGATGCCGCTGCCCTGGTCGGCCACGGCGATCACGGCATGCGTCGCCGTGTGTGAGGTTCGGATGCGTACCGTCGTCCCCTCGGGCGACGCCTCGACGGCGTTCCGCACGAGGTTCAGGACGGCCTGTCGCAGTTGATTCGGGTCGATCCGGGCCCGCAGCTCCTCATCCTCGACCTCGAGTTCGACGTCGACGTGCTGACCGATCCACTCCGTGTCATGGAAGTCGACGAGGTTGTGCAGAACGTCGGCGATGTTCTCGATCTCGAACTTCGGTGACGGCAGCCGGGCATACACGAGGTACTCCTCGGTGATATCGCGCAGACGGTCGACCTCGGCGATGATCGTCTCCAGCAGCGGCATCAGGTCGCCATCCTCGTCGGCGAGGCCGGCTTCGGCGAGCGACTCCATCAGCATCTCGGAGTTGAGGTTGATGCTGGAGAGCGGGTTGCGCAGCTCGTGCGTGATCAGCGACGTCATGCGTCCGATCGTCGCCAACCGCTCCGAGCGCAGCAGTTGAGCGTGCTGTTCGCGCAGGGCGGTATCGCGTTCCAGGAGTCGGCGCGCCATCGCGTCGAACTCGCCGCGGAGCTCCTCGATCTCATCGCGTCCCATGCTCGGCCGCGCGACTTCGTCCAGCGGACGGTAGTCGCCCTCACCGATGCGTTTGGTCGCATCGGTGAGCGACGTCAGTCGGCGAATCGTCACGAGCACCGCGATGAGCAGTCCGATCGCGATGAGCAGCGCCACGACGCTGGACACGCTCAGCGCGTAGAGGCTCGAGCGCTCGACGTCCTTGGCGCGGGCGAGACTGCGATCCGTCGCGGCTTGCAGGTCGCTGCGCAGCACGGTGAGCCCCTCGTCGATCGCACGTGCCTCGTCGCGCAGCGCGGTCTGACGTTTGGCGACCTCGCGGTCGTCGCCGCCGCGCTCGTCGAGGGCCAGGTCGGCGAAGTCACGGCTGCTGATCGAGAACTCGTCGATCCTCCGCCGAAGGGCCTGGATCTGGGCGCGCGCGTCGTCGATCGTCGCCTGCTCGCCGCCCCGTTCGGCCGGCGTGGCCAGTTTCTCGGCCCGCGCCATCTTGGAGCTGAACCGCTCCGGCATCGACGGACCCAGCCGCGTCACCTGCAGCGTGCGCCGCAACACGAGGGGGTCGCGCTCGTTGAGCACGAGGCTGAAGCTCTTCAGGTCCGTCTGCACGTCGCTCAGCAGCAGCGACAGCGGCACAACGGTTTGGTTCACCACGCGAATCTGGGTGTACGTGGTCTGGGTGCGATAGATCCCGAACATCAGGACCATCGTGAAGACGACGATCACCGCCGCGAACGCGATGAAGATTTTTGTGGCGATACTCAGGCGCATAGCGTCATCAACATATCATCAACTCGCGGTTTGCCAGACCCCGCGGCGCGTATCTCAGTCGTACGCGCATGGAATCACGCCGGGTGCTCGTGTAGGGTTGTCGCCCGTTCGTGGGCCGTGGTAGTAGCACGGCCACGAGTCGACTGGCGATGAACTGCCGCGCGCTTGTCTCACTGACAGGCGGCGCGCCCTGACCGATGATGAATATGAGGATGTTTTCCTGGTGCAGTGGGGTCACCCTCCTCTTGCTCGCCGTGCTGATGACCGCGATGCCGGGGGTCGCCTTCGCGCAGAAGGCCGGTCCGACGCCGAAATTCTTCCTGCTGCCCACCCAGAGCGTTCGCGACTCGGTCACCTCGATCGTGCCGGAGCGAATCGGTGAACTGTCGCGCGAGCAGGTCGGCAAGGATACGCGCGTCGACCTGATGCCCGCGTACGAAGAGCTGCGCAAGCAGCTCGGCGGTTCGACGGCGGTCGTCGCGGAGGCCGAGGCCCTGTACACCTCCGGCATCGGGCTGCTCACCGCGGGCAACGACAAGCAGGCCGCCGAAGCGTTTCAGCGGTCCGTGGAGATGATGGAGGAGAACCTCGCCGATCTGACGAACTTCGACATCCTCGCCGATGCGCTCGCCAACCTCGCGCTCGCGCACCACAACTCCGGGTTCGACCTCGATGCGCGCAAGCGGATGCAGGCATACGCCCATCTGCGGCCCACCGCGAAACTCGATGTGGAGAAGTTCCCCAAGGAGCTTCGCGTGACGTTTGACGAAGAGGTCGACAAGGTCAAAAAGGCCGGCAACGGCGTGCTGGAGATCAGCGCGACGTCGGACGCCGTGGTCATCATCGACGGCATCGAGCGGGGCCAGGCTCCGCTGAAGGTCCGCGACGTGGGCTTCGGTCACCACTACCTCGTCGTGCGCAGCGTGAAGGGACAGAGCTGGACCGAGCAGATTCGGGTGCGTGGCAAGAACAAGACGCAGGCCTTCAAGGCCGACTTCAGCGGATCGGCCCCCAGCACCGGTGGCGGGATGCCGTCGTACTACGGCGAGCTGCTCGGGGTGCTCAAAGGCGGCACGTTCTCCAGTGACGAAGTCGGTGCGTACCTCAAGGAGCTATGCGCTCAGACCGGCGCCGCGTATGTCGGCTTCGCCGTGATGTTCAAGGCCAACAGCAAGTACGTCGCCGCTCCGTTCGCGTACTCGGCGGCGAGCAAGAAGCTGTATCGCGGTGCCGACGTCGAGTTCAACCTCGAGCTGTCGAACCTGCGCGTCGGTGTTTCGTCCCTCGCCGATTCACTCGTGAAGCTCGCGCTGGACGGCCCGAAGGACAAGATTGTGGATGAGGTCGTGCTCGGCAGCCCGCCGGTGGAAGTCGCCGTCCGCGGCACGGATACGACCGAGACGACGGATGTGTCCACCGGTGACGTCACTACGGTGACCAGCGGCACGACGATCGCTCCGCCGCCGGATGTGAAGTCAAACTCGGGAAATACCTGGAAGTACGTCGGCATCGCCGCGGGAAGCCTCGCGGTGGTCGGGCTCGCTGCGGGCGCGATCTACCTGATCGCGAACAGCAGTGGTGGCTCCGCTGACGGCTTCAGCACGGAGGTGCAGTGGTGAGGCACGCGAAGATACTGCCCCTCGTGGCGACATGGTTCATCGCTGGCTGCGGCGCCGATCCCGCGACCCCACCGACGTTGGACGTCGATATCTTCGGTTGGGACGGCGGACAGGGTTTCGTGTCCTCGCTTCCGGACCTCAATGACGCGCAGTCGGTCCGCGTGAAGCTCACGCAACCGATGAATCGCATGGTCGTGGCGACGAAGACGACGCCGGTCGCCGCGCGCTCCGCGAACATTCCGGACCTGCAGTTCGGCGATAACTTGCGCCTCGACTTCGAAGTGCTCGACTCGCAGGGGCAGCTCATCGGTGCCGGTGCCACGCCGCGGTTCAACTTCGAGGCCGAACGGCAGCTGCTGTCGTTCCGCGTCCAGGTCACCGCGGTCAACACATTCTCGCCGGTCGGGAACGTCGTCGTGGACCGCGAGAGCGGCGAGCGCAAGTTTGCGTGGACCCAGTTGGACTACCGAGGCAAGGAAGGCGTGACGTGGCTCGGCCGCTTGGGCCATGCAACGGCGGCCACATCCGACGGCCGAATTCTGGTCGTCGGCGGCGGCGATCCGGTGCCTGGCTCAGGCCCCGGGGCACTCCCCGCATTTCGCTCCGTGTACGACGATGTTCAGATCTTCGACCCCGAGACGGGCTACTTCACGGACCTCGCGTACGACGACAAGACGGGCCTGTTGCGCCCGGACAGTGGCGACCGGCTGTTCGAGCCGTCCGTGTTCCATACCCTGACCGCGATCGGCGACGACAAGTTCGTCGTCTCCGGCGGCTTCACGCCGCGCTCCGACGTGATGCGTCCCGTGAACACGCTCCAGCTCATCGACCTGTCGTCGCCGGCTGGCTCACGGGTCCAGCGCCTGGTGGACAACGACGGCTCCTCGCTGGTTCTGGAGAAGGCGCGCGGGTTTCACACCGCCACCTATCGTGCGCTCGACAAGCACCTCATCGTGGCCGGCGGCCTCGGCCCACAGGGCGATGACGACGTGCTCGCAACCTTTGAAATGATCGATCTCGCGGCGCGTTCGGTCTATCAGGACCCGTTCGAGCTCGAGGTGCCTCGCGCGCAGCACTCTGCGGTCCTGATGGGCGACGGCCGCACGGTCTGGCTCGTCGGCGGGCGCAGCAAGACGGCCGCGCTGGCGTCCACCGAGGTGGTGAAACTCGCCGACAGCGGAACGACCTCGTCGACCGCCGAAGGCACGATGCGCACCGGGCGGTTCGGACTCGGTGCCGTGAAAATCTCGGCCGGCGGTGGCGACATCCTGCTCGTCGCAGGTGGGTTCACGGACCTCGACGGCGCCGTGGACGACTCGTTCGAAGTCAGTCGACTGGGACGCGGCACGTTCGACACCGGGACGACCTGGAAGCTGTCCCGCGGCCGGGGCGGCCTCACCGCGATCGAGCTGCCGCAGTCGCAAGACGTGATCCTGCTCGGCGGACGAGCCGCGGATGGGTCGACGCTCGCCACCGGCGACGTGCTGCGGCTCGACGACCTCGCGTCGCAACCGCCGTACACCGCCAAAGAGACGCGGTCCTCGCCGACCCCACGATTTCGGTCGTCGGTCGATCTGCTGTCCAGTGGGCGCATCCTGCTCGTCGGGGGAGAAGGTGCCGTCAACGGCGCACCGGCGGGGCTGGATACCGCGGACATCTTTAACCCCAACGACCCCGTTGGTGGTGAGAGTACGGTGGTCATCTCACAGTAGACCGGACGCTGCGCAAACTTGACGTGCGCAGGTCACATTGATATTGCCGTCCACTTTGATGACGGCTCGGAGGTAGCAGATGGCAGAAGGAACGGCAGACACGAAGGACCAGGAAGAAGAGAAGCCCAAGGTCGCAGAGCAGCGCATCATGTGTTTCGTGTCGAAGCAGATGGTCCCGATGGGCGACACCGTCGAGGTGGAGTACTCGCCGGGCAAGAAGGTTCGCGTGCTTCCCCAGTACGTGAAGTTTGACCTGTCGGCGGTCGGCTGAACACGCCGGACCCCGAGACGCCGTCCGACCTCGACGCCGCGACCGCGGCCGTCGATGCCGGAGACTGGCATGCGGCGCGGGCCCTCCTGGACCGCGTCGACCCCTCCGCGTTGACTGACGAAGATCGCGACCGCGCCACGGCGTTGGCGGTGATGTTTGCGCCCGATCGCGTCGCGACCGGGATCGCGCTCACCCTCGCGATCGGATTCCTCGTGATCCTCGGATTGCTGTACCTCTGATCAGATCCGATCGGGATCCGATCAGGATCCGGGCACGGAGTGGAATTTCGTCCCACTTTGATCCACCCCGCGATCACCCGCATTCCACCGTGAGGCCCCTCACGCGTGATCTTCATTGATCCTGAACAATATGGCGGAGATCCGCTGATCATGCGGATCTGGGCACCTTTTCGGCCATGCCCCGGGCGGCCCGAATGTTTCTTGACGCACCCCGTGCCCCAGATCTAAGGTGGCCGCAAGTGGGATGAATTCCCACGAGGTGTCACAGCAGCTCACGGATGAGCGCCGCGTTAGGATGAAGCACGGATGCATCTCGATCTCGAAATCACCCAGGGTCGTGGTAGGCGAGCATGTTCCGAGGCCAGTACGAACATACGATGGACGCAAAGGGCCGCATCTCGCTGCCCGCGCGTTTTCGTGAAGTACTTGCCCACCATGACCCCTCCGGTGAGGGCGAACGAGTCATCCTGACGCGCACCTTTCAAAAGTGTTTGGTGCTCTATCCGCTCGATCAATGGCTGATATTCGAGGAGAAGATTAGGAAGCTGCCGCAGTTCGACCCCAATGTTCAGCAACTCAAACGGGTCTACATTGCTGGCGCGACCGAGTGCTCCCTGGACAGTCACGGGCGAATCCTTGTGCCGCAGGCGATGCGAGAGTTTGCGCAGTTGGAGCGAGATGTGGCCTGGGTCGGACAACTCGACACGATGGAATTGTGGTCGGGTGGTCGGTGGCAGGCCGTGGTGGAAGAAGCATTGCAGGACCCCAAAGGCCTCGCCGAAGCGATGTCAGACCTCGGTCTGTAACGGCGAGCCCCGGGCCTGCTGAGGACTCTTCACGGATGAAGACGCGGTGATCCCCCCTTACCGCGGCCCAAGGACGGGCCACTTTCTCCCACCGGGTCTTCGTCATGGAGTACGACGGTGACGGATTACGTGAGCGCATGGCACGACCCAGTCCTGGTGGACGACGTGCTGGCGTTTCTGGACGTCAGACCCGGGCGACGCTTCATCGACGGGACGCTCGGCGGCGGCGGGCACACCCACGCCATCTTGGATGCCTCACAGCCCGACGGCGAAGTGCTCGCGATCGACCGCGATCCCGCCGCGATCGAATTCGCGCGGGAGCGCCTCGCCGACTACGGCGACCGCGTCCAGCTCGCGCAGGGCAACTACGCCGACGCGGACAAGCTCGCCGCCGATTTCGGTCCCGTGGACGGTTTCCTCGTCGATGCCGGCGTCAGCTCTCGACAGCTCGACGACGCCGAGCGCGGCTTCAGTTTCCGCGGAAACGGCCCACTCGACATGCGCATGGGACCCGATGCACCGACTCTCGAGCAGTTCTTGCAGAGCATCGACGAGAAGGAGCTGGCCCGCGTGTTCCGCAAGTACGGCGAAATGAAGGACGCCGGCCGCATCGCCGCGCGTGTCCTCGAGGCGTTCCAGGCCGGCTCGATCGAGACGACCGGCGAGCTCGCGGCATTGATCGAACGCGAGGGCGGGTCCGCGGGGCGGAAGTCGTCGATCCACCCGGCGACGCTGGCGTTCCAGGCCCTTCGGATCGCCGTGAACGACGAGCTCACGGGGCTCGATCGCGCCGTGCAGAACCTGCCGCGCTTGCTCGCGGCAGGCGGTCGCGCCGTCTTTATCAGCTTTCACTCGCTGGAGGACCGCATCGTGAAGCGCGGTTTCCGCGACCTTTGTAGCACTGATGTCCCGCACGGCGTGCCGATGCGGGCCGCAGACATGCAGGCGGCCGCGCGGCTGCTGACGACCAAGCCGGTCACTGCATCGGACGAAGAGCTTTCCCGAAACCCCCGGTCGCGCAGCGCCAAGCTGCGCGCCATTGAGATGTTGTGACACACGTGAGGACGCGATGAAGGCAAGGATGCTGAAGCTCATCAACGATGGAGTGCGGGTCGGGCTCTGGACCGTCCTACTGACCGGCGTCGGGTCGATCCTGATGTTCCACGTGTGGAACCAGTACCAGATCATGGACATCGGATATCGCATCGCCGAGGTCACGACTGAGCACCGCCAGCTGCTGGAGCGAAACAAGAAGCTCGCGATCGAGGCCGCGGTCGTCGGCCGGACGGAGCGCCTGTCGTCCGTGGCGCGTGAACGCTACGGCCTCGCCCCGATTGGACCGGAGCAAGTGCGGCTCATCAGCGCGCTGCCCGACGAACACGCCCTGCTGAACGTGGTGGAGAACTAGCCGTGGACGATCGACGCGACAAGCGGCTGCTGTGGGTCAAGATTCGGATGGGCTTCGTGGTGGCGATCGTGATGACGATGTTCACGGCCGTGGTGGGGCGCGTGTACTACCTGCAGACGGTGGAACTCGACCATCTCACCGAGAAGGCCCACGTCCAGTCGTCCAAGTCGATCAAGCTCAAGGCCAAGCGTGGCAGTATCGTGGACCGCAACGGCGTGGAGCTGGCGGTCAGCGTCGAGTCGCCCAGCATCGCGGTGCGAACCCGCGTCGTGAAGGACAAGGACGCGACGGCCCAGGCGCTGTCCGAGATCCTCGGGCTCAACTACGACTCCGTGCGGGCGAAGCTCGACAAGAAGGCGCGGTTTGTCTGGATCACGCGGCAGACGAACCCCGAGCACGGCGAGAAGATCGAGGCGCTCGATCTGGACGGCGTCGAGGTGCACATCGAGAGCAAGCGGTTCTATCCACTCAAGGAGACGGCCGGACAGCTCATCGGGTTCACGAACATCGATGGGGTGGGGCTCGAGGGGCTCGAGCGCGCGTTCGAGAAAGACATCGCCGGCAAGGAGTACCGCATCGACGGCGTCCGCGACGCCCGCGGCCGCACGATCCTCGCCGGTGTGACGCCGGACTTCCAACGCTTCGAAGGCGACTCGGTGGTCCTGACGATCGACGAGCGCATCCAGCGCGTGGCCGAACAAGCGCTCGCCAAGCAGGTGAAGGAGTACGAGGCCAAGGCGGGTTACGTCGTGGCGCTCGACCCCAAGACCGGCGAAGTGCTCGCGCTGGCCAACACGCCGACGTTCGATCCGAATCACTACCGGTCCGCGACGGCCGACGATTGGCGGCTTCGCGTCGTCACCGACACGTTTGAGCCGGGCTCGGTGTTCAAGCCGTTCGTGCTCGCTGGCGCGCTGCAGGAGGGCACCACGCAACTCGACACGATGTACGACTGCGAGCGCGGGTCGATCCAGATCGGCAAGTATCGGATCCGAGACTCGCACGCGATGGGCATGTCCAGCGCCGCACGGATTGTGAAGGAGAGCTCGAACATCGGCGCCTACAAGCTCGCCCAGACGATCGGCCGCGAGCGCCTGTATCAGTACCTGCGGGCCTTCGGGTTCGGGCGCGCGACCGGCATCGGCCTGCGCGGCGAGCAGGCCGGCGTGGTCTGGCCTCCCGATCGCTGGGCGGAAGTCTCGTTTGCCAACATTGCGTTCGGCCAGGGCGTCACAGCGACGCCGGTTCAACTCGCGACGGCGATGGCTACGATTGCCAACGGCGGCATGCTGTTGCGGCCTTTCACCGTGAAGCGCATCATCAATCGCAACGGCGATGTCGTTCACGAGAATTCTCCGACGCTCGTGCGGCGAGTCATCTCGGAGAAGTCCGCGCGCGACACCGCATGGGCGATGGCGCTGGTCACGCGCAAGGGCGGGACCGGGACCAAGGCAGCGATGGAGCACTACACCGTGGCAGGAAAGACGGGCACCGCGCAGAAGGTCAACCCCGAGACGCGCCGCTACGACAACCTGTGGCTCGGCAGCTTCATCGGCTTCGTGCCCGCTGAGGACCCCGAGATCGTGATCGCCGTGATGATCGACGAGCCCAAGGGCCGCGGCTTTGGTGGCAACGTCGCGGCACCCGCGTTCCACGCGATCGCCACAGAAGCGCTGAAGGTGCGCGGCGTGATGCCGATCGCGGAGGAGAAGCGCTTCGTGTTCCCGGAGACCGAAGTCTCGATGTTCGCCAAGAAGCCCAAGAAAGCCGACGCGCCCGTGGAGATGGAGCTCGAGGATAGCGAGCTGGAGCCCGATCGCATCTTCGTGGAAGGCGGCGTGCCCGACTTCCGCGGCTTGACCCTCCGCCAGGCCCTCGGCGAGGCGCGCAAGCATGGCGTGCTCCCGCAAGTGGAAGGGTGGG
>JBFIHF010000100.1:0-17555 GCA_041601915.1 Bradymonadaceae bacterium
GACGTGGCGAATCAGTCGTTCGAAGCTTTCGGCGTCAAGCAGGCCGCGCTGCCACGAAATCTGGGCTGCGCAGGCCATTCCCCATGCCACGGAAACGCCGTGCGGCGCCTGACAGCACAGCTCGAGACCGTGCGCGACCGTATGGCCGAGGTTCAAGTAGGTCCGGATCCCGTGCCGCTCTCGTGGATCGCGGTCCACGATGCCGTGTTTCACGGCTACCGCGGCGTCGAGCAGCCGACCGAGCGTGACTCCGACCGCGGGGTATGGTGCGAACGCGAGTTCGGAACTGCCGACGAGATCGAGCACATCGAGCGCCGCGGCGTCACCCAACCACAGCGCCTTCACCAGCTCCGTGAGACCTTCGGCGCGCAGCGAGCGCGGCATCGTCTGCAGAAACGACTCGGCGAAGACGGTGCGGGTGGCTTCCCAGAACGTTCCGAGCTGGTTCTTCGCCGTCCCGAGGTTCACGGCGGTCTTGCCGCCGTGGGCGGAGTCGACGGCGGCGAGCAGTGTCGTCGGCACGTGCCAGAGTTCGACGCCGCGCCACAAGATACTGGCGAGGAACCCCACGGCGTCGCCCACGGAGCCACCTCCCATCGCAATCAAACAGAGCGGTCGCGAGGCTCGAATCTCGAGGACGGCTTGCGCGAGCCGCTCGATGGAAGCCAGCGTCTTGAGCGATTCACCGCCGTCGACCGGAATCACGCGCCCGCGAAGTGCCTGAGGGGCGCTGTCTATCACGGCGCGGTCGCAGATCAGGACCGCTGAATCCGGCCACTCCACTTCATCTATCTCGGCAACTCGCTGCCAGTATCCCGACATCGTCGACCTCGGCGTGGTTTGGCGAGAGGGTACTTGCGGCGCTCGAAAATCGGAAGCCTCGCCGAGCCGCTAAAATCGCGAGCGTCGGCGAATGTGTGGCGTGGGAGTCTCATACGTTGCGCACGTGCACCTACATTGTCCCCCGATGTGTGGCGCCGGTGTCACAAAGTCCGATCGAGGCGGGCGAGGATCCTGCCCGCCGATGCGAAGAGACCCGCATGAGATCTGGATCTGCGATCGGTCGAACCACGGTCAACCCGCGCTATACGCCGACGAACCGATGCACATCCGAACGCGGTCTCGTTTCCGACCCCCACGCCGGGCACTGATTCGCACTTCTCCGACGCGTTGGCATCACAATTGTATATGTACTGACCGACACAGGACGACGAACATGAATCGCAAGGACGTTCAAATGCCAACCAAACTCAACAACGCATTCGTGATGGCGGGCCTCGTGCTCGCCCTTGGGACGACGGCTTGCCAGAATGGCTTTCTGTCCCTCGATCGCAACGGGAACGACGACGGCCAGCCGGGTATGAAGGGCCCAGGTCAGACGGACGGCCCGGGCGGTGAGCTGACCGACATTACGGACGGACCCAACGGGTGCACGCCCGATGACCGGTTCTTCATGCGGGAAGTTTGGGCACCGGCGGTGAAGAACAGCTGCTTCGGTTGTCACAACGAGCAGGGCGCGGCGCGGAACTCCAGCTTCCTGTTGTACAACCAGGGCTGGGGCAACTACGTCGACCTGAACATGAAAGTGCTCACGGAGTTCGCGCAGACGAAGCGTGACGGTGAAGCGGTCCTGTTGCTCAAGCCCCTGGGGCGCGTGAGCCACGGTGGTGGCGCGGTCATCACGGAAGGCGATGACGTCTACAACCGCCTGAAAGCGTTCGTGGATCGCTCGGAGAACCCGAGCACCTGTGCCGCTGCGAACGACGAAGACTTCTACCAGGACGTCCTGTTCCTGGACAACGCGCAGACGATGCGCAAAGCGACGCTGTCGCTGGCAGGCCGCGCTCCGACGGCGGCTGAGCTGGCCGGCGACAACCTCGACGCGGCGCTCGACTCGGTGATGACCGAGGAGACCTTCTACCAGCGCCTGACGGAGACCTACAACGACCTGCTGCTCACGGACATGTTCCTGCAGGGTTCGGCGGCGGTCGATCTCCTCGATGAGGACGTGTTCCCGAACGCGAGGTACTTCGACGCGATTCAGGACGGCGACCAGCGCAACGCCGAGCGCGACCGCGTCAACGATGGCATCGCTCGAGAGACGATCGAACTCATCAAGCACGTGATCCGCGAAGACCGGCCCTACACCGAGATCATCACGGCCGACTACACGATGGTGAACCCGTTCTCGGCCCAGGCTTACGGCGTCGAGGCGAACTTCGCCGACCCCACGGACCCGATGGAGTTCGTGGAGGCGCAGATCCCCGGCCAGCCGCACGCCGGTGTCGTGACCACCGTGACGTTCATGAACCGCTACCCGACCACGGATACCAACCGGAACCGTCACCGCTCCGGCATCTTCTACCTGTACTTCCTCGGCACGGACGTCCTGAAGCTCGCCGATCGCCCGATCGACCCGACGCAGTCCGACCTGTCGCAGAATCCGACGTTGTTCGACTCGCAGTGCACCGTGTGTCACACCGTCGTGGACCCGGTCGCCGGCGCGTTCCAGAACTGGGACGACCGTGGCCGCTACGCACCGCGCGATACCGGCTGGTACACCGACATGCTGCCCCCCGGAATCGAGGGCGCGCAGATGCCGAGCGACGCCTGGGGCGAGAGCATGACCTGGCTGACGACGCGCACCGCCGAAGACCCGCGGTTCGTCGAAGCGGCGGTGCAGCACGCCTTCCGCTTGCTCACCGGCCAATCGCCGCTGTCGCTTCCGACCGACGCCACCCGCGCCGACTACGAAGCCGCGTTCCGCGCCTACGAAGTCCAGTACGAGTTCTTCAAGCAGCTCGGTCTGAAATTCGTGGACTCGAACTACAGCTTCCGCAAGCTCATCAAAGAGATCGTCAAGAGCCCGTTCTACCGCGCCTACAACGCCGGCAACGTCACGCCGAAGCGCCAGGCCGAACTGGCCGACCTCGGGACCTCGCGTCTGCTCTCCCCGGAGATGCTGAGCCGCAAGATCACGGCGACCACGGGCATCACGTGGGAGAACAACGGCCGCAACGTCCTGCTGAACCCGGGTGAGTTCCTGCTGCTGTACGGTGGCATCGACTCCGTCTCCATCACGACGCGGATGAAGGAGCCGAACGCCCTCGCCGCATCCATCGCTCGCCGCATGTCGAACGAGGTCAGCTGCCGCGCCACCCCGACCGACTTCACGCGACCGGTGGCCGAGCGACTGCTCTTCCCGACCGTCGAGCCGGGTCAGACCGACGCCGCCACCGTGCGTGCCGGCATCACCCACCTGTACTGGCAGCTGCTCGGTGAGAAGTACGCCGATGGTGACGCCGAGATCGAGCGCGCGTACAGTCTGTGGAACGACATCCAGCAGGACGGTAGCAACGGTAACTACGGGAACCAGCTCCCTGGCTCCTGCCGCGTGGACGGGCTCAGCGATGACCCCGACTACACCATTCGTTCATGGATGGCCGTCGTCAGCTACATGCTGTCCGACTACGGCTACCTGTACGAGTAAGCTGAACGGAACCTAGAGCCCACGTCGAGCGCCACGAGCAATTGAGAACTCAGGAGTCACGCCATGCATCGTCGAACTTTCCTCAAAGCAGCAGCCGCAGCCGGAATGGCCGTCACGGCCCCCATCGCCCTGAACCCGCGGGAAGCCCGGGCGCAGAACCTCGGTGGCTTCGCCGGCCCGTACTGGATGTTCATTGGTTGTGACGGCGGTTGGGACCCCACGTCCCTCATCGACCCCAAGGGCAACGTCAACGGGGTGAACCGTTACGAGACCAACGCGATCGAAATGGCAGGCAACATCGCCTACGCACCGGTCGAGTTCCAGAACGAGTTTTTCAACCGCCACTTCGAAAAGATGTGTGTCATCAACGGCATCGACATGTCCACAAACGGACATGAGCAGGGCCGGCGTTACACCTTCAGTGGTCAGCTCAATGAGGGGCATCCATCCCTCGCGGCGCTCGTGGCGGCCAAGAACGGACCGGCGTTGCCGATGGGTTTCATCACCAACGGCAGCTACGACTTCACGGCGGGGCTCATCGCACCGACCCGCGCCGAGAATGTCGATATCATTCCGCGCCTGGCGTTCTCGAACCGCCCGAATCCGAACAACGAAGCGACCTTCCATAGCGATTACGCCATGGAGCGCATCCGCCTCGCCGCCGATGAGCGCCTCGCTTCGCAGCAGCAGAACGTGGCGCTGCCCAGGATTCGCAACGCGATGGGCGTGCTTCACACCGCGCGCCTCGGTGAATCCGAGCTCAAGGAAGTGCTGCAGTACCTGCCGACGGGCGGTGGTAACGGCCTCGAGGACCAGGCGGCGGTCGCACTGGCCGCGTTCCGCGCCGGACTCGGTGTCTCCGTGCAGATGCGCACGGGTGGCTTCGACACCCACGGTAACCACGACGCCAACCACATCCCGCGCCTCGCGATGGTGCTGCGAGCGGTGGACTTCATCTGGGCGCAAGCCGAGACGATGGGCCTCGCGGACAAGATCATCGTCGTCGTCGGCTCCGACTTCGGTCGCACGCCCGGCTACAACGGTGGCAACGGCAAGGACCACTGGTCGGTGAACTCGATGTTCGCGATGGGCGCGGGCATCCCCGGCAACACCGTCATCGGCGCGTCCGACGCCGGTCACCTGCCGCTCACGATCAACCCGCAGACCCTCGCGGTGGACCCCAACGGCGTCCGACTGCGTCCCGAGCACGTGCACGCGGCGTTGCGCAAGCTCGCCGGCATCCAGAGCGACTCGTTCTCCCTGCAGTTCCCGCTGATGATGGAGAACCCGATGAACCTCTTCGGCTGAGCGGGGCACTCGAAACTCCGGCGAGGCGGGCTGCGGCCCGCCTCGCCTATTTCTTGGGGTCCCAAAGGGCAGGACCCGAATCCACGCGACCCCTTGCCATCAATGCGAAAGCGAATATAGTAGCGCGCGCGTGCCCCTTTTCGTTTTTCTGGAGCGACCCCATGACCAATGATCGACTGTTTGACGTGCGTGTTCTCGAGCGCAACCTGCACAAAGGCCTCATCTCGCGCGTCGAGTTCGACAAGTACGTGACGGCGCTCGCAGACGCGGAAGCGAACTCCACGCCCATCTCGGCCGAGTTCATCGAGGGCGTGCTGCTCGACAACGACGAAGAGGAGTGACCCGATGAGCGAGGAAGAAGAAGAGCTGAAGGGCTTCCGGATCACGAACAAGCGCAAGGTCAAGCGGGAGGAGACGGCGACGCCGCACGTCTCGGGGCCGCAGCCGGGGGCGCGCGTGTTGGGGGACAACGCCGGCGTGCACGTCGGAGCCGCACAGGGGCCGCAGCATCCGCCGATCGACTTCGGCAACTTCGCCCTAAGCCTCGCTCATTCCGCGCTCGTCTCGATGGGCATCGTGGAGCACCCCGAGATCGGACAGACGGAGCCCGACCTCGAGTCGGCCCGCCAGTCGATCGAAATCCTCGAGATGTTGCAGGAGAAGACCCAGGGCAACCTCGACGAAGAGGAAGAAAAGCTGCTGGGCAGCGTGTTGTACGAGCTGCGAGTGTCCTTTGTGAGCGCGACTGCGCAGAAAGTAACGCCGGGCAGCTGACGTGAAGGTTCTGGTCATCACCATCGTAGCGCTGCTCGCCGCCTGCGAGGTCGGCGAGGCCAACGACGCAACACCCCCTCCCGCCGAGCCCACGCCCCAGGCGCAACCGGTCGCGGACCCGGTGCCGGGCCCCGGATCACCGGGCTCGTTCGCTGACATTGTCGAAGACGCCCGGCCGGGTGTCGTGAACATCTTCACGCGGACCCGCGTGCGGACGAATCGCTTCTACATGACGAAGAACTACGAGCTCGTCCCCGAGGAGCGTGTCTCGGAGAGTCTCGGTAGCGGATTCGTCATCGACTCCAGCGGCCACGTCCTGACGAACTACCACGTCATCAAGGGTGCGACAGACATCGTCGTGCGCCTGTTCGACGAGCGCAGCTTCGCCGCCGACGTCGTCGGCGACGACCCGAAGATGGATATCGCGCTCTTGAAGCTGCGCGAGCCGAAGAACCTGCCGGTCGTGCCGATGGGCGACTCGCACGCGCTGCGCGTGGGCGACTGGGTCGTCGCGATCGGAAACCCGCTCGGACTCACGAGCACCGTCACAGCCGGCATCGTCAGCGCCACGGGCCGCAAGAGCTTGCCGCTCGGCGCGATGCGGTATCAGGACTTCATCCAGACCGACGCATCGATCAATCCCGGCAACTCTGGCGGCGCGCTCCTGAACATGTCCGGCGAAGTCGTGGGCATCAACACCGCGATCAATGAGGGCGGGCAGGGGATCGGCTTCGCGATCCCGATCCACATGGTCAGCGAGATTCTGGACCGCCTCAAAGCAGGCGGGCGGCTGCAGCGTTCGTGGCTCGGCATCTACGCCGATCCGGTTCCGCCGGCACTGCGCAAGGAACTCTCGCTACCGGAGCGGGGTGGGGCGATCGTGAAGCGCACCGTGCTCAACGGCCCGGCGGACCACGCGAATCTGCAGCCCGGTGACGTGATCCTCGCGTTGAACGGCACTGAGGTCGACGGACCCGACGAGCTCGGTTGGCTCGCCAGCAACATCGGGGTCGGAAAGACGGTGAAGCTCGGCGTTCAACGCGGCTCCGAGACGCTCGACGTCGACCTTGTGCTCGGCGCATTGCCGGACTGACGAGTTGCGGACATGCTCTCGGCGAAGAACTCCCACATCACCCTGGCGGTGTCGAAGTCGGGAGCTTTGCCGTCGCAGCCCTTGGGGTCGCCACCGAACGCGGTGCGCCCCTCAAAGCCCGGCCAAGGATGCCCGCCCACGAGCATGCAGCTCCTGAATGGGACCTCGCATGACCAGTCGCGGCAGCGATTCGCGGTCTCGCCTACCTTGAATCTCTCGTCGGATGCTTCACAGGTGTGGGCGTGTGCCCAGGACGTCTCCGATAGCTCGAACGGGGAGTCCGGGTCACCACCGCAGTTGGTCCCCCCAAACGGGGTGTGATGTTTGCTGTCCCGCGGAATGATCATCAAGGTCGGGATGGGGCGTGGGGTCAGCGGCGCTCGGCACGGCTCTCCAAACTCCTTCGGCATGTGTGAGTTCATCGCGACCCCGGCGACCCAGGGCCGACACGAGGCGATCTCTGCCACGCGGCCGCCGTGGCCGTGCCCCACTACGAAGATCCGCGTCAGGTCGACACAATGGTCGCGCACGAAGTCGTCGAGGATGGAGTTCGTGAGCGTCGAATCCTCCTCATTCCTATGTCGGCGCAGTGTGCGAGGCGCGAAGAGCACAAACTCATGCTCCGTGGCGAGCGCCATGAAGCCCGACCCCTTCATGAAGGCGCGCGGGCTTTGGCCCTTGTCGTGGAGGAGGATGACGAGCGGAACCGCGGTCCGGGGGTCGACGGAGTGAGGCAGGAAAACGGACGAATCGCGGCCGTGGATCGCGCCACGATCGGGAAACATCGAAGCCGAGCAACCATCTGATCCGTACTCAGCTACCGGGGGGACCTCGCTGGCGTCGACCGGGCTCTGGACATCGGCGAGGCGTGGTGGCAGCGGCGTGGCCACAGGCTGCGGGGCAGCGGTCGCCTGCTTGGAGTACGAGCGGGGGATCGTCGCGGTTGGGCCAGGCGACGAGAACATGTGGCTCACGATCGCCGCGAGCGCCACCGCCAGCGTGATGACCGCCGCCGCAACCAGGACCAGAGCGCGGTTCGTCACCGGCGTGCTTTGCGTTGCCGGCGCCGCTGCGCGCCCGTCGAGCGCCGACAGGACCGCCGCGGCGGTCTGAAACCGCTCCGCCGGCGCGCGCGTCGCCATCTTGCGGATCACCGACCGCATCCTCGGTTCGAGCGCCTCGAAGCCGGGCCCGCCGAACTCGAGTTCGTCCAACAGGCGTCCGAGTTGGTCACCGAGCGCACCGCCATGGAGCGCATCGCGGCCCGCGACCATTTCGAACGCGATCAGCCCGAGGCTGTAGACGTCCGAGGCCGCCGTGAGCGGACGTTCGGTGAGCTGCTCCGGCGACATGTACCGCGGGGTCCCGATGAGCTCGCCGGTCTTCGTGAGCGCGGGACCACCCCCTTCGAGGGGGCGAGCGATGCCAAAGTCGATCAGCGTGATCGTCAGCGGATCGCCGTCCCGGTCACGCACGATGATGTTTTCGGGTTTGAGGTCGCGATGCAGCAGCCCGCGGCGGTGGGCGTCGTCGAGTGCGTCGAGCAACTGCCGAACGACATGCTCCACTTCGGGGCCGCTGAGTGCGCCGCGTCGAGCCAGCACCTGGGCGAGCTCCTCGCCATCAAGATGTTCGAAGACGGCGTACGGCGCGCCGTCCGGGCTTCTGCCATGGGCGAGCAGGCGAACGGTGTGCGGGCTGCGCAGCTGGCTGAGGGTCCGGACCTCGCGTTCGAAACGCCGCAACAGCTGGTCGTCGTATCCGCCCCGTTCCGGCTTGAGGACTTTGAGCGCGACCCGCGCGCCGTTTGCGTCCTGCGCATCGAACACGGTGGCGAATCCGCCCTCTCCGAGCGTGCCGACCACGCGGAACCGGCCCGCAAAGAGGTCACCAATCACTGGAAAGTTCGTCGCCATCTGCTCAGAATAACCCCAAGCGCCCCGTTGCGCGAAGTCGTCCCGGTTCGCGTCGCGACGTTGGAACTTTTTCCGGGAACATTCGTTGTTAACGGGTGTCCACAGAACGACCCCGCACCCAAGGCCCCCATGAGCTCGCCGCCTCGGAACACTGTCGCGCCGCCGATGTTCGCCGTTCGACCACCGATGTCGCGCGCAGCACGAGGAGGCCGACCGACGCGCAGTGGTCTTTTGGACATCGCGGCGCTAGAATCACGTCCCGCGGTTCGCGGAGGCACCATGGCGAAGTCTAGCGGCCTGACCATCGACTGGCACAAGGCCCTCATTCCGTTCTCCCTCATCACGATGTTCGTGATGTGGACGCAGCACGCCCCACTGTGGTTGCTCGCGCTGTTCACGCTGTGGATCCCGGCCTACTACGTGGCGTACCCGTGGTACCTGCGCAAAAAGTGGGTCGAGTTCGACAAGATCTTCGCGATGAAGTTCCAGCAGGGCGACTACCGCGGGCTGCTCGAGTTCTATCGGTCCCAGTTCTTTCTACGAAAGTTCGCGCCTCGCCAGGAGATGCTGAGCAAGCTGGCCCTCATCTACTCCGCGATGGAGAAATTTCGGGAGGCCGAGCAAGTGCTCGAGCGCGCACTCGACGCGTCCAAGGCCGGCTACCGCGATCGGCTCTACTTCAACCTCGCCAACGTGAAGTACGAGCTCGGCAAGTATGACGAAGCCGAACAGATGTACCGCGCCCTCAAGCGCGGCTCGCCGTACGGACACTCGGTGCGGACTCAGCTCGCACTGATCGACCTGCACCGCGGAACCCACACCGACGAGGCGCGCCGATTCTTGGAGCGCGAACGCGATAGCGCATCGGGCCCCACGCGCGACCGGATCGAAGAGGCGCTTCAGCGCGCCGGTTAGTCCGCCTTCGGGGCCGGCGCGCGAGCCAGCCGACTGGCATTCAGGGGTGGTTTTCGCTAAAACTTCGCGTCACCGGTTGCTCAGCAGCTTAGCGCCACACGTGAGGTGAAGATGTCCGATGTTCGATTCGTGAGGCGACACCGTAGTCGTTTCTTCATCGCACTGGCCGTGATGCTGGTGACTCTGTGGGCCAGCTCGGTCGCAGCAACGGTGATGCTCTACGTCGACCTCGCGAAACTCGTCGAGCTCTCCGACGTCATTGTCCAGGGGCGCGTCATCGATCAGACGACGACCCCGGATGCCAAGACGGGCCGCCCGATGACGGTGTCGACCCTGCGTGTCGAGCGCGTGTTTCTCGGCGACGTCGGTGACACCGTGCAGTTCAAACAGTGGGGCGGCGAGGTCGATGGCCTCGTGAGCCGCGTTCCGGGTGACGCCCAGTTCGAGCCCTACGAGGAGGTCGTGATCTTTCTCGACGACGGCGAGGGCCAGTACGCCGGGATGAGGTATCTCACCGCGCTCAGTCAGGCGAAGTACAAGGTGGTCTCCGACGGTACCCAGACGCACGTGATGCGCGATATGCGCGACGCGGCGCTCTACGACCCCACGACGAAGACGATCCACGTTCGTAACAACGAAACGTACACCCTCGACACGTTCGTCCCGGAGCTGCAGGCGCTGATCGCCGGCATCAAAGGGGGTGCGCGATGAGGCACCTCCTTGGGGCAGCGACCCTGGCCCTGACGCTGCTCGGCACGCCGTCCGCGTTCGCCTACGACTACTTGAGCCAGTGCGGTCCGACGTGGACCAATCTGCCGATCCCGTACTACATCAACTCCGTGGGCTCGGCGGACCTGCCGTTCGCGACCGTGCAGACGGTGATCCGGGACTCGTTCGATGTGTGGGGCGACCCGTGCTGCTCCCAGTTCGCGGCATCATACCAGGGGACCACCCAGCAGACGGCCGTGAACCCCGGTTCGCTGGCGGTGGTGCTGAGCTGGACGGAGAACGCGTGGGATCCCGCGCTGGGCAACGTGAACAGTGTCATCGGCGTCACGTTCCCGCGCCCCGGCTTCAACTGCACGCTGGTCGAGGCGCCGATTCTGTTCAACGGCGTGGGGTTCCGGTTCTCGACCAATGGTTCGGCGACGGACCTGCAGAGCATCGCGACGCATGAGGTCGGACACCTGCTCGGTCTGGACCACTCCAACATTACGGGGACGACGATGTTCGCGTCGTACAACGGGGGCACCGGTGCGCGCAGCCTTCACCAGGACGACGTCAACGGGGTCTGCTCGCTGTACTACACGACCGCCTGCAGCTGCTCCAGCACGAGCCAGTGCGGGACCGGCGAACAGTGCATCTCGGGGCTCTGCCGGCCGCCGCTGTGTACCAGCGACGCGTCCTGCGACCCGGGCTTGAGCTGCTTACCCAACGGCGACTGCGGCATTCCGCCGTGCAACACCGACGCCGATTGCGGCGCCGACTTCTCGTGCCAGGGCGGCACGTGCCTGTCCGCGTGCCCGGTGTGCCGGCGCTGCGACAGCAACGAAGACTGCGGAAACAACGGCTTCTGCACGGACCTCGGTGATGGACCGCGCTGCTGGGTGTCCTGCGGCCCGACGGTGGGCTGTCCCGGCGACAGCGTCTGTTTCACCACCGACAACGGGCAGGGCGGCACCGCCTACGTGTGCGGCTCGGGCTCGGCGCAAATGTCCGGCGGATTGTGCCTGAGTGGATCGGCGGTCAATCCGACTGACTACGTCTGTCGCGACGACGGCATCTCCGACCAGTGTCGCAGCGGCGCGGATTGCGAAGCGGGTCAGCGCTGCGTGAGCACCGCGATGGGCCGCCGCTGCGAGACGCCCCCGGATCCTTGCCTCGAGGTCACGTGCGGGGCGGGGCTCGTCTGCTTCAACGGATTCTGCATCCGGGACGACAGCACCCCGACGAACAACACGACGGGACCGACGAACAACACGACGGGCCCCACGAACAACACCCCCGGCAACAACGCACCGGGTAACAATACGACGGGACCCACGATGACGAACGCGATGGAGGAAGACCCGACGATCGTGATCTTCGCCGAAGAGAAGGTCGACGACACGGGCTGTTCGGCCGTCACCTCGCCGCGCAACGCTCCGGTGGGGCTCCTGCTGTTTGGCGCCTTCATCTGGTCTCGCCGCCGCCGCTGATTCACGTGCCGCAATGAAAACGCCCTCGCCGTGGCGAGGGCGTTTTGTTATCAAGCGTCCCCCCAGCGAGAGGTGGTCGTGGGCGCTTTCACCGGTTCGATGTCATACAAGTTGTTCTTCGTAGAAGGCGAGCTTCCCGCACAGTGGAAGGAGCAGTTCCTCGAGCGCATCGCGCAGCGCGCGTTCGAGCCGGTCTCTCCCGATGAGGAGGACGAGGAGTCGTACGGCTGGGTGCCGATCGAGCGCCCGCTGGAGCTCGAGTTCCCGTACGCCAGCGTCGTCTACAACGACTATCTCAATCTGGGGTTCCGCCGAGACAAGTTCTCGATCTCAACGGACCTCTTCAAGGCCTCGCTGGGCGCGGTGACGCGAGAGTTCCTGAAGCAGAATGCACAGGAGAACCTCACCCGGATGCAGCGCGACGACCTCAAGAAGATGGTCCGCACGGATCTCAAGCGCCGCACGCTGCCGGCGATGAAGATCACGGACATGAGCTGGCATCTCGGGCGCGGTGAAGTGCGCTTCTGGTCGCAGTCGCCGAAGATGTGCGAGCTCTTTCAGGGCTACTTCGAGGACACCTTCGGGATGAAGATCGTGCCGTCGGGGCCTTACGTCACCGGCGTGCAGTTGCAACTGGACCCCGAGCTCACCGCGGCGCTGGCAGCCGCCGAACCCACCAATTTCGTCGAAGGCCGTGTCGGCGTTCAAGGATGACCCGTGGATCTGATTGACCTCATCAACAGCCGCCGCTTCCTCGGCAGCGAGTTCCTCACCTGGTTGTGGTTCAAGGTGGACTGCCACGACGGGCTGCTCGACGTCAAAGACATTGGTCGCGTGGAGTTGATCTTCGACGATCAGATGACGCTCGACGCCTACCTCGCCGAGACACAGCGCAACGATCTGCGTGGCGGCGCGCCGGCCTATTCTCCCGAGGCGCTCACGGCGCTGCGGCAGGGCAAGCGCCCGATCAAGGCGAAGCTCCGCGTGATTCGCGAAGGTCGAGAGTGGTCGTTCGCGTTCAAGGCCGAGACGTTCGACCTCGGCGCGATCAAGATTCCGGCGTTGTTGACCGACGAGACCGACGAGCAGTTCTGGGAGCGGATGTATCTGGTCGAAGAGCTCGAGGGCGTCGTCCACGGGCTGTACCGCGAGTTCCTGAGCGTCCGCCTCTCTAACGACTGGTCGGAGCGCTTCGTGGGCGCGATGCAGGCGTGGATCGAATCGGACCTCGACCCGACGCCGGACGACTATCCGTCCTGATCAGGGTATCGTGGAGCGAGGTCGGCGACGAGATCGTGGCGGCGAGCCGCCGAGACGCGGACGCCAAAAAACACCAGTCACCCAGCGCGACCGCCGATGACGAACTTTGAAGCCATCGCCCTGGCGATCGTACAGGGCGCGACGGAGTTTCTGCCGATCAGCTCGTCGGGGCACCTCGTGCTCGGCGAGCACATCTTCGGCATCGCGGAGCCGCAGCTGCTCTTCGACATCATCCTGCACGTGGGGACGTTGCTCGCGGTCGTGGTGTTCTACCGCGCCTCGATCGTCGAGATCGTGCGGGATTCCTGGACGGGACTCCGTGCGTTCAGCAAATCCGGTGAGGTCGCCGATTTGTTTGCGGGCGACGGCGCCCGCGTCGCGGCGCTCGTCGTCTTGGCGACGATTCCGACCGGCATCATCGGGCTGGGGCTGGAGAAGCTGATCGATCCGGGCGACGGGACGCGGATCATCACGGCCTCGGTCGTGTGCGGGGTACTGCTCGTCAACGGCGTCATCTTGTTTTCGCATCGCTTTCTCCACGAACGCGAAACGACCGCACACGGCGCGTTGACGGTGTGGAACCTGACGATCGTCGGCGCGCTGCTCATCGGGGTGGCTCAGGGATTCGCCGTGATGCCTGGTATCTCACGCTCGGGAAGCACGATCACGGCGGCGCTGCTGGTCGGAACCTCGCGTGTGCAGGCGGCACGCTTTTCGTTCCTGCTCTCGATCCCGGCGATTCTGGGGGCCCTGGTCCTCAAGTTTGACCCCGCCGTCTTTGCGGGCGCCGGAGGCGGGGTCCTCGGGCTGTACCTCAGCGCGGCGTTGGTCGCGGGGATCGTGGGCTACGTCTGTCTGCGCTTGCTCGTTCTGCTGCTGGAGCAGGCCAAGTTTCACCACTTTGCGTGGTATTGTTGGGCGGTCGGAATCGGTGGATGGATCGCGCTGCACGCGTAATGCGGGCCGCCGGTTCGGCAGTAGAACCCCGGGTGTCGCAACGCTATACTTCGGGCCGGAGACCTATGCGAAATCTGCGCGTCATCGTTGTTCTGGCCTTACTGTTCGCCGCCTCGGCGTGCCGCACCTCCGCCGGCGTGTCCGGGGACCTCTGGCCGATGATCGAAGCGTTGCCCGACGCTCCTCCGGCGGACCTGGAGCGCTCGGCTCCAACGACGGTGTTGCGCCGCGGGAGTGACGGCTTCGTCTACGTCGTCGGCGGACTGCCGAACACCGCGGCAACCGGCAGCGCGTTCCTCGGTCGCTACAGCGGCGAATGGCCGCTGCAAGACCTGCCGCGACCACCGCTGGTGTCGGGGTGGGTGCTCAAGCGCTTCGGTCGTGACGTCGCTCTGGTATCGCTGAGCTACCAGCTTCCCGATAGTTCGATCGATGGCCTCGAAATCACGTGGGAGCGCGGCGAGAGTGAAGAGCTCGGCAAGGGCATCACGCGCGTCGTGGCGCTATCGCCCGCAGAGGACACCGACGTCGGCTTGTCGATCGGCGAGGAACTCGGCGTGCAGCCCGGCGACATCTATGGCGTGTTCGAGCCCGTGCGAACCGTCGACGACGCGCGCAGTCTGCAGATGGCGCGACGACTGCTGGGCATCTGCCTCGTGGACGCCGTCGCCGATGACTACTCGACGTGCCGGCTGTGGCGAGGCAGCAGCATGGTCCCGGGCAAACGCGCGATCGCCGAGGGCGACGTGGCCCTGTTTCTCGAGCACACCTACGGCCGCGCGCCGCGCGATTCGGTGATCCAAATCGCCCGCGTGAAGGGCGCGTCGACGGCGGCCGAGCAGCAGATGCTGAGTCAAGCGGTCGAGCTCTACATCAAGAGCCTGCCGCTGCCGAACGCGACGGTGGAGCTGTACGACGGGGAGTTTGACGCGACGGCAATGGACTTTCACCGCGCCGCCCATGACGTGGCCGGTCGAGGGATGGCACAGGTAATCGTCGGGGCCACGGTCGCGCAACGCGACGGCCGTCGGCACTTGATCCTCAATTACACCGGCGTCGGCCCAGCGGTCGGTCCGGGGCTCGTCGCCGCGCCGCCGGAAGGCGGGATCGACCTCGGACCCGTGGATGCCGTCGCGGCCGAAGACGTGCGCGCATTCGTGTCGCTGTTGTGGTCCGCGGTGCTCGTGTATCGAGGGCAGACCAGCGAAGCGCTCATGCACCTGCATCTGACGCTGGGCGATCGCACGGTCCGCGGACCGGCTCGTTGGCACGCGCGTGACCAATACGCGATGCGGTGGGCGGCGCTCGGCCTCGTAGAGCAGGCGCTGTGGCTTGTACTCGAAGACGAAGCGGTCGCGAAAAAGGCTGGCGATCAGCGCGCCTATCTGAACGCGCTCGGAACACGCGTGCGTCTGTATGACATGCTCGATTTGCCCACCCGAGCGCTCGCGGCGTCCACCCACTATCTCGACGGGCGCCAGGTCGGCGATGCTGGCCGCCTCGGCGCGATGGGCATGCAAGCCGAGATGCTACTGGGTGCCGGGCGGGTCGACGAAGCGAGACGGATGATCGAGGACCTACGCGACCTGTGCCCCAAGGGATGCGATGGGGAACTCGCGATGGCGCTCGCGGGGGTGTACGTCGCGGCGCCCGATGCCGCCCCAGATCTGCGGGTGGGGCTGTTGGACAGCATCATCCAGCTCGCCGAGGAGGGACCGCGTTCGCGCATGGCTTCCGCCCGCACCTACCAGGGCCTCGAGGCGCTCGGCGAAGAGCGCTTTGAGGATGCCCTCGTCGCGTTCCTGGAGGCGGAGCGCCTCTTCGCGGAGGTCAATGACCTCACCGGACTCGCCCGCACCAAGTACTTCATGTTCATCACGCAGATGTCGCGCCAGGAACCGCAGGAGGCCTTCGAACTCGCCATCGACGCGATCGAGCGCGACCGTGAGCTCGGTGACTTTGAGGCCGCGGCGCGCACCTACGAGCTGCTCAGTCGCCTCTACACAAACTTCGACGGTCAGTCCCGGCCAGGCCCATGGCTCGGCGCTGCGCGCGATGTGCTGGGCGCCGCGGTTCAGGCGCAGCTCGCCCGCGGCAACTTCGCCAAGACCGGCGAGGCTCTGCTGGGGTTGGGCGCGTTCTTGACCCGACTGGGCGAAGTCGCCGAGAGCCAGGTCGTCCTGCAGCGTGGCGTCTTGTTTTCGATCCGGTCCACCCGTTTCGACGTCGCCGCGATGTGTCATCTGTGGCTCGGTATTGTCGCGCGGGAGAACAACGACGCCGAGACGTTCATTGACGAGATCCAGCGCGCACGCCTCATGGGCGCCATCTCCGGAGATCCGACGGTCCTCGAGACGATCGAGCGCGTTCTGCGGCCCCCGGACGATGGTCCCGATACTCCCACGCAAGTGCTGTAACCATGCCCGATCTCTGCGTCTTCAAGAGTGAACCGTTGCTGGTGCCCAAAGTGTGGGGCGGTCGTAAGCTGGGCGGCGTCTTCGGCAAGCATTTGCCCGACGACGCACCGTACGGCGAGTCCTGGGAAGTCGCGGATCTGCCGGCCGGCCAGTCGATGATCGGCAGCGGACGCCTCGAGGGCGAATCGTTGGGAACGGCCGTCGAACACTTCGGCGTGCAGCTCGTCGGCACGGCCTCGCCGGATCAGCGCTTTCCGCTGTTGGTGAAGCTGCTCGACGCGGCGAAGGACCTCTCGGTTCAGGTACATCCGGGTGCGCGGGACCTCGCGACGCGACCCGAAGCGCGTGGCAAAGACGAAGCGTGGCTCATCCTTCACGCCGACGTGGACGGCTCGATCGTTCACGGCCTGCGGACGTCAGTGACGGTCGAAGAGTTTCGGACCGCCGCGCAGACCGGCGATGTGATGCGGTTGTTGCAGCGTTTGCCCGTGGCTGCGGGCGATGTCTTTCGCGTCCCGCCGGGCACGATTCACGCAATCGGTGCGGGGGTCGCGCTGCTCGAAATCCAGCAGCCCTCCGATACCACCTACCGGGTATACGACTACGATCGTCCGGGTCTCGACGGCCAGCCGCGCGCTCTGCACCTCGAGGAGGCGTTGCGCGTCGCACACCTCGGCCCGACACTGCCCGAAGACCGGGGACTCGACGTATCGACGGGGCCGCTCGCCCGCGGCGTCGAGGTGCTCGCCAACGTCGATGCGTATCGCATCGAGAAGTTCGGGCCCACCGAGGATCTGTCGTGGCCGGTCTCGGCTCACTCGCCGCAGGTCGTGCACGTCCTGCGCGGCCACCTCTGCCTCGACGACGTCTACCTCGGCCCGTCCGACACCGCGATCATTCCCGCGGCCCTCGGCCGCGTCTGGCTCACCCAGCCCGAGACCTGCGAGATCGTGGTCGCCGGTCTCGGCGGCCCGCCACTCATCAGCGCATAGACCATGCCGATGGAACGTGGGGGCTCCGATCCCGGTTCCCGGTGATCGGCTCCCGGTGTCCGATCCCTGTCAGGTAACTCGGACGATGGCGTCGCAGGTCCGCCATGGCGGCGCGCCAGGCGCAACGGCGCCAACGGCGCCGTGCGCCGCAGCGCGAGCGGGAGCCGGCGGTGCCGGGGTCCCGCGGAGCGAATCAGGAGGCCACGAGACGCGGCCCCTGGCCGCGTTTCGTGGC
>JBFIHF010000101.1:0-17539 GCA_041601915.1 Bradymonadaceae bacterium
GGATGGAACCCTCGTCGCCTCCGAGGCGAGGTTCATCATCTGGGGCCCGATTTTCCTGCATGGTCGATATGATCGACTGTTTCGGCTCAACCGCACGGGCGAGTACATCGCGGCGACGGAGTGGACGGCCGGCGCCGGAGTGGTCCTACCCTTCTGAGATCGCGCGCACCTGCGCAACATCGACGTGCATCTGCGCGATCAGCGCATCATGGCTGGGGAAGTCGCGATCCTCGCGGACTCGCGCGACGAACTCGAGTTCGACGTGCTCGCCATAGAGGTCGAGCTCTTCGGGCGCATCGAGGCAGTAGGCTTCGACGACGCGCGACGCGCCCGCGCTGATCGCGGGGCGCGTGCCGATGTAGGTGGCGGCCACGTAGTCACCCAACGCCGGAGTGCGAAGCCGCGTGGCGTAGATGCCGTCGGCCGGCAGCAGCGGGTTTTCCGGGGCGATGTTGGCGGTTGGGAAGCCAAACGTGCGACCGAGCGCGTCGCCGCCTTCGACCGTTCCGGTCAGCGTGTAGGGCCGCCCCAGCAGTCGCGCGACGACATCGAGCTCGCCCGCGATGAGCGCCTGACGAACGCGCGTCGAGCTGATCACTTCGGCATCGCTGCTCTCCAACGGCACCGTCAGCACCTGAAATCCGTGTTCGCGGCCCAGTTCGCGCAGCGTGTCCACGTCGCCGGCGCGACCCTTTCCGAAGCGAAAATCGCTGCCCACCAGCACGGCGCTGACGTGGAGCGCATCGACCAGGATCGACTGCACGAACTCGTCCGGCGCGAGGCCCGCCAGCGTGGCGTCGAACGTACAGGCGACGACGGCCTGCAGACCGAGATCCGTGAGCAACGCGGCCTTCTGCTCCAGTGACGTCAGCCGAAACTCGGGCGTTTCCGGGCGAAAATAGAGCACGGGGTGCGGATCGAACGTCAGAACCGCCGCATCCACGCCGTGGCGCTGGGCCTCGGCGACGGCGCGCTCGATCACGCTCGCGTGACCACGGTGCACGCCGTCGAAGTTTCCGATCGCCACGATGGGTCGATTGAGGGCTTCGCCCGCCAGTTTTGGGGATCGGAACAACACGGCCCGTCTATACAAGCAAACGAGCACTCCATCAATGCGCCCCTCAGAACTCGTAGCTGAGTTCATCGAGGCGCTGCGCCTGCTTCGTCCCCCGCGTCGGCGACAGGTCCGTCGGGGCGGTGCCGACGACGAACGGGTATTTGACGCCCCACTCCCCGGGCGGGGTGAGAAGCCCCGTCGTCGCGTCGATCGCGACGTACTCGATGCCCGGTGGTGGCTCGCCGGGGAATGCGTCGTCGTCGCCTTTCATGCGGGCGAACGGATCGTAGTAGGACGCAAACACAGGCATCGCCGTCGTCGCGCCGTGCTCGCCGCGCCCCAGCGGCACGCGGTTCTTGTCCGCGCCGACCCACGCGGCGACGGTCTGTGTCTCATCGAAGCCGACGAACCAGGCGTCGAACTCGTTGGTGGTGCCGGTCTTCCCCGCGATCAGCCAGTCGTTGGGCAGGTCGTGCGCGGTGCCGCTCGTCACCACGCGGCGCAACAGGTCCGTCATGATGAACGCCACGTTCTCACTGACACCGCGATCGGGCAGCGCCTCGACGCGCGCCATGCGCGACAGCCGCGCCGCCGTCCGCCAGCCTGCGGTGGCGAAATGCAGCGTGTCGTCGCGCGCCGCGCCGAGATGGTCGACCCACGACGCCACCGCCCCCACGCCCACGGTGCGCCCGTGCCGCTGAAACGCGGCGTAGATCTGGGCCACCTCGTACGGACGTAGACAGCTCGCGCCCAAACTCACAGACGATGTCGTCGCGAGCCGCGACTCCGTGACACCCAGCTTCTTGGCGCGGCCGACCACGAACCGCGGGCCCAGATGATCCATCAGGTTGACGGTCGGGATGTTACGGCTCCAGGCCAACGCGTTGGCGAGCGTGACATACCCTTTGAAGTCGCGGTCCGCGTTGCGTGGGCGCCAGACATCCCCGCGCCCTGTCGCGACCTCGGTCGGCACGTCGGACAACATCGTCGCGGCAGTGAGCCCCTTGGAGAGCGCCTCCGCATACACGATCGGCTTGAACACGCTGCCCGGCTGACGACACCCCTGAAACACGCGATCGAACGAATCGGAGTCCGAGTCGAACCCGCCCACGGCGGCCAGCAGCCGACCGGTCTGCGAGTCGATCGCGATCGTCGCGGCCTCGAAGATCGGGACCTGCGCGAGCGCCGGCTCGCCTTCGGGGCGGGGCCACGCCGCGGAATCCAGTAGCTTGTCGGCCTTCGCGCCGCCGCGGCCGCCGATGGGCGAGGCAAAGTCGACGTACACGAGATCGTCGACGTGCAGGATTTCGACGAACGAACTCAAACGCACCGGCCGCTTGTAGTGCCGTGGGGTCGCAGCGGGTTCCGCCCAATCCGACTCCGCGAGCCGCAAGGTCTTCGTTCCGCCCCGCGTCACCACATCGACCGCGTCGCGCGAAACGCGCGTGACGCGGGCCAGCGCGAAGCGCCCGGCATCCTGCGCGATCAGTTGCTCGTCGACGGCCCCCGTGGCGCGCCCCGGCGACCCGCGCCAGCCCTGGCGGTGATCGATCGCGATCACGGCTTGCCGTACCGCGCGCGTGGCGATCGCCTGGTTCAGCGGCGCGTGAGGAACGACCGCGGTGATTCCGCCCGACGCCCACAGATCGTCGCCGCGGGTCGTGATGAACCTCAACCCCGCTTGGTATGCGGCGGGCATCCGATTCCCCACCTCGTCTCGATCGGTATTGAGCACCAGCTGCGAGGCGTCGCTCGCGTCGGCCTCCGCCTGGGAGATCATGCCCGTCGAGACCATCCTGCGTAGCACTCGTGCTCGTTCACGCGTCGCGAGTTCGACCGACTTGAACGGCGAGTACCGACTCGGTGCCGGGAGCAGTCCCGCGAGCAACGCCGCTTCGCCGAGGTCGAGCTCGGTCGGCGACTTGCCGAAGTACTGCCACGATGCCTGTGTGATGCCATGCGCGGTGTGGCCCCAGAACACACCGCCGATGTAGGCGGCGAGGATCCGGTTCTTGGGGTAGTTGGCCTCGATGCGCCGCGCGAGGAGCAACTCCTTGATCTTGCGGTCGTAACTCTTCTCGCGCGTGTCGAGGAAGTAGCGCGCGACCTGCTGCGTAATCGTGCTGGCGCCTTGGACGGTGCGACCAAACCGGTAGTTCTCCAGCGCCGCGCGGGCGATGGCGCGAAAGCTGAACGCCTGGTGACTGAAGAAGTTCTCGTCTTCGGCCGCCATCACCGCGCCGATCACATGCGCCGGCAGATCCTCGAACGCGACGGCCTGCGTGACGCGCGAACCGCCGAGATACCAGCCGTCGACCGTCTCGACCCGCGAGCCAAACGCGGGGCGCATCTCGTCGAGGTTCGGCACGTCGGGCAAGGATGTCGCGAGGCGACTGATCTGCGTCGCAAAGCCGAGAGCCAGAGGCAGCGGAGCCCAGATCACGAGGATCAGCAGCAGGCGAATCGGTGCAAGCCACCAACCGCCGAACCGCAGATTCTCAACTGGTCCCAGGTTTCGTCTCATCGAAGGCGGCTCAAAATCGGAGGGTCAGCTGGTCGTGGTTAGATGTCGTTGCGCGAGTTCGGCTGACCAGCCACACCACGATGCCCGTCACGATCAGCGTGCCGCCGGCGATCCATGCGGCGCGACCGATCGTCTGCAATCGCTGACCGCGACGGAGCGCGCTCGCGTAGGCCTGCTCGTCGCGGGCGGCCGCCGCCGCATCCATGTCGTCACCGATCGACCCGATCTGCGTTTCGAGCACCAGCGCGGCGCCCAGACCGACGACGCCCGCACCAACCGCGACGTAGCTGAACAACCGCGCGGCATGCGGTTCTGGGGCAACCGGGCCCTCCCCACTGAGACCTAGCGAGTCACTGCTCGCGACGCGCGGCGGCGCCAGTGCGGCCGGCGTCGCAGCGACTGCCCGTGCCGTCTCGGCGAAGTCCCACGCGTCGAGCCGCGCCCGGGTCTTGGCGTCCATCGCGGTGGGCAAACCGCCGTCGAGCGCCTCGATGGCGACACGCTTGGCCGCGGGGAGATCACCGGCGATCGCCAGCGCGTACGCCTCGTTGTAGAGCAGCTCCGGCTTGGCGACGAGGTCGTAGCTCGCCCGAAACAGGGTCGCGGCCTCCACAGCGTCGCCTCGGCCAAAGGCCTTCACCGCAGCCTGGTAGGTGGCTTCGGCCTCGAGGACATCCTCGGGCGAGGGGTCGGCGGCGGCGCTGACCGGGGCCCAGCACGCCAACAGCACCCAGACGCTGAGACCGCGCGGACTCACAGCTCGTCGATCGCGCGGACGTCGAAGTCGGTCTTCGGCGTCAGCATTGGAGGCATCGGGTCGGGCCGTGCGCCTGGACGGACGGGTGGACGCAGCCCCTCCGGCTCGCGGCGCGGCTTGTCGCGGGGCCGCACCGGCTTCCCCGGTTCGACCTCCAACTTCGGAACGGCCCGCCGAATCGGTGCGGCAGGCGGCGACTCGGCGTCGCTCTCATCGAACTTCATCTCCGACTCACTCGGGACATCCGGGGCAGCCTCAATCATGGACTCTTTCGCGCTGATCACGGCGTCCAGCTCCGCGTTGCGGGCCGAACGAACCAGGACATCAGACGCCGCGCTGATCGCCGGCGCGATCTCGGCGGCCGGCATCGGCAACGGAACCGAATCGGGCGGCACGTCGCCGCGCGAAGCGAGCCAGATCGCCACGCCGACAGCCACGACGGCGATCACGAACACCACGAGAAACGGTCGGCGACTCCGGCGAGGCGACGACAGTGTCGGCTGCTCATCGAGCAGGTCGTCGGGCGAGGCCTCGACGTGATCGTCGAGCAGCGGCGCGCCCGGCAACGTGATCGTCACCGTCTGACCCGTGTCGGGGTCCGCGAGCGTGTCGATCGCCGTCGACCCCGTGACGTCGAAGTTCAGCGGGAACGTGAGCACGTTCGAAACCGTGCGTGCCGATGACGCGACGGGCACTTCGATCGTGTCGGCCGAGACACCGAGGTCCCGCAGCGCGTCGGCGGCCGAGGCGTACCGTTGGTCGGTCTCGACGAGCAGCGAGCGATGGATCACCGCGGCGAGGTCCGCTTCGACATCGACGGTGCCGGGCAAGCGCAGCGGCCCCGCCATCACGCGCCGCTGCATCTGCTCCAGCGAGAGGCCCAGATACGGCGAACGCCCCGTCAGCATCTCGAACGCGACGAGCCCGGCGCTGAAGATGTCGCTCGCCGCTTGCATCGGATGGCCGAGCGCCTGCTCCGGAGACATGTAACCCGGCGTACCGATGACGAAGCCCGCCATCGTGTGCGCCGTCTCGTCGGCGTCGCCCCCAACACCCTTCGCGATGCCGAAGTCGAGCAACTTCACGCGGTCCCGCTCGCCGAGGTGGTCGAAGACCATGATGTTGCTGGGTTTGATGTCGCGGTGCAGAAAACCCTCGCTGTGCACCTCCAGCAGGCCACGCAAGACCTGGGTGAAGATTCGCTGCGCCCGACGACCCTGCAGCGGGCCGTGCGTCCGCAGGAGTTCCTTGAGGTCGGTGCCCTCCACGAGCTCGGCGACCATGAAGAGCTGACCCGACTCCGTGCGACCGTAGTCGTAGACCCGCAGCGTGTTCGGACCGCGCAGCCGGGAGAGAAGCCGCGCCTCGCGGTAGAAGCGCTTCTCCATGATCTCGCGCGTCGCGCGAGTCTGGCCGTCGAGTGTCAGCACCTTCACGGCGACATCGCGGTCGAAGCCTTGCTGTCGCGCGCTGTACACCCGTGAATGACCGCCCGTCCCGATCAGGCGCGCGATGTGATATCGCTCGGCGAAGAGCCGACCTGGTTCGGGGAAGTTCTCATCGATGGGCAGCGACGCGGTCATGGCCCGATGATAGGCGAGTCGTGCGGGGGTGTCATCCGCGCGGGGACGGGCGGCTACACGGCGCACGGAACGGGTGTTACGATGCCGCTCTCCTCTCGATGGCGCGTTCAGGGTGACGGACGACAGCGCATACCCCGCGGGCCACGATGGCGATGCGACCCGAGTCGTCCGGGGGGCGGCTGAAACGGTCGGCCGTGAGGCGGAACTCGACGCGCTCCGCACGGCTCTGGGGCGCGAGCGGGTCGTCAGCATCTTTGGCCCGCCCGGAGTAGGAAAGTCCCACCTCGCCGCTGCCCTCGCGCGGTCGTTCGGGCGCCACGTCGTCTGCGAGCTGTCTTCCATCACGACAACCGCGGCGCTGATGTACTCGCTCGCCGCGGCGCTGACCGGTGATGGCACCCCGCAGGAGTCGCCGCCACAGGTCGACGCCCGCTTCGACGCAATGCTCGTGGGCGCGGAGCCGATCGTTGTCGTGCTCGACAACGCAGACCACATCCCAGGACTGGAACCACTGCTGGAGCGCTTCGCGGCGCTCGCGGGGGCGGTGCGATTCGTCGTGACGAGCCGCTCCCGACTCGACGTGCGCGGCGGATCGACGCACCGGCTCGATGGGCTGACGGTGCGCGACGGCCGTGCGCTGTTCGTGTTGCGAGCCCGCGCGCTGCGCCCGGACTTCGCCGCCGACGACTCGCCGGCGATCGACCGGCTCATCGAAGTCGTGGATGGCCTCCCGCTGGCGATCGAACTCGCGGCGGCGCGGATCACTGTGATGACGCCCGCGGACCTCGTGCGGCGCGTCGCCGAGCGACTCGATGTGCTCAAGTCGAGCGCTCCCGCTGACCCTCGCCATCGCAGCTTGCGCGGAGCGTTGGACGGCAGCTGGGAGATGCTCGATGACGCGCAGCAGACGGTGCTGGCGGGCTGTTCGGTGTTCACGGCGGGGTTCGACCTGCGCGCCGCCGAGCACACCCTGGGCGAGTACGTCGACGCCGACATCCTCGATATCGTGGAACAGCTCGTCGGGAACTCCTTGCTTCAGAGCCGCTTCGTCGGCGATTCGATGAGCTTTCGACTGCTACGCACGGTGCGCGAGTACGCTCGTGAGAAGCTCGCGATGCGGCCATTTGCAGGCGACATCGCACGGCGACGCGACGACTTTCTCGTGCGGCGCGCCGAGGAGTTCGGCGCCGCGATCCTGGGTCCCCGCGGTCAGCATGCGTTCGATGAGCTCGATCGCCAACGCGACGAACTCGCGGCAGTGCTCGAACGCGCGCGCGATGCCGGGAACTTCAACGACATGGCGCGGCTCCTGCTGGCGCTGCGATGGCACATCGTGCTCAGAGGTCCGCTCGACGTGTACCAGCAGGCGATCGACGCGGTGCTCTCGCAAAGCAACACGAGCCCGGCGCACCGTGCGGTCCTCGGGGCAACGCTCGCCGAAGCGCTCGTGGTTCGCGGCGAACGACTGCTCGCCGCCCGGGTATTGGAGCGGGTGGGCGACGGGATCTCGGCCGAAGATGACGTTCACTCGTGGCTCGTCTTGCGACGCGTGCAGTCGATGGTCGACGCGCAGCGGGGGCCCGCTGAGGTGTGCGAACTCCTCGAGGCGGCCGTCGTCACCGCGCAACGGCACGCGGAGCGGTTCATGGAAGCTCGACTTCTCGAGCGGCTCGGATTTGCCCGCACGCAGACGAACGAGGTCGACCGCGCATGGATCGCGTTTGCGGAGGCCCGCGATATCTTCGGGGCGATCGGCGGAGAGCTCTTCGCCGCCGGATGCACCACGGGGCTCGGCTACGTGGAGCTGCGGCTGGGGCGCCTGGACAGCGCGGTCACACGATTCGCCGACGCCGTCCGCCTGCACGACGCGTCGGCGAGCCACTTTCTCGCGTCGTCGGCGCACTTCAACCTCGGCGTCGCGCTGCAGAGCACGGGGAAGCTCGAGGCCGCGCAACGAGAACTGACCACGGCGCTGGAGGCCTGGAGAACCGGCGGATTCACGCGATACCGCACGCCGGGCCTCGTACGGCTCGCGCTGGTGGAGTGCGAACTCGGCGACGACGAGCGCGCGTGGTCGTCGTTCTCGGAGGCGATTCGGCTCGGGAAGGACAGCCACGACCACCACAACGCTGCGATCGCCTTCGTCGAGCGCGCCGCGCTGGACCTGGCGCGCGGCCGGCCAGTCGAGCTCGACCGCGTGGAGACGATGACGCCAGGGATCGTCGCCGGCGCGGACCCCGACGCCTTCGCGAGCGCCCTGACCCTGCTCACCGCGCTCGCCGTGCACGACGCGCGTGGTGCGCTCGTGTACGTCAACCGCCTCGAAGAGCTGACGGCGATGTTCTCCGCCGCCGATCCGCACATCCGAGCTGTCGTGGGCATGCTGCGCGACATCGCCCGCGCGTGGCACTGCCTTGCGCTGGCGCGCAGCAGCGGCGACGAAGCGGCAAGCCGCCAGCACGTGGCGCGCGCGTGGGAATGGGGAGGAGCCCTACTCGAAGACCGTGCGGACCCGCCCCCGAATCCCTACGTCCGGCTC
Source organism: Bradymonadaceae bacterium (assembly GCA_041601915.1). Taxonomy (GTDB): domain Bacteria; phylum Myxococcota_A; class Bradymonadia; order Bradymonadales; family Bradymonadaceae; genus JBFIHF01. Next base: position 8,461 of record JBFIHF010000101.1, read on the forward strand.
TGGGCGCGGCGCCTGCGCGCGATGGGGGCGGAGTTCGCGCACTTCGGCCCGCTGCGCGACGCATTCCGCGGGGTCCTGTTACTGCATCGCGGTGGAGACTGGTATCGGCTCGACGACCGTGCCCCGATCGACTTGTCGACGCGGCGGCCGCTGCGTCTGTTGGTGCGGCGCCTCATCGAAGCCGCACACGCGGACCCCGTCGAGGAACTCGACGTCGACGGCCTCGCCGCCGCCGGCTGGCCCGGCGAAGAGCTCAACCTGTCGACGCGCCGGAACCGCGTGTACACGGCGGTGAAGTTCCTGCGCGAGATGGACCTCGAGGACGTGCTCGTCACCGGCGATCGCGGCTATCGATTCGCGGGCGACGTGGCGCTTCGGCTGACCGACGACCTCGCCCCAACCGGCTGACACTTTGGAGGCCTGCGCCGCGTTATGTTACCAATAGCCAATGCGCCCCGCCCCTTCAGTGTTGTCGATGGCCCTGCTGCTCGTCGGTTGCAACACGTTCGGCGAGCTGGAGAGAGGGCACCCGTTTGGCGATTGCCCCGCGGAATGCGTACGCGTCGCGGACCAATGTCGATGTGAGCTGTCCGACGGCGACGCAGATGCGGGCACACCTCGCGTACCCGATGCCCAGCCCGACGTTTCCCAGCCGCCCAACCCCTGCGACGACCCCGCCGGGCAAGACGAATGCGCACGAAACAACCCACCGAACATCCAACCCGGGGCGCGCCTCGACCTGAGTCGCTTCGTGGTCGTCATCGCCGACGAGCAGGCGCTGCAAGGACAGTGTGATCCCAGCACCGATCCCGGCAACCCGAACGCATCCCCGGGACCCGAGATCGCCGGTCTGCGCCTCACGCACGGCCCCAACGCCCAACCGATTGAGCTCGGGACGATCCTGATCGCCGAGGCGACCGCGACGTCGGACGAAATCTCGGTCGTGCTCGGCCAGCCCGGCAATGCGCAGTGTCCCGCATTCGCGGCGTTAGGCTGCGGCGGATACTTCGCCGTTCAGCTGCGCGGTGAGGTCGCCGCCGACGCGCTGCTCACCCTGCAGGTCGACGAGCTCGGACCGGAGTGCAACCTCGGCGAAGATGCGTACATCGCCGCCGTCTGCTCGATCAACGGATCGCTGGACGGACAGCAGTGCGACGGCGTGATCTTGACCCTGTCATCCCAGGGCCGCGAGAGCTTCGAGTTCTCCGCCGAGCAGCTCGCCGCGTTCTGAGCCGGGCGTCTTAAGAGCTCGGAAGCTCTTAAAGACGTCTTAAAGAACGAGTCCCCACCTTAACTCCATTTAAGTCGAAGCCCCCCGTGAGCCCCGTAGGCTGAGGTTTGTGAGCAATGTGACCTTCCAACGCCCGACGGAGATCGACATGAAAACGGCAACAGTCCTCATCGCAATTCTCAGCCTCATCACCCTCGCTGCATGCACGAGCGAAGAGCCGTCGACCGACGCCGCACTCGATGCATCGCTCGGCCAGGCCCTGACCCCCGGCGGCCAGGTGGACTGCGCCGCGATCAACAGCGCCTTGACGCAAAACGGGATCGATCCCGCACAGCTGAGCCCCGACGTGGTCTTTGAGGCGTGTGTGGCCAGTGGTCAGGTCGACGATCAGACCTGCGACGCGGTCGCGAACGGCTGCTTCGGCCACAACGCAAACTGCAACAACCCGGCGACGACCCCGCCCAACCAGCCGCAGCCAGGCGACATCTGCGACCAGGTCTTCGCGTATGTCGACGCGCAAAACGTCGATCCGACCAGCATCACCCCCGACGAAGCGTTCGCGGCGTGCGTGGATCAGGGCCACGACCCCGGTCTGTGTCAGCAGGTCGCAACGTGTTTCGATCCGGCCGGCAACCCACCCGGCAACACGAACCCGAACGTGCCGCCGGGCAGCGACTTCTGCGAGATGATCTACCAGTCCGCGGCCGGCCAAAACATCGACCCCAACGGCGTGAGCCGCGACGAAGCGTACCAAATGTGCATCGACCAGAACTACGACGCACAGCTGTGCGCCACCGTGGCGGACCAGTGTTTCGCGGACCCCAGCAGTGGCGGACCGAACAGTCCCGCCCCGGGCACCCTCGACTGCGCGCAGATCGAGCAGTTGCTGGCCGATCAGGGCTACCAGACGCCGATCGACCCGAGCCAGGCGGACGAGCTGCGCGAGGCGTGCCTGCAGAGCTTCAATGACGACGTGTTGTGCGAACAGGTCGTGCAGTGCGCCCTGTAGCCCCGATTGTCGGCCCGAACGCAGCGGCTCCGCGAAACTCGCGGGGCCGCTTTGCTTTTGGCCGTGCGAAGTTGCCGCAGACGAGATTCACCATGTAGCGTAGCGGCATGACGACAGTGCCACCGGTCGCGCCACCCAGGGCGATCAGGCAGCAGACCGCCAAGCTCGCGGTCCTGTTTGGCCTGATCTACTTCGTGCAAGGCATCGGCGAGCCCACCACCGGCCTCATCGCGCAGCCCGTGCGTTCGATGCTGAAGGAGTGGGGGCTCGGCGCCGCCGACATCGCGAGCTTCATGTTCGTCGTCGGCTTCCCCTGGTACATCAAGCCCGTCTTCGGCCTGCTGACCGACTTCGTTCCCGTGTTCGGGATGCGACGAAAGAGCTACCTGCTCATGGCGACGTTGGTCGCGGCGGGCGGCCTGATCTTCGCCGGCGTCCTCGACCTGCCCGCGGGCTCCACGACGCTGTTGATGTGGCTGTTGCTTCTGCCGTGCGCGGGCGTCGCGTTCACCGACGTCGTGGCCGACGCACTGATGGTCGAGAAGGGACAACCGCTGAACTACACGGGACGGCTACAGTCGATCCAGTGGGCTGCGCTGTATGCGGCCGGGATCCTGACGGGGGTCGTCGGTGGATGGCTCAGCCAGAACAAGTATCAGCAGATGGGGTTCATCATCTGCGGCGTGTTCACGCTGGTGACGTTCGTCGCGACGCTGGTCCTCGTGAAGGAGCCGCGCACCCATCGCGTCGATCTCGACGCCGCGAAGGCGACGATGAAGTCCACGTGGGGCGCGCTGCGCGGCGGATTCGTGGTGCCCGTCGCCGTGTTCCTGTTCCTGCTGAACTTCAACCCCTTCTCCGGCGACGTGCAGTACGTCTACATGACGGACGTCATGGGCTTCAGCGAACAGTTCGTCGGAAACACCTACTCCGTCGGCGCGGTCGCCTCGATCACGGCGTGCCTCGTCTACGGAATCATCGCCCCCAAGATCCACGTCCGCACCCTGATCCATCTGTCCCTCGTGACGATGGTGATCTCATCGCTCTGCTACTGGGGGATGACCGACGAGACCAGCGCGATGGTGATCGCGGCGGCGGTCGGCTTCTTCTTCATGATCACGACCCTCGTGCAGCTCGATATGGCCGCACGGTATTGTCCGGCGGAGTCCGCGGGGACGATCTTCGCGATCCTGATGTCGCTGACCAATCTGAGCTACTCGCTGTCCAGTCAGGTCGGCGGCGGGTGGTACGAGGCGTGGTCCAAGGACTGGGGCCCCACGACCGCTTTCGACGTACTCGTGGGCGTGGGTGCCGCCTTCACGGCGGCGTGCTGGCTTCTGCTAAGCATCCTGCCCAAGGAAGATCCGGAGCTGCCGCCGATCGACGAAGATCTCGTCTGACCGGCCTACAGTGCCGCCCACCAGAGGCGAGCGCGAATTCCGAGCTCGGTGGTGTAGCCGACGGCCGACGAGGTCACCCGACCGTCGGAGTCGAGCACGTACAGCGTCGGGAAAGCCGTGACGGCGAACGCGTCGCGGACGGCGTCATTGCCGAGCAACACCGGATACGTCGCCTCGTTCCGACGCACGAAATCGCGCGCGCTATCGAGGGAGCGATACTCCAGCACCACCGACAGGACATTCGCGTCATCACCGACCGCGGCGCGGACCGCGGACATGTTGTGCGAGCTCGCATCGCAGACGCCGCACCACGGCGCCCAGAAGTAGATCGCGGTGGGCTTGCCGGCCAGCGATGCCGAGGAAACGTTCCCCGCCGCATCGAGCTGCGCCAGATCGAACTGCGGGACCGCGGCGCCACCCGGAACGTGGTCGCGGCTCTGGTAGGCCATGACGCCGACGACCAATGCGATCATCAGCGCGATGTCTCGCACCCAGACCCAGACCCGCTTCTTTGGCTTCCCTTCGTCGCTCATGACCACCAGACGCTCGTCGCACGCGGTGGTTTCAACGCAGGGAACGTTCGGCGTCTTCCACCGCCGACGTCAGCAGCGCCAAAAGCTCGTCTCGGCGCGCCGCAGTTTGGGCCTCCACGCGCAACACCAGCGCCGGTTGCGTGTTCGACGCGCGGCACAGCCCCCATCCGTCGCCAAAGTTCACGCGCACGCCGTCGATCGTGTTCACGGCGAACTCCCCTTCGAACGTGGCGGCGACGAGTCCCGGTACGTCGAACTTGAGTTCGTCGACGCAGTCGCGACGGATCTCCGGGGTCACGAATGTCGTGGGCAAGTCGCTCAGCAGCTCGCTGACCGTCTGATCGGTGTTGCTCAAGATCTCGATCAGGCGCGCGGTCGTGTACAGCGCGTCGTCGTAGCCGAAGTACCGATCATTGTAGAAGACGTGTCCGCTCATCTCACCGGCGAGCTCGGCGCCCGTCTCCTTGATCTTCGCCTTGATGAGACTGTGGCCCACCATGCTCATGATCGCGGTGCCGCCGTGGGCTTCGACGTCGTCGAAGAGCATCTGCGAGCACTTCACCTCGCCGATGATCGTGGCGCCGGGACGCTCCGCCAGCACCGCGCGGGACAGCAGGATCAGCAGCGTGTCTCCGAAGATGATCTTCCCGTTCTCGTCGACGATCCCGATGCGGTCGCCGTCCCCGTCGTACGCGACGCCGACGTCGCAGCCCTCCGCGCGGACTTTGGCGACCAGGTGGGTCAGGTTTTCGGGGACCGTGGGGTCCGGGTGGTGGTTTGGGAACGTGCCGTCGGGCTCAAGGAACATCCCGATCGCGTCGCACCCAAGCACGCCCTGTACGAGCTCGATCGCACAGACACCCGCGACACCGTTTCCGCAGTCCACCGCGACCTTCAATCGCCGGGGGCCGACGTTGATGTTCTCCCCGATGTACGACAGGTAGCGATCGATGAGGTCCGGCTGGGAGCTGATCGCGCCGCGGCTCGATGCGGCGACAAAGTCGCGAACCTCGATCAGACCCCGCAGCTCCTGGATGTCCGAGCCGTGCAACGTGTCGCTGCCGACCATCATCTTGAAGCCGTTGTAGTCACCGGGATTGTGCGACCCCGTGATCATCACGATCGCGTCGAGCTTCTCCGTGTACTTCGCGAAGTAGACGAGCGGCGTCGGCACCATGCCGAGCTCGACGACGTCGGCCCCGCAGGCCCGCATGCCGTCCGTGAGCGCCGTGAACAACCGATCGCTGGAGGTGCGCATGTCCTTGCCGACGCCAATCTTGAGACCGTCGATGGCGAGCCGGCGGCTCGCCATGGTCGCGAACGCGCGTCCGAGATGTCCGACGACCTCGTCGGTCAGATCCTCGTCGGCGATCCCACGGATGTCGTACTGGCGAAAGATGTTCGTATTCATGGCGGTCCCGGCCTCAGATCGAGTTGCTCTGCTGGGTATATGCCCCCACGTCGGATGGTGTCCAGCGGCAGGATGCAGACAACTCGCCGCAGCTCGCATTACGAGTCGACGGCTCCCGGCGACGTGATCAGGCGGCGGGACCGAACACGCGGCGATGCAGACCGGGATCGCCTGTCAACTCCGGGTGAAAGGTCGCGCCAGTGATGTTCGCGTGGCGCACCAACACGGGCTCGCTCTGAAAGGTCCCCAGCACTTCGACGCCCGCGCCGACGCCAATGATGCGTGGTGCGCGGATGAACACCATCGGGGTGCGACCCTCGTCGTCGATCGCTTCGAAGGATGCCTGCTGTGCGCCCCATCCGTTGCGTTCCACCGCGACGTCGAGCCAACCGAAGCCGGCCGCGGAACAGTGGATCAGCCCCGCGCATGTCGCCAACACCGGTACGCCCGATCGAACGAGCTCATCGAGCACGGGCCCCATCGCCGCCCGATCGATCAAGCGGCGCTGCGTGGTCGACTCGCCGCCGGGCAGCACGAGACCCTCGGCACTGGCGAGGTCGACGGCGCGTCGGACGGCGACGACGTCGTGCCCCAGTGAGCGCAGCATGTCGACATGGGGCTGCACCCCTCCCTGGACCGCCAAGACCGCGACGCGCATCTCACCAACCCCGCGTCGCGAAGCGTTCGCCCTCGGGCACATGCTCCGTCCCGCGCATCGCGGCACCGAGACCCGAGCTGACGCGGGCGAGCACCGCGGCGTCCTCCCAGCCGGCGACGGCATCGACGATCGCACGCGCCCGACGAACGGGGTCCTCGCTGAGAAAGACGCCCGAACCCACGAACACGCTCTGGGCGCCGAGCGCCATGCACAGTGCCGCGTCGGCCGGCGTCGCCACGCCGCCCGCCGCGAAGTTCGGGACCGGAAGCTCGCCACGTTCGGCGACATCCATCACCAGGTCATAGGGCGCGCCGAGTTCCTTCGCCTCGGTCATCAGCTCCTCGCGGCTCAGCTGGGTCAGGCGCCGAATCGCGGTGTGCAGCGAGCGCAGGTGCCGAACCGCCTCCGCGATGTTCCCGGTTCCGGCTTCGCCCTTGGTCCGGATCAGCACCGCACCTTCTCCGATGCGCCGCAGCGCCTCGCCGAGATTGCGACAGCCGCACACGAACGGGACTTTGAACTGGCGCTTGTCGATGTGGAACGCATCGTCCGCCGGGGTCAGGACCTCGCTCTCGTCGATGAAGTCCACGTTGAGCGCCTCCAGAATTCGCGCCTCCATGAAGTGACCGATTCGGCATTTCGCCATCACCGGAATCGACACCGCGGCCTGGATCGCCTCGATCATCTCGGGGTCGCTTGCCCGCGCGACGCCGCCTTCCGCGCGGATGAGCGCCGGAACGCGCTCCAGCGCCATCACCGCGACCGCACCCGCCTCTTCCGCGATCCGCGCCTGGTCGGGGTTCATGACGTCCATGATGACACCGCCGCGCAGCATCTCGGCGAGCCCCAGATTTACTCGTTCGGTCGAACTCTTCATCGCATCCTCCTCAGGATTCAAACCACGTCCAAAACGGCGCCGCTCGTGCGGACGTCCGTGTTCATCGCAATCTCTACAGCTCGCGCGAGTCGACGCGCGCCCTCCACGAGGGCCTCCGCGGGGCTCGAACAGAACGTCAGCCGCACACAGTGGCGGTGATGCGTCCCGTTCAGACTTCCCGGCCCGATCAACACGCCCTCCCGGCGCGCGATGTCGTAGACGCGCTCGCCGTCGCATCCCACGGGCAGTTCCAGCCACACCGCGATGCCGCGGGTCGGGGTATGTACGATCGCGTCACCCGGCAGCAGCTCCGTGAGGGCGCCCACCAGCGCGTCACGACGCTTGCGGTACTCCGGCAGCGTGCGCTGCAGGTGGGACCGCAGGTAGCCGCGCTCGAGGAACTCCGCCAACGACTCTTGCAGCAGCGCCGACGTCCCGAGGTCCATGGCGCTCTTCAGCGACACCAGCGTCTCGCGCAACTCCGGCGGCGCGATGAGGTACCCGACCCGCAGCGCCGGGATGAGGTTCTTGCTGAACGTGCCCAGGTGCAGCACGTCGCGATCGAGGGCCCGCAGCGCGGGCGGCGGCGCGACACCACCGAAGTCGATCCCCGCTACATAGTCGTCCTCGATCACCGGCACACCAAACTCCCGAGACCAACCGATCAGCGCCTCGCGGCGCTCGGCGGTCATCGTGCGGCCCGTGGGATTCTGAGCGTTCGGGATCACATACAACCCCTTCACACGCCCGCGCGCCAGCCGTTGCAACGCACTGAGTTCGGGACCGTGCGCATCGCATGGCACCGCCACGACGCGGGCGCGCGACAGCGCCAGCACGTTCAGCGCACCGCTGTACGTGGCGTCCTCGACGAGAAACGTGTCCCCCGGGTCGACCAGTGCTCGCGTCACGATGTCCAGCGCTTGCTGGCTCCCGCTCGTGATCATGAGGTCCTCCATCCGAACCGGAACACCGCGCGCGCACAGCTCACCGGCAATCACCTCGCGCAACCGCTCCACGCCGTCTCGTGGAGCGTATGACAGCGCCTTTGCGCCGCGCGTGCGCAGGACGTGCTCCGTGCAACGCCGCAGCAGCTCGTCGGGCAACAGGTCCGACGACGGCTGACTCCGCGAAAGGTTGATGACATTCGGACCCGCGTACGCACGGAGCCGGCTCAACCGGCGCATCGGCTCGACATCGGTGATCGTCGACACCAGCGAAGACCACGGCACGCGACGGGGCGATTGCGGGGCGTCAGGGGCGCGAAGCACCCGCCGCTCCGCGACGAACGTGCCCCGCCCCACCATGCTCTCCACGTATCCACTGAGCGCGAGCTCCTCATAGGCCCGGACCACGGTGTTGCGGTGCGCGCCGAGTTGCTCCGCCAGCGCGCGGGTCGCAGGCAATCGGAAGCCGGTCGGAAACACCCCGCTGTCGATTCGGGCCGAGATCGCATCGTGAATCTGCACGTACAACGGCACGCCGGCACCGGCGCTGAGTTCGATTCCAAGGTTCATCGGCGGCCTCCCGTGGGCTCCTCCACACATATCGATCGATGGGTGACCGATAAAGTACCAATCGGCAGATTCCACCCATCCAAACAGTCCATTCAAGATAAATATAAACAGACCAATTGGTCCACACTCCGCGCCAGCGTGTGACCGTACAATTTCGGCGCCATCAAAGGCCGAACCGCCTACCACCCCACAAATTCTGCAACGATCGCGACGTGCTGCCGATAACGCCTCCCAAAGGAGGCGCCATGTCCGCACCCAACCCCGTGTACCCCGACTCGACCCTGTTCCTGACCCGTCGCACCCAGGACGGCAGCTTCCGGTTCACCCCGACCGAGGAGATCCTGAACATCTTCAAGTACCTCGCGATCCACTACGCCCAGCGCGACGGCATCGCGCTCACCACGCTGGTGCTCATGAGCAACCACTACCACGCCACCGGCGACGAC